>NZ_JAHKRK010000066.1 GCF_019396355.1 Pseudonocardia nigra
GGTGATCGCAAACTTTAAGACCTGGCGCATCATGCACACCGACTACCGGCGGCCGCTGGCGACGTTCGACACGACGATCTCGGCGGTTATCGGACTGCACTTCTACTTGGCGGCTGAATAGGCCTCAGGGATTCGCGGGGAGTTCCGGCGATCACGAAATCGGCGATCGCGTTGCCGAAAGCCTGCCCCCGACGGCCGCCGCCCACATACCTCATCGTGGGTATTCGGCCGGTTCCCCACATACCTCATCCGGGGTACGACGAACGGCTCCGGAATCGCCATGCTGAGCGGCTGCGTGCCCGGCCCGAGGAGGAAGCATGTCGCTCGACCCGCCCACCGTGCGGCTGCCTGCCGTGTCACCCGCACCGCAGGCCCCACCGCGCCCGCACGCGGTGCGCCGCCTCGGCCGTTGGGTGGCCGGGCTCCTGCTCGTCGCGGTCGTCGCGGTCGCGGTCGCCGTCGCCGTGGTCCCGGCGCTGTCGGGCGCCGCAGCGTTGACCGTGCTCTCGGGAAGCATGGAGCCCGCGCTGCCGGTGGGGTCCACGGTCGTCGTGCGCCCCCGGCCCGCCGCGGAGATCGCCGTGGGCGACGTCATCACCTTCACCGACCGCGACGCGGATTCCGGTGCGACCAGGATCGTGACCCACCGTGTCATCGGAATTGAGCCCGGACCGGCCTTCCGCACCCAGGGCGATGCGAACGACGCACCCGATTCCGGCCTCGTCCAGGCCGCCGACGTCCGCGGCGTGCAGTCGTACGTCGTACCGTGGGTCGGCCTGATCCGCGACCGTCTCGTGAGTCCCGCCGGCGGTTTCTTCGCCGTCGGCCTGCTGCTGCTCGTGGGCGCCGCGAACCTGCTGCTCCCCCGGACCGCGGGCTCACCGCCCCCGCCGCGGCGCCAGGTGAGCGGTAGCTCGCATGCGTCGAACGGCGCGGTGATCAGCAGGCGGCGGCGGTGACCGTTCGGCGCCGACCTGTGCCGGAGGGTAACGGCTCCCGGAAGGCGCGCGACGACCCCGGCGGAGCTCCCCAGCACCCGGCCGCGCCCCTGAGCAGACGCGGCCGTCCCCGGAAGTCCGAGGGGTAAGCAAGTTTGCGCAACACGTTCCGTGGTCGTCGGCGGCCGCGCCTCCCCGTCGCCGTCGACCTCCTCCTGCAGGCCGCCCTGGTCGCGGCCGCCTGGTCGATCGTCGTGCGGCTCGACGGCGGGCACATCATGGTCGCGCGCGCGATCGGCGTCCTGACGTTCACGGCGGGCGTCGCCGCGTCGATCCTGCTCGCCGTCGCGGCCTGGATGAGCGGGAACCGGCGCGCACGCCGGATCGCGGCCGCCGTCGCCCTCTACACCGGGGCGGCGCTCCTCCTGCGCGCCGTCGCCTTGGAGGCCGCCCCTGCATTGGTGGGGCCGACGAGCGCCGTCACGGCCCTCGGCGCGGTCGGGATGCTCCTGCTCGCGCTGCGCAGACCGGCGGGGCGCGCCGACCGGATCGCCGCCGTCGCGGTGACGGGAACCGTGGCGCTCGGTCTCGGCGCCGTGGTGCTGTCGGCGGCCCTGTCACGCGGGCGGCTGCCGGCGGTGTTCGCGGCGTTGGAGGCTGCCGCGTGGTCGGCCACGGCCGTCGTCGGCGTGCTGCTATTCGGCGTTGGTGCGCGGGAGAACCGCGGACTGCCGCGGCGGGTCGGCCTCGCGTTCGGCACGCTCGCGATGGCACACGCCCCGGCCGTCGCCACCGGTGCAGGCCCGCTCGCGCGCGCACTCGACCTCGCGGCGGCCGGGATGCTCCTCGTCGCCGCCGTGCTGTTCTTCGCCGCCGCGTGGCGCGGCGTGTGGCGCCAGCAGGAAGCCACTCGGTCCCGGCTCGCCGCGGCCGAGGCCGCGATGGCGTCGGCCGCCGAGCGGGACCACGAGATGCGCAACCTGGTGGCCGGGTTGTCCGGGGCCGCGAGCGTGCTCGCCGGGGCCGACGCCGCGGCCTCACCGGACGGCAGGCTGCTGCTGGTGGCGGCCGGGGCGGAGATCGAGCGGCTGCGCCGCATGCTGGACGGGGCGACCGCGCCGACGGGTGAGGTCGCCGTCGGTCCGCTGCTGCGCGAGTTGGGCGCCGTGCACCGCGCGACCGGTGCCGAGGTGCACGTGAACGTGGCCGGCGACCCGCACGTCACCATGGACCGGGGCGAGCTCGCGCAGGTGGTGACGAACCTGCTCACGAACTGCGCTCGGCACGCACCCGGGGCGAGCGTGCGACTGCGCGCGCGGGAGCGGGCCGGTCAGGTGCGCATCGAGGTCACCGACGACGGCCCGGGCCTCCCGCCGGGCGCCGAGGAAACACTGCTGCATCGCGGAGCACGGGGGCCGGACTCCGACGGGTCGGGCCTCGGCCTGGCCATCAGTGCGGATCTGGTCGGGCGCCACGGCGGCACGTTCACCCTCGCGTCCCGCGGTCTCGGCTGCGTGGCCGCGATCGATCTGCCATCGGCCCGCCGCGCGGTGGAGTGCGCCAGCGCATGATCGCGCAGCGGCCGATCGTACTGATCGTGGACGACCACGTGCTGGTCTCGAACGCACTCGCGATGGCGTTGCGTTCCCGCGGCCTCACCGCGGCCGCAGTGGCCCCCGACCAGCTGCGGGAGCGCCTCGCGGAACCCGCGCCGCCCGGCAGCCTCGTCCTGCTCGACCTCGATCTCGGCACCGAGACGGACGGCGCCGACCTGGTGCCGCGGCTGCGGCGGGCCGGTTGGAGGGTCCTGCTGGTCACGGGCGCGACCGACGAGACGCGCGTCGCCGTGGCCATCGCGGGCGGGGCGGTGGGCCGGGTGCGCAAGACGGCACCGTTCGACGAGCTCGTCGACACCGCGGTGCGCGCCGCCGAGGGCCGGTCCCTGCTCACGGAGGCCGAACGACGGCGGCTGCACGCCGTCGCGGCCGCCGCCGAGCAGGACGTCCGGCAGCGGGAGGACCGCTGGCAGCGGCTCACGCCGCGCGAACGCCAGATCGTCGACCGCATCGCCGCCGGGCGACGGCCCGCCGCGATCGCCGAGGAGTTCGTGGTCTCGGTGGCGACGGTGCGCACGCAGATCAAGTCGATCCTCGGCAAACTCGGGGTCGGCTCGCAGCTGGAGATCGCGGCTTTTGCGCGCCGACGGGCCGGTGGAACGCGGTGACGGCTGGGTCGACACCCGAATGTGCGAAGTGCACAGCCCCGGGGTGAACGAGCAGCGCGTGCCGAGGCCCGTTGTTGCCGACCGTCCGCGCTGACGCTAGTTTCCCCGACCGCCGCTCCTTGATCGGAGATGGCGTCGTCCGGGCCGAGAGGGTTCATCGCCGGTGAGTGTGCTGATCGTGAGGCCCGGGGATCTGACTCCGGCGCAGGTCTCGGCCTGGGAGCGGATGCAGGACGGCGCTCCGGAGTACGGAAACCCCTTCCTGTCGCCGGGGTTCGCCCTCGCGGTCGGCCGGGTCCACCAGCAAGCGCGGGTCGCCGTTCTCATCGACGACGGCGTGGAGGCGGGCTTTCTCGCCTTCGAGCGCAACAACCTGGGTGCGGGGTCGCCCATCGCTGCGGGCATTGCCGACCAGCAGTGCCTGGTGGCGCGCCCCGGCGTCGAGTGGCGGCCGCAGGCCTTGCTCGCCGCGGCCGGGCTGCACTCGCTGAAGTTCGAGAACTACCCGGCCCAACGGCTACCGGACGGGTCGGCCCACGTCGTCGAGTACGGATCACCGGTGATCGACCTGCGGAACGGGTTCCGGGGCTACCTGGCCGAGCGGCGGGCCGTGTCCAAGAGCCTCGTGCCGACGATGGAGCGCAAGCGGCGAAAGCTGGAGCGCGAGGTCGGCGATCTGCGGTTCGACTTCGAGTCGACGAACGTGAACGCGCTCCACACCGTGATGCGGTGGAAGTCGGCCCAGTACTCCGCGATGTCGGAGTGGGACCGGTTCGCCGACCCACGTACCGTCGCGCTCCTCGAGGATCTGCTGGCCGTTCGCACGCCGGGTTGCACCGGAACGCTCTCGGTGCTCTACGCGGGTGACGAGGTGGCCGCGGCCCACTTCGGTCTGCGTTCCCGAACGGTCATCTGCAGCTGGTTCCCGACCTACAACCCGCGGCTGGCGAAGTACTCCCCCGGCCTGCTCCTGCACTTCCTCATGGCGGAGTCGGCCGCCGAACTGGGTGTGACGACCTTCGACCTCGGTCGGGGCGAGCACGGGTACAAGGACGCGCTCAAGAGCTTCGATCTGCGGCTCGCTCGGAGCAGGCTCTTCCGGCGGTCGGTTCCCGGGCTGGCCCATCGGCTCGCCACCGCGCCCCGCCACCACGTGCGCCCGCTGGTCAAGCGCCACCCCGACCTCGAGGCTGTGCTGGTGCGCGGCGCACGCCGCGTCCGCGAGATCGCCGGCGCGGGGCGGGAGGCGAGGTCAGGCGTATTGCCGCGGTGACGCGAGCACACCGGGCACGGCCGCAATGGCGCCGACGACGGCCGGACTGTGATCGCGGAACACGCCGGCGCGGCGAACGTCGTACCGCTCGCTGCGCCGGGCGCGGTTCACGCCCCCGCAGAAGCTGAAGGCACGCCGGATCCCGAGATCGGCCAAGGCGTCCTTGGTGTGGCGGTCGAATGCGGCCCGGGACCCGACGGGGTAGGCGAACGTGTCGACCGGGCCGGCCAGCTCGTCCCGCAGCCGCCGTACCGACTCACCGATCTCCCGGTGCTGCTGTTGCGGGTTCAGGTTCGCCAGGACCGGATGCGTCACGGAGTGTCCGCCGATCTCCATCCCGGCCCGCTCGAGCGAGCGCACCGCCTCCCACGTGAGCCACTGTTCCGTCGCCCGCTCCGCGTCGGGCCGGGCCCGGCCGACGCATCGGGCCAACCAGTCCAGGAAGTCCTCACCCCGCTCGCCCGCCCGTTGCTTGTAGGCAGCGGTGAGGGCTCGTCGCACCTCGGCGGGGCCCCGGCCGTGTACCGGCAACCCGTGCGGAAGCCACTCCGACGCCGGGAGGTCCCGTGCGATCGGCTGCGCGGTGAGCCAAGCGATTTCGTCCCACCACGCGTGGTGGGGCTCGTCGATGAAACCGGTACAGATGAAGAAGGATCCCGGGACGCCGTGTGCGCTCAGGATCTCCGCGGCCACCGTCATGTCCCGGTAGCCGTCGTCGACGGTGATGGCGATCCGGCGGGCGGGTGTCTCCGCGTCCAGATCGGCCGTGCCGGCGGGCACGATCTCGAACCGGTCGGCCAGCAGGCGAACCTGTGCCTCGAAGTCCTCCGGGGTGGCGCTGAAGAGATCCGGGTCGTCGAGTTCGCCCGGCACACCGATCCGGTGGTAGTTGAGGATGAGCAGGCCACGCCAGCTCATCCGGGCGAGCCGGTCCAAACCGCTGCGCGTGAGCAGCCGCGCGAGCCGCTCGGTTCGGGACACCTGGTGCGTCACGAGGCGGCGCCCGTGAACGCGGCCAACTCGGCGAGCACATCCGCGACGGAGACGTCCCAGCGGTCGCGCTGCCCCTCCCACCGCGCGAGCACCTCGGCGGTTCCGATCGCCAATTCGGTCGGCAGGCCCTCGGCTGCCAGGCTGTCGCCCACCTCCCGCAACTCCGGCCCCCAGCGCCACGCCCGTGCCGCGACGGACGGGAGGTAGTCGAGCTCGGCGAGCGGTAGCCCGGCCATCGCGCGCGCCTCGGCGAGCAACGGCCCGGTCACGCCGTGCCGGGCGGCGAGCGCGTGGGCGACCGCCGCCAGCGTCCTGGTCGCCTTCTGGTAGCTCGCGAAGGCCATCTTCAATGCGCTCGCTGCGCCGACGTCGCCGTCCAGAGCGGTGGCCGCCACCGCCGTGCCGGCGAAGAGCGCCGCGACCGTCCCGACCGGTTCGGGCGCACCCGCGAGATACAGACGTGCGCCGCTCGACGCCGACGGCGGCGGGCCGATCACCGAGCCGTCCACCACGACGGTGCCGCGGGCTTCCAGCTCGTCGGCGAGCACCGTGACCCGGGCGGGGTTCACCGCGTTGGCTTCGACGAACACTCCCCGGAAGCCGACGGCGGCGACCTGACGCGCGACGTCGTCTGCGGCGGCGGGCGGGCAGAGCGACAGCACCACCGCGGACTCCGCGAGCAGTTCCGCAAGGGTCGGCACCGGTACCAGGCCCGCCTCCAGCGCACGGTCATGGGTCGCCGGGCTGCGCCCGGCCGGCAGCCACAGCACCCGGTTGCCCGTCAGCACCGCCTGCGCGGCGATGGCGGCTCCCATCTGACCGGGATGCAGGACACCGATCGTCGGTCCCACGATCAACCTCCCCTGACCTGTGCGGCGGCCCGGCGCACCCGGTGGAGCCCGCGCACGACCGCGGGCTTCGGGTCCCGCAGGTCCATGTACGGGAAGGTCTGCGGGTGGGCGAGGCTCCGCAGCCACTCGCCCGCGCTCAGCTCGCCCGCACCGCGCAGCATCCGGAAGGCGCGCAGGTCGTTCGTCGGGTACAGGAGGCGCAGCCCGGTGCGGTACTGGCTCGGCAGCGGGTAGGACCTGCCGATCACCTGATGGTACACGTGCCGGGCGAGATCGATCCCGGCCGCGGCGAGCAGGCAGTTCGCCGCCGTGAACCGGGCGTTGCACTCGATCAGCTTGAGTACACCGTCCCGCCGGTCCCGCTTGAACTCCGCGTTGGCCACACCCCGCAGCCCGACGTGCTTGAACAGCCGGAGGGCGACATCGCGGACCTCCGGGTTCCAGTCGGTGACGTGGTAGGTCGCGATGCCCATGTTCGGGGGGTGGCGACGAACGATCCGCTTGGTGAAGTCGAACGTGCTCGCCCCGGTGTCATCGATGTAGGTGTAGTAGCTGCAGAGCAGGTCGTCCGGCCCCTCGATCTTCTCCACGAGCATCACCGCGAGGCCTGCTTCGGTGAGCTCGCCGTGCTCGGCCATGAGTCGGTCGATGTCCTCCGCGACGCGGAACTTGCTCAGCCCGGGGAACGCGGCCTGGTAGGTGTGCGAATGCAGTGGCTTGACGATGAGCGGGAACACCAGCTCGTCCCGGTACCGATCGAGGTCCTCGGGGCCGTCGATCCGCCAGAACCGCGGCGTCGGCACCCCCGCCTCGACCGCACTCCGGTAGGTCGCCAGCTTGTCGAGCATGTCCAGCTGCACCGAGGTGTCGCTGACGTCGAGGAGGAAGCGGTCGAGCAGCCGGGCCCGGTTGCGGGCGAGCACGCTGATGCCGGCGTCACTCGCGGCGAGGACGACCGCCCCCTGCAAGTGGTCGGTCGCCCGGCCGAGCAACAGTTCCGGCCAGGCCGACTCCTGGTCGGCCGTGCGCAGGCCGGGCGGCAGCGGGATCGGCCGGAGGTGGCGCGACTGCTCGACGAACGGTGCGACCCCGATGCCGTACACCCGCACGCCCATCGTGCCGAGGCGGCGCGCGATGGACAGCGCGTTCGACTCCCCGCCGAGGACGATGACGGGAGGAAGGTCCGCGCGCATCACGCCGTCTCCACTCGTGGCTGTGCGGCAAGCTGCCGCAGGATGTCGGTGGCCACGTCCGTGCCGCCGTCGTGGCCGTGGTAGTGCATCGCCAGCCCCGGAGTGGTGTTGACCTCCAGCAGGCACCCGCCGGACTCAGCGAGGGAAACGCCGGGGTTGGTAGTGATCACGTCGACACCGGCCAGCCGCGCACCCACCGCCGCTGCCGCCGCGCGGGCCTGGTCGACAAGGTCGGCACACAACAGCCCGAGAGCCGGCCGGTTCGAGTCCGGTGCGTTGTCGTTGATGGTCGTCTTGAGCCGGACGGCCCGACCGGCGGCGGGAACGGCGCCGACCGTCAGTCCTTGGTCCGCGAGCGTGCGCTCGAGGTCGAGGTCACGGTTCACCACCACCTGTGCGTGCCCCCCGCCGGACCGGAGTCGCGCGGCGTTGAGCGCGTCGAGCAGCTCGCCGACGCTCCGCCGCCCGTCGCCCACGGCGACGGGCGCGTCCCGGCGGATCGCGTCGATCAGCACGCCGTCCAGGAACAACAACCGGTAGTTCGCGCCGGGGATCTGGTGCTCGATCAACAGCGGCATGCGGTCGAGCCCATGGGCCATCCGCACCGCCCGCCGCACCGGATCGCCGTCGAGGGCGGACGCGCGGGCGGCCGCGGCAGCAGCGGCGACCGCCGCCCGCCGCAGGTCCCGTGGCGTGCGTACCCCGGTGGTCACCCCGCGACCCGCCGCCGTGTCCCGAGCAGGCTTGACGACGCACGCGTCCGGTGCCGCGGCGAGGAAGGCGGCCGCCTCGTCGAGGCGGGCAGGAGATACCACGCGGTGCGGCGGTACCGGCAGCCCCGCAGCCGCGAGCAACTCGCTGACATGTGCCTTGTCGCCTGCCCGGCGTAGGACTTCGGGGCCGTCCAGCCGGACGTGCGTGCCGCGGACCCGGAGGGTGAGCGCCGGCAGGGCGAGCTCGATCGCGCCGCCGCCGAGATCGGTGACGGCAACACCGACACGTCCGGCCGCCGCCGTCCAGATCGAGCGGTAGTACGCCGCGTGGTTCGCTCGCGCCCGCCGCGCCGCGGACCTCCGGGCGCGGACGATCCCGGACACGATCTCGGCGGCGACGGCCGGCCGCATCGGTGCGGAAATCACGGTCAGCGAACCGCCCCGACGGCGGTCGAGGTAGCCGACGGAACGCGGAGCTCGTCGGCCGGATCGACCTCGCAGCCGTGCAGATGCGTGTCCACCCACGAGTTGTCGAACTCGCCCCGCTGGACGGCCGCGAGGTAGACCGCGAGGCCCTCGGCGTGCGCACGCAGCCGCTGGAGCAGGTCCACGGCGATCTGCTGGGGGACGATGACGACGCCCGCACCGTCGGCGACGACGACATCGCCGGGGTTGACGACCACGCCTCCGCACGCGACCGGGTAGTTGATCTCACCGGGGCCGCGATGGAGCGGGCCGATCGGCGTGGTGCCGCGGGCGTAGACGGGGAAGTCGAGGGCCTGGATGCTCGGCAGGTCACGGACCAGGCCGTCGACGACGAACCCGCCGATACCACGGTGGCGGGCCTTCGTCGAGATGATGTCGCCGAGCACGGCGTTCGACAGCGTCCCGCTCGCCGCGACCACCACGACGTCGCCGGGAGCGGCCACGTCCAGCGACTTGTGCACCATCAGGTTGTCCCCCGGGTAGACCCGCACCGTGCAGGCCACACCGGACAGGGGACGGTCCGGGCCCGACATCCGCACGATCCCCGAGTCGAGCGCGTACAGCCGGTTGAGCAGGTCGGAGATCTCCGGGGTGGCGAACTCCGCGAACCCGAGGACGACCTCCGGGGGGAGCCGCGGCACCGAAGTGCGGACCCGGAAGCCAGGACCGGGATGGATGTCGGCCGACCGCGGACGACGGGAGCCGACGGACTGGTCCGCCTCGTTGAAAGCGCGCATGTGGACCTCCCAGAGGTACCGATCTGTGCTGGTCGCGCGAGCGGGCAGGAGCGCTCACCCGGAGGTGACTCGGCGGGCAACCCGGGTCCGTTAACAGGCAGCGACATTCGCGGTGCGGCCTCCGGACTGGGCTACTCTGCTCGCCGTGCGAGCCCTCGTGACCGGCGGTGCCGGTTTCATCGGGTCCTCCGTCGTCGACGCGCTGACCTCCTCTGGGGCACCGGTGCTCGCGGTGGACGACCTCTCCCACGGCCGAGCCGACAATCTCCGCGACGCGCTCGGCTCCGGTGCCGAGCTCGCCGAGATCGACATCCGGGACGCGACGAGCCTGCGGCGCGCGTTCTCGGCGTTCCGGCCCGACACGGTGTTCCACCTGGCGGCGCAGATCGACGTGCGCAAGTCCATGGTCGAGCCCGCGCTCGACGCGGGCATCAACGTGCTGGGCACGCTCAACGTCCTCGCGGCGGCGCTCGAGGTGGGCGTCCGCCGCGTCGTCAACACGTCCACCGGGGGTGCGATCTACGGCGAGACCGATGTCGTGCCCACGCCGGAGACAGTTCCGGCGAACCCGCTCTCGGCCTACGGGCTCGGCAAGCGGACCGCCGAGGAGTACGGGTCGTGGTTCCGGCGCAGCCACGGCCTGGAGGTCCTGACGCTGCGCTACGGGAACGTCTACGGTCCCCGCCAGGACCCGCGGGGCGACGCGGGCGTCATCGCGATCTTCTGTGACCGGGTGCTGTCCGGGCAGCGGCCTGTCGTGTTCGGGGACGGGAAGCAGACCCGCGACTACGTGTTCGTCGGCGACATCGTGGCGGCCAACCTGGCCGCCGCGGAAGCGGACGCGCCGGCGCACGAGGTGTACAACGTCGGCACCGGCACCGAGGTCGACGTGCTGACCCTGGCCGGGGCGATCGCTGACGCGGCCGGGGTCGGCCGGGAGTCCTTCGCACCGGAGCTCCGTCCGGCGCGCCCCGGCGAGGTCCTGCGCAGCTGCCTCGACGTGCGCCGTGCTCGCGAGGATCTCGGGCTCGGCGAGCCAACCCCGCTCGCCGACGGCCTGCGGCGCACGCTCGGCTGGGTCCGCACGCTCCCGCCTGCGGAGCGCACCGCATGAGCGGCCGCCGAAAGATCGCCTTCGTCGAGTTCACCCCCTCCGGCGGCCTCTTCCAGTTCACCGCTCAGCTCGGTGAGGAGCTCGCCCGGCGGGGTCACGAGGTGCACCTGTTCACCGGCCCACGGCCCGAGCTGGCCTCCCGGCAACCCGGGTTCACGGTGCACCCGATCCTCCCGACCTGGCACCCCTTGGACGCCGAGCCGCGCGGTCGCCTGGTCCGCCGGGTGCGCCGCGTCGTTCGCGGCGGCCAACTGGTGGTGGCGTGGCTCGTCGTCCTCGTGGTCCTGCGCCGCGCCCGCGCGGACGTCGCCCTGTGGTCGAGCTGGCCGAAGAGCATCGACTCCCTCGGGGTCCTGGCCGTGGGCAAACTGGTCCCCCGGACGATGCTGGGCATCGTCGCGCACGAACCGAGGCTGATGCGCCGTGAGGACTCCACGGCGTACAAGCGCGGCCCGATGCTCGACCGGGTGCTCCCGGCGGCGTGGCGACGCGTTGGGGTGGCGTTCGTCCTCGCCGAGGATGCGCGCCGGCGCCTGCTCGACAACTTCGAGCCGCGCGGGCCGGTGATCGCGATCCCGCACGGCGACGAGTCGGCGCTGCGGATGGGAGTGGAGGTCACGCCCGTTGCCCGGACCGCGCCCGTGGCCCTGTTCTTCGGCACGTGGACCGCGTACAAGGGCATCGACGTGCTCCTCGACGCGTGGCCGGAGGTCCGCCGGCGTGTGCCGGACGCCACGCTCGTCCTCGCCGGCGGAGTGAGCGGAATCGATCACGAGGCACTGGTCGTTCGGGCCGAAGAGGTCGGTGGCGTCGAGGCGCACCCCGGCTATGTCGCTCGCGAGGACGTTCCCGGCTTCTTCTCGCGGGCCCGTGTCGTCGTCACCCCGTACATTCGGGCGAGCCAGAGCGGCGTGGCGCACCTGGCTTACACCTTCGACCGGCCGGTCGTCGCGAGCGCGGTCGGGGACATCCCGGACGTCGTCGCCGACGGCCGAACGGGTCTGCTGGTCCCGCCCGGCGACCGGGCAGCACTGGCGGAGGCGCTGGCGGCGCTGCTCGCCGACCCGGTGCGGGCGCAGGAGATGGGGGCGGCGGGCGCGCGATGGCTCGCCACCGAGGCGTCGTGGGCGACCGTGGCCGAGCGGGTCGAGGCGGGGATCGAGAAGGCCGTGCACGAGGGCGCAGCCGAGGGCCGCGGCTGAGTCGCCGTATCACCTCACCGTCCGCGCGTCTTGCGCAGCCACAGGCTCGAGTTGCTCAGCGTCATCCGGGCAGCCGGCCGGCGGAGCGCGAGCGGGATGCTGCGCTCCAGCGGGTCGCGATGCTTGTACTCGAGGTACGAGCCGAAGTACAGGATCTCGAACGCCGCGTTGTACTGGAGAAAAGCGCGCACGACGTACGCCTCGTTCCAGGCGCGGCCCTGCTCCAACCAGCGGGACGGGTATTCGAACGGCCAGGGGATGTCGTGGAGGTGCACGAGAACCCCGTCGCGGAGCAGCGGGAGGACCCGGAAGAGGAGGTGCAGGACATCGCTGCCGGCCTTGGCGAGGTGCGACGAGTCGATGAACAGCACATCCCCGTCCTCGAGCGCGGCGAAGACCTCGAGGTCCACCTCCTGGACCGGCTGCGCAAGCACGGTGCAGCTCTGTGTGTCGGACTGGCGCAGCAAGCCGAGCAGCCGCTGCGGCGAGGGATCGATGAACGTGAGGCCGATCCGCCCGCCGAAGAACCGGTCGTTGATCTCCAGCATCGCGGCGGACGAGAAGCCCGAGCCGACCTCGACGATCCGTCGGGGCTCGTAGGCCCGCATCATAGAGTAGAGAGCCACGCAGTCGCCGTAGCTGAACCACTCGTTGTCCAGGTGGTACCGGCAGCCGTCGCGAGGCTGCTCGGGAAACGGGATCTCGGCGTGCGTCTCGGCGAACCGTTCCACGTGCGCGAGTTGCACGTCGTCGTTCAGATCCACGCCAGGGACGTCCCGCACCGACCTGTCCCCGGTGCGCCACGCCGTGCTGCGCAGCAGGTCGATGTCGGGGATCGGCGAATAGAAGTGGCCCGGCGGTGCGAACCTCAGGAACTGCTTGTTCGGCGATCGCACGAGGGTGTACCAGACCCTGGCCTCGCGAACGGCTCGCCGAACCATTCGCGGGCTGCGGTCGGCGATCGTGGTCTTGATCGACATCACGGTTCTCCTGCCCGGAGGGACGTCTCCGATCCTGGTCCAGGGCTCGATTCAGCCCTGCGCGGTGTTACCTGCCGAGTGCGGATGCTCCGGGCGCACCGGCGCGCGGCGCCCGGCCGCGCCGGCGGATGTGGCCGACGAGCAGCGCGAGGAGCATCAGTTCGACGGCGACCGCACCGACGGTGATGCCGATCGTCCGCGGCGAGTAGTAGGGCTCGATGGTCACCTCGGGCCGGGTCAGCGGGACGAGCCGGTACTGGAGATCGCCCCGGTATCTCGCGATGGCTGCCGGGGCATCGGCGATCGCCGGTGCGAGCGTCGCCTCCGCCTCCTCCAGCGTGGCGCCGAACGACGTGAGGGTCAGGACCCCCTTCTCCGGCTCGGCGTCGACGCGCACCTCGGCGGCCGCAGGCGAGCTGTCGATCATCGCGGCGTAGGCCGGTAGCACGGGCACGCGATTGCGCACGTCGATCCCGTAGGCGATGTAGGTGCCCTGTGCAGGCAACAGGGTGAACAGCGCCTCGACCCGGTACCGCGGTTCGTTGAGAATCGCGAACATCGCTGCAGCGAGCAGGCCGGCCGCTGCCACGGCCATGACGGCGACCGTGCCGCCGGCGAGCAGGCCCTTGGTGGCCCGGCGGATCGCCTCGGCTTCCGCGGCCGTGTGCCGGGCCGCGGAATCCTTCGTCCGATGCGCGACCAGCCCGACGAGGGCCAACACGATCAACACCGGCCGGAAGTACTCGACGTGCAGGAAGAGGCTCGCCGTCGACCAGCCGACGACGACCGCGAGCAGTCCTGCCGCCAGGGTCCGGGTGGGGGCTCCGAGGCGGCCGTCGTCGGGTGCGCCTGCCAGTCGGAGCACGGAGCGGCAGGCCAGCACGGCGATCCCGGCAACCAAGATCATCCAGCCGACCAGTCCGACGACGCCGGATTCCGACGCGACCTCGAGGTAGGTGTTGTGTTGCGCGCGGGTCGGACCGATCAACAGGTCCCCCGACTGGCTCGAGTACTCGTAGATGATCGAGGCGAACGATCCCGGCCCGGTCCCGAACAGCGGCTTGTCGGCGAAGACGATCGCGGCGATCTCCTGCGCAGCACTGCGTTGCACCAGCGAGGGGTCGATGGCGTAGGCGGGGACGTCCTCGAACGCCTCGCTCAGGTTGATCAGCCGATTGCCGACGCCCGGGATCAGCATCACCAGCAGGGCCAGTGGGCTCGCCAGGAGGCCCGCCCTGCGCACCCGTGGACCGCTCGCCACGACCCAGACCACGATCGCGACGAGGGCGGAGAGCAACGACCCCCGTGACTGGGTCAGGTAGAGACCACCGAGCAACACAGCGATCATGACGGACCAGCCGACGACGGGCAGCCATCGCCCGGCGGCGGCGGAGCGGTGCGTCAGGGCGAACGCCAGCGGCAGCGCAAGGATCAGGTTGCGGCCCCAGAAGTTGGCATCGGTGACGGGACCGGCGTGCCGCGGGGTGGTGATCTGCTCGCCGAGTGCCTCGGTGACCGTCGCGAACCCCCCGAACGTCGACGGGAGCGCACCGAGAGCCACCTGGTTGACGATCGTGAGGGCCGCGATGACCCCGAGGGTGACGACGATGGTGGCCGCGATCCACCAGGGTCGGTTCACCAGCTGTGCCAGGACCAGCACGATCACGAGGAGCAGGCAGTCCTTGAGCAGGTACTCCAGCCACATGTCAGTGGAGTTGGGGGCCAGCGTGTAGCGGATCGACGGAACGAGCGTGACCAGGTAACACGCCATGAGCAGGACAGGAGCCCACGGCGGCCGGCGCAGCCGCGCCCGCATCTCCGGCAAGCGCAGGGCGACGAGGATCGACAGCATGCCGAGGCCGAGCATGCCCGCGAACATGCCCGGCACGGCCACGACCTCGCCGGCGTTGGAGAACTCCAGGACGACGATGACGACGAGCGCGATCGCCGGCCGCACCAACGCCGAGACGACGAGCAGGCCGCCGAGCACGGTGCCGAGAACGATCAGCGCCATCTCGGCACCGAACAGCGCCGCGACGGCCAGCGCCAACGCACCGAGCCCGAGCATGAGGCCGCCGGAGTCGGCGAACCGCAGTCGCGGCGGCCGGTGACCGGAATCGGCGCGCTGCCGGGGCGGGCTGTCCGCCGCCGGCCGCGTCGCGGCACCGATCGTCATGGGCGGCGGTCGGGCGCGCTAGGATGGTCGCGCCCCGGGGACGGAGGACCGACGGGCCGTCCGTTATGCCCGGATGAAGTGCCGTTGGCCGCAGCCGCTGATGCACGGCCGTTCACGGCAGGCATCTTGTCGGTGACACCGACAGTCCGTCCCGCCGGAAGCGGATCCTCGGCCTTCGACGTCGCGGCGCGGGCGCTGCGCTCCCTGGACTCGAGCGGATCCGGGGTCGGCGTCGCGACACGCCGGGCGAGCTGCCGCCGCGCGCGGCGGCGCAGCACCATCAGGGCGAGACCGCCGCCGATGAGCAACCCGGTCGCACCGGCCACGGCGATCAACTGGTTGCTCGCGACGCCGAGTTCCTCCGCGCTGCCGGCCGCCGACTGAACGACTTCGAGCGCGAACGGGCCGGACACCTCCTCCACGACCGGACGGGCCTCCCGCACGGCCGTGTCGAGGCCGATCTCGGCCGCCGCCGCGGATCCGGCCTCCATCGATACGTCGATCAGAGTGGTGTCCGCGACCGCGCCCGCCGCCAACCGGATCGACTCCGTGGCCACACCTGCCGCCTGCGCTGCCGGCCCGAGCCAGCGCCGCTGACCGAGCACCTCGGCAGCGATGCGGGCGGCCTGTCCGCGGCTGAGGGCCTCCCAGTAGTTGGAGAGGTCCTCCGGCGGCGTGTTCCGAGCCGGCAGAAGGGCGACCTGTGTCTCGGCGCGAAATCGTGGCTCCTGGCTGGACAACACCAGATAGGCGGCACTGGCGCCGGCAAGCGCGCACACGATGCCGACCACGACCACGACGAGCAAGGCTCGCCCACTCAGCTTGTTCTCCTCCACCCCGACTCCCACCGTCGTCATCGGCTCTTCGCCTTCCTCAGGCCGCGATGACCGCGAACCGATTCCCGGTACAGCTTCTCCAGCTCCTGCGCCCACCGCCGGACGTCGAAGCGCTCCTCGGCGAGCTTGCGCGCGGCACGGCCGTACTCGCCGCGCCGAACCGGGTCGGCGAGCAGCGTGATGACCGCGTCCGCGAGTGCCTGCACGTCACCGGGGGGGACGAGCAGCCCGGTCTCCCCGTGCTCGACCGTCTCCGGCGTGCCCCCGACGGTCGTGGCCACCGCAGCGAGACCGCTGCCGGCGGCCTCGATCATGGCGGTGGGCAGCGCCTCGGTGAATGACGGCAACAGCGCGAGGGTCGATCCGCGGAGGATCTCCGGTACGTCCTCCCGTGAGCCGGCGAAGACGACGCCTTCTCCCGCCGCGGCACGCAGCGCGGCCGCGTGAGGACCGTCGCCGACGATGAGCAACACGGCGTCGGGAAACGCGGCGCGCACCCACGGCCACGCCCGCAGCGCCACCTCGTGGCCCTTGAGCGGGCGCAGCGCGGCGACGATCGTGACCACCGGGGCGCCATCGGCGATCGGGAGATCGGCCGGCAGCGGTGGACGGTCCGCTTCGTCGTGCGGCAGCAGCCGGGACAGGTCGATCCCGTTGTGCAGCACCCGCCAGGTCGGCCGCGCCGGCCCGACGAGCTCCGCCGCAGCGCGCCGTGCCGCGTCCGAGACGTAGATCAGCGCTGCACCGCGCTCGGCGGAACGGGTCCAGAGCCACTCCTTCAGCAGCTCGCGGCGCGGCCGGTCCCGGAGCCTGCGGGTCGGCACGTGGTGCAGGGTGCTGACGCACGGGACGCCGAGCTGACGCGCCGCGATCGGCACCAGGAACGCCGACGTCCCGAGGTGGGCGTGCACCACGTCGCACCCGGACGCCGCGATCGCCCTCCGCACCAACGGCAGCGCATGGCGGTCCAGCACCATCTTCCGGGCCCCGATGAAGCTCGGACGCAACCCGGCTCCGGCCAGCAGCGGCAGGCTCGCGGTCCGCTCCTCGCTGTAGGGCGCCATGCTGGCGGCGGTCAGCTCGAGGCCGACCTCGCCCGCCACGCCGTTCAGCGTGGCGAGAAGGCGCTCGGCGCCCCCGTAACTGAAGGAGTCGATCACCTGCAGGACCTTCATCCGGCCGTCGCCCTTCCCATCGCGGCCCTGGCGGGTGTGGAGCCGGACCATCAGTCAGTTCTCGTCAACACACGTACCAGCGCGGACCACCGGCGCACGGGCAGCGGGCTCCCGCCGAGCAGCTCTCGCGGGTTCATCGCACGAGGTGTCCTCCAGGATTCGCGCGGGGCTCGTCACCCGTTACGCCACCGCACAGCGGCGTCCCGACCTCCCCAGGTCAGCGCGCTGGTTTCGCCCACCGCACGACGCGGTCGCCCCGCAGACAACGGATCATCCCTCCGAACGCGACCAGATGGAGGTACACGGCCATGGCCGGGATGCGCGCGGCCAGCGGGACCGTGCGTCCGTTCTCCTGGGCGACGAGCGCCGCGCCCGCCACGGCGTGACCACCGAGGAACAGCCGCGCGAGCCGACTGTGGCGTGCCCGCGACACGGCGAGCACGATCAGGCCGAGGTGGCTCAGCGGGCCGAGGGTGGAGCGCCACAGCTTGTGCCCCCACAACTGGGCGGTCACCGGCCCGCGTGGCAACAGCAGGCGCCGTTTCCGCCACATCACCCACAGGCCGCCGCTCACGACGCGCGTACGGCGCTCCCAGGATCTGCCGAGGGAACCGATGGAAGACTCCTCCACCACGGCCCGAGGCTCGTACGCCACCGCGTGGCCGCGTTCCATGAGGTCCAGCGCCATCCAGAAGTCGTCGTTGGAGATGTCGGCCGGGATCGGCGCCCACGCGGAGCGCTTCACCGCGCACAGCCCGCCGTCCAGGCCCAATGTCGTGCCGAGCCGGTCCTCGTTCCGCTTGAGCCACGCCTCGAACCGCCAGTACGCGAGCTCGCCACCTTCGCCTTCCCGCTTCTCACCGGCGACCGCGCCGACGCCCTCCGGCACCAGGGCCGCCACCAAGTGCTCGATGGCGCCGGGGACGAGGGCGCTGTTGGCGTCGCTCATCACGACGAGGTCGTGCGTGGCGGCGGCGACCCCGGCGTTGAGCGCCTGGGACTTCCCCCCGCGCTCCGGCAGGAGCAGGACGCGGGCTCCGGCCGCCTCGGCCTTGCCCGCCGTCTCCGGGTCGCCATCGGCGACGACGAGGATCTCGAGGTCGCCACGGTAGCCGTTCGCCAGGACGTTGGCGACCTTGGCGCCGATGACACCGGCCTCGAGATAGGCCGGGACGAGAACGGTGACGGGTGGCGGGTCGACGACCGGTTCCACGTGGCGGCACGGCCGGCGCCGGGCGGCGAGGTGCAGCACCGCCGGGTACAGGACGTGCCCGACCACGGTGGAGGCCACCAGGCCACCCACGACGACCGCGAGCTGGCGCGACGAGGACCTGGCCCTGCGGTGGCGCGCCGGAAGGCGATGAACGGACGGCGGTTTCAGGTTCACGTCAGGTGCTCCGCTCGATCGTCGTGGTCGAGGACCCGCTGTCCGGCGCACCGGGATGGGCCCTCTCATCGGGCAACCTCGGCGCCCAGTTCGACCCGGTCCCAAGCATCGCCGTCGCCGAAACTGAGATGCCATCCGTGGTCCGTGGCGAGGAACGGTTCGAGGTCCGCCTCCCCGGCGCGGTATGTGACCGGGGAGCTGTCCCGCCTGCGGACGCGGAAGCCCGCCGTGCGCAGCAGCCGCGCGAGGGCCGGGTCGCCCGCCCGCGCCGCCATCACCTCCGCGCCGGTACCTGCTGCGTACCTCATGCCGGCGGCGAGGAGAGCTCGCCGGGCTCCCGGCACCACGCCGTCGTCGAACAGTTCCAGCAGCCCGGCCGTCGGGCGTGCGCTCACGTCCGATGAGGTTGCGGTCCCGACCACGACGAGGCCGCGGACCTCGTCGTCGCGCACCACGGCCGCGGCCCACGGCGACCCGTACGGGCATCGCCGGTAGCGCCACTGCAGGTAGGCGGCATCGCGAACGACCTGGACCGCATGTCGTGCCGCCACCCTGTCCCACAACCGGTCGAACTCGGGGCCGAACTCGGAAATACCTCGGATCTCCGTGCCACGTCGCGGCCGGGCGCCGACCGCCCGTCCGGCCGCGACGACCCGGTCGGCCACGGCGCCGATCCCCCGGGCGTGCACGGCGGGCATGCGTCCGGCCAAGAACGCTCCGATGCGCAGCGGGAAGACAAAGGTGTCCCGGGCGGCGTCGACGGAAGCGCCGCCGAGCGCGCGAAGGACCGTGCCGGCGGACGCGTTGGAGGATGTCGAGAACGACAGCGCAGCGCGGCCGACCGCGGCCACCTTCAGCCGCAGGCCGTGGCCCCGGGCAGCCGGGTCGACCGCGTAGTCGCACGTGCACATCGCCAGGACGGTTCGCCGTCCCACGCGCACGCGTATCGGTACGACGCCCTGCGCACCCATGATTCGGCCATCGCGTTCGAGCACCACGAAGCCCGGTTCGCCGGACCCACTCGGGGCGCTGTCGCGCCATCGCCAGACGGCCTCGCGAAGAGCCCGGGGCTGAGCGCCGAGCACCCTGTCCAGCAGTTCGGCGATGGGCTGCCCGTCACCGGGCCCGCTCGGCCGGGCAACCGGTCGCATCGACGCGTCATCCACGATCTGGCCCGACCAGCGTCCGCCTCTTCACCTTGCCCGTGTCGGTTCTCGGGATCGTGGGGACGAACTCCACCCGGCGCGGGATCTTGTACGACTCCAGCCGCCCGCGGCAGTGCCTGCGGATCTCGAGACCGAGCCTGTCCTCTGCCGGACGACGAGGCACGACGAACGCCACCACGCACTGCCCCGTGAGCGGATCCGGTGCTCCGGCCACAGCACAATCGGTCACGTCGGGATGGGCCCGCAGCACGGCCTCGACCTCGGCGGGCGCCACCTTCAGGCCGTCGACGTTGATCTGCTCGCTGAGCCGCCCGATCCAGGTGAGGAACCCGTCGGCGTCGACGATCCCGAGGTCGCCCGTGCGGAACCAGCCGTCGGCGACGTGCTCGGTCGAATCCGCGCGTCCCCAGTAGGACGAGGCGACGTTCCCGCCGCGCACGAGGATCTCGCCCGGCTCGCCCACGAGTGCCCGCTCCGGGGTGCCGACCCGCACCTCCGTCCCGGGCGCCGCCCGCCCGACCGTGCGGATCTTGTCGGGATGGGCGTT
Source organism: Pseudonocardia nigra (assembly GCF_019396355.1). GTDB lineage: Bacteria > Actinomycetota > Actinomycetes > Mycobacteriales > Pseudonocardiaceae > Pseudonocardia > Pseudonocardia nigra. Next base: position 19,992 of record NZ_JAHKRK010000066.1, read on the forward strand.
GTAGTGGATGACCGCCGACCGGCTGGCCTCGGTCAACCCGTAGTACATGTAGCAACGGACGTGCGGAACCAGGTCCAACAGCCGGCGGACGTCCTCCTCGGGCATGGGCGCCGAGTTCACGACGATGTAGCGCAGGGTGACTGCGGCGGCCCGGAACTCGTCGGGGTGGTCGTCCATGATTCGGCGGAAACCCGCCGGGGTGCCGGGAAAGCTCGTCACCCGGTGCTCCGCCATCCGCTGCAACACCCGGGGGATGTCCTGGAGGCCGGGCTCGATGACGACGGTTCCCCCGAGGCTCCAATGGACGTGCACGTGGCCGAGACCGAACAGGTGCGAGAGCGGCAGCGTCGTCAACTCCACCTCGTCCGCCCTGACGGCGGCCCACGTCTCGATCGACGCGGCGGTGTGGCGGAGGTTCTCGTGGGTGAGTCGCACGCCCTTCGGCGTGCCCGTCGTCCCGCTCGTGTACATGACCAGCGCGTCGCCGGGACCGTCGATCGTGTGGCCCTCCAGCCACGCCGGCGGACCGTCCTGCCCCGCCTGCGGCACCTCGAGCCGACCGGGCAGCAGACCGGCGGCGGGATGCCCGGCCCAGGCGAGCCATGCCGACGCCCGGACGTCTCGGTGGACGAATTGCAGGTGTGCCGGGCTCGCCCGGTGGTCGACCACCGCCACGACGCACCCGTGCAGGAGCGCGCCGAGGTAGTCGCACAACATGTCCGTGCCGCTCGGCATGCTGAGCACGACGCGGTCGTTCGCACGCACTCCGGCCGCGCCCAGCGCCGCGGCGACCCCGCGTGCCCGTGCGCGGACCTCGGCGTAGGTCATGACCTGGCCGTCACCACCGACGAGGAACGGCGCATCCGGACTCCGCCGGCAGGTCCGAAGAAAGGATTCGGCGATGCTGGTGCTGGTCACGGTTCCTGTCTCCCCTCTGCGGCCGACCGGGCGGGTGACTCCATGCCGAACACGCCGCGCCGGCGCAGGATCGACTTGATGTCGCCGATCGACTGGACGGACACCATCTCCTCGATGTCCATCCGGTAGCCGAACGTGTGCGAGACCGCCTCGACGATGCGGACCGTCCCGAGGCTGTCCCACGTCTCGACGTCGTCGGGCCCGGTCGCATCCCGGTACTCGTCGTCGTCGAGCAGGAGGATGTCCACCACGATGGCCTTCAGCCGCTGGTCACCGGACATGTTGCACCTCCGCTCCCCTCGGCGCGACCTCACTACGGAGCGCCGACTCGTACACCGCCCGCAAGCGCCGTACCCACCCGGTGGCTTCGAACCGCTCCACGAACCGTTCCCGGCCCGCCTTGCCCAGCAGCGCCCGCAGCGAGGCGTCCTGGACGAGTTCGACGACGGCCGCGGCGATCGCCTCGGGATCGGTCGGCGCCAGGAGCCCGGCCACGCGGTGGCCGACGATGTCGGGGATGCCCCCCACGTCCGTCGCGATCACCGGTGTACCCACCGACAGGGCGTGGATCAGGGTGGTGGGCAGCGCATCCGCCCGGCTGGTGTGCAGGACGAGGTCGGCCGCGGCGAGCAGGGCGGGGACGTCGTCCCGGTAGCCCAGGAACCGCACCCGGTCCCGCAGCCGTGGGTCGCAGGCCACCCGCTCCTCCAGCCCGGGACGGAGCGGGCCGTCCCCGGCGAGTGCCACGGCGATCGGCAGTTCGGTCGGGAGCGACGCGACGGCGTCGAGCAGCAGGTCGTGCCCCTTCTCCGGGCGCATCAAGGACGCCGACGCGATCAGCAGCCCGTCGGCGGGCACGCCCCACTCGGTACGCACGCGGGCCGACTCGGCGGGCTCCACCGCAGGCGGATCGGCGACGCCGTTGGGCAGGACGACGACGCCTCTATCGGTTCCGGCCAATGCCGTGTACCAGTCCAGCTGGGACCGGGAGAGCGCAATCGTGCGGGCGGCGAACCTGCGGCGCCCGACGAGACCCGCGGTCCGCTTGAACCGCTGCATGCGGGTTCGGGGGGCGTCCTCGATGACATGGAGGGTCGAGACGACCGGCACTCCGAGTCGCAGGCCGGCGGCGGCACCGATCAGGTCGGCGTGCTTGAGGTGAGTGTGGATGACGTCGACCTCGTACTGCCGGAGGGCCCTGACCGCGCGCGGGACCGCCCGCGGGTCCCAGCGCGGCAGACCGAGTTCGAGGACGGGGACGCCGGCCCCTCGCAGCCTGCGGGCATTGACGTTGTCCGTGCTCGGCGACAGGCCGACGACGAGCACATCGAGTCCCGCGTGCGGGGCCGCGACGGCCAGATCGGTGAGCACGTCCTCGGCTCCGCCGGGCCCGAGGCAGTGGATCAGGTGGGCGACCCGCAGGACGCGGCGTCCTGCTTCTGAACCCACTGCAGCACTGTCGGTGCTCGTCACGGTTACACCTTCTTCGTTGCGGTCAGGGAGCGTTCAGCCCGGCGGGCCTTCGGGCGGCGCGCCTGATGCGCACCTGCTGGACGACGCCGGCCACCAGCCTCGGCGCGAGCAGCCGCAGTGCTGCGACGTACACGACCGCACCGAGCGGCACGAGGAGCGCCAGCCGGACGGCCGCGCCGTCGAGGGGGAGCATCTGGGCGGCTCCCCACACAGTGCTCGCCATGACCACCGCTGCCGTTACGGGCCCGCGGAGGACGACCAGGTGCCGGCGAACGGTCACGCCGAGCACCATCCGCACCAGCGTCAGCCGGACAAAGGTGATCAAGGCTTCGACAATGAGGAGCGCGGTGGCAACCGCGAGAGCCGAGTACCCGGCGGCGAACCAGACGGCGGGCGCCAGGAGGAGGAACTTGACCAGGCCGAGTGCGGTCAGGAGGCCCGGCCTGCCGATGGCCTTGTAGGCATCCCCGGCGTGGAAGTTGATCGAGTACATGACGGCGAACGCCGCGAGAGCCGCGAGCTCGTCGGCGGCGGGGGCGAACGCATCTCCGTACAGCAATCCGACGATCTCGCCGGCGAGTGCCGCGACACCGAGCCCGACGGGCGCGGTGAGTGCGATCACGCCCCGAAGGGTCTCGAGGTACTTCGCCGCCACTGCAGGACGGTCGTGCTGCATCCGGGACAAGGCGCTGAACAGGACATCCCCCACGACCACGCAGATGTTCAACACCAGTAGTTCGGGCAGCCGGTACGCGAGCGTGTAGTAGCCGAGTTCGACATCACCCAGCCGGCGTCCGATCGCGGCGTAGTCGGCATTGGCCACTGCGAAGGACAGGAAGCTGACCACAGTGACGGGAAGGCCGAACCGGACGAGACCGAGCGCGACGGCACGGTCGAAGCCGAACCGCACCGGTGGCCGGACGACCCACCAGTACCCGCAGGTGGTCACGACGCTGGCGGCGAGCTGGGCCCAGACGAGGCTCCAGACGCCGAGCCCGCCCACGGCCAGGACGATCGCGGTCCCCGCCTTGGCGACCGTGCCCGCCACCTCGGGAATCAGGCGGCTGCGGTAGTCGAGTCTCCGTCGCAGCGCCGCCAACGGGAGCACACCGAGCGCGGAGATGACGAGTCCGATGGCGAGCACCCGGACCAGCGGGGTGAGCTCGGGCTCGCCGAACGCGGCTGCGGCGACCGGCGCCGCCAGCGCTGCGGCAGCCCCGATCAGCAGCCCGCTGAGGCACGTCAGAGTCAGCCCGGTGGGCAGGATGCGTGCCCACTCCTCGTCCCGCTGGACGAGCGCTGCCGCGACGCCCAGGTCGCGCACGTAGTCGAACAGGGTCATGACCAGGAACGCGAGGGCGAACAACCCGAAGTCCGCCGGGCCGAGCAGCCTGGCCAGCACCATCGTCATGATCAGCGTGCTCGACTTGCTCAGCGCGAAGACGAGGTAGTTCCACAGCGCTTGCCGACCTACGCCGCGTCGCCCGCCCGGCCCGGCGGTGGAACGATCCGTCACGAGCCCGCCGGCCCGGCCGTCGGGCTGTTCAGCGCGACGGCGGCGCCCCGTCCGAGGCCCCGGTCACGGGGCGAAATCTCCACGTGCGTTCCTCGCTCCGCCCCTCCCGAGCGTTTCCTCCGCGGGAGGGCCCGAACTACCTTGAGCGCATGTCGCTTCGCCCATCGGCCGTACCGGGACTGGCTCTGGGGGCCGTGGTCGTGGTGCTCGCCGGCTGTGGAACGTCGACCCCGGTCGACCTGCCGGACGCTCCCGAGCAGCCCCTCTCGGCGGTCGGGAGGGACTTCTTTCCCGACAGCGCCGTCTGGACCACACCCGTGTCCCCGGAAGCAGCGATCGACCCGCGCTCGGCGGAGTACGTGGCGCGTCTGGCGCAGCTCGAGCCGGTCGTCTCGGTTCGGGAATCGACCGTCTCGGTGTTCGTCGCGACCGCGGACAGTCCGCGGTTCACGGTGACACCGACCGCGCCGAACGCCTCGCCGGAGTCGGTGCTCGAGCACGTGCCGATCCCCACCCACGCCGTGCCCGATCCGGCCCAGTCCGGCCACCTCGCGGTCTTCGACCGGACGTCCCGCTGCGTCTACGAGCTGTACGGTCTGCGTCAGGACGCGACGGGGTGGCTCGCGGACTGGGCGAACACCACCCCCGCCGATGGTGAGGGCGTCTACCCGGACGGCCTGAGCACCCGGGCGAGCGGCCTGGCCTCGACGGCCGGCCTGATCTGGCCGGATGAGCTCCTGTCCGGGACGATCCCGCACGCGCTGGTCTTCTCGTACCCGTTCACCCGACGGGGCGGGCCGGTTCCGCCCGCCACCCGCACCAACGGGACGGACGCCGACCCGAGTGCCCTGCCGATCGGCGCGAAGCTCGTGCTCGACCCGGCTCTCGACCTCGGCACGCTCGGCCTCGGGCCCGCGGAGCTCGCCATCGCGACCGCGCTCCAGCGGTACGGGATGATCCTGGGTGACACCAGCGAGGGTTTCCAGCTCTTCGCCGTCCACGCCCGCAGCTTTCCCGCCGATCCCTACATGTCGACGTGGGGCGATGTCGTGTGGGCGGACATCAGCGCCATTCCGTTCGATCGCATGCAGGTGATCGCGACCGGAGATCAGCAGCCGCAGTACCAGGGCCCCCCGATCGAGAACAGGTGCACCGGGGCCGAAACCGGCGCAGCCGTTCCTCCTACGGGGCAGCCTGCCGGGGGTTGAGCAACACGCAGAACTTGACAGGGATCTGCTTCCCGTGGGGTACCGTCCCGCGGCATGGTCGCCGCTCGTCGTCTCGGTCCCCGCGCCGTAATCGCGTCGGCCATGCTGAGCGTGATCGCCTGCGCGGCCCCCGAGCCGGTCGAACCACCGACAGAACCTGTGTCGGCCTCGGGGACGCAGTTCTTCCGCGGCCCGAAGAGCCCCTGGACGGCGCCGGTACCTCGTGATGCGGACATCGACCCGCGATCGGACGCCTACGTCGCGATGTTCGAGGATCTCGAGCCCGTGGTCTCCGTACGACGATTCACGGTTCCGGTGTTCCTGGCGGACGAGACCACGCCGCGCTTCACCGTTCGGCCCACGGCGGAGTACGCCGTCCCCGGGTACGCCATGGAGCAGGTGCCCATCCCCCATCGGGCCCAGCCCGACCCCGAGGACGACGGTCACATGGCGGTGCTCGACCAGACGTCGGGCTGCGTCTACGAGTTCTACCGGGCGCAGCGGACCGAGAACGGGTGGACCGCCGAGTGGGTCAACGCGACTCCCGCGGACGGGGACGGGATCTACCCCGACGGTCTGAGCACTCGCGCGGCGGGCTTCTCCAACCCGATCGGACTGATCTGGCCGGACGAACTGCGCGCGGGCCACATCCCGTACGCGCTGGTCTTCGCCTATCCGTTCACCCGGGCGGACGTCACGGTCGGCCTTGCGACGCGGACCGACGGCCGGAGCACCGACCCGGCGGCGCTGCCCATCGGCGCGCACCTGCGCCTCGACCCTTCGGTCGACATCGATGCGCTGGGTTTGTCGCCGTCGGAGCGCACGATCGCCCGAGCGCTGCAGGAGTACGGGATGATCCTCGCCGACAGCAGCGGAGGATTCACCCTGTACGCCGCGCATCCGGCGAGCTTCGCCGCAGATCCGTATCCATCGCTGTTCGGCGACGTCGCGTATGCCGGAATCGGTGCGATCCCCTTCGACCGCATGCAGGTGCTGTCGCTCGGTGAGCCCGAGGAGCGCTACACCGGCCCGCCGATCCCGAACCGCTGCAACGCCGCCAGCGTGGACTGAGCCGCACGCGCGTGCACTTACCGCCATGCCCGCGGTGTGTCACGCTGTTCCACTGTGCCGATCCTCTGCTACCACTCCGTGGCGTGCGGCTGGGAGGACCCGGTCTCCGTGGAGCCGGTGGACTTCGAGCGCCAGTGCCGCACCCTGCAGCGCCGCGGCGGGACGGTGCCGCTCAGCGCCGTGCGTGATCGTCTCGCCGCCGACGGCACCGTCCCCGTGGGTGCCACGGTGTTGACCTTCGACGACGGCTTCGCCGACTACGCCGAGCACGCCGTGCCGATCATGCAGCGCTACGGGCTCACGGCCACGATGTACGTGGTCGCCGGGTCGGTCACGCCGAACGGCGTCGCAGTCGGCTGGATCACCGGTCTCGACCCGGCCGACGCTCCTCCGCTCCTGACCGCCGACCAGATCCGCGACCTGCACGACCGAGGCTGGGAGATCGGCAGCCACAGCATGGCGCACCGCGACCTGCCGACGCTCTCCGAGGCGGAGTGCCTCGCCGACCTGCGCGAGAGCCGTGAGATCCTCTCCGACCTCATCGGCCACCCGGTCACCACGCTCGCCTACCCGTTCGGACGGCATGCCCCGCACGTCCGGCGAGCTGCCCACAAGGCCGGATACGCCTGCGCCATGGCGCTGCCCGAGGGGCCCGAGCCGGGCGGTCCGTTCGCCGTGCCGCGCACCGGGATCTACCGCGGGAACCCGATGTGGAAGTTCGCGGCGAAGACCAGCAGGTGGTACCCAGCGGTACGCACGTCTTCTGTGTACCAGCGCGCGGCCGCCGCCGTTCGCGGCCTTCGCGCGCGGTCGGCGGCATAGCCACGGCGCCGACCGGTAACGCCGGAGCGCGCCTGCCCGAATGCCCCGGCGACATGCGGGCGGTGTCGCCCGCCGACGCACCTGTGCCGCGCCACGGCCCGGGGCGTACGCCTTCGAGGAGTGCGATGACGCTCAGTGCTGATCACATCAGCCCGGGTGCGGTCGGGTCCCGCGTGCGGGCACGTCGGCCCGACCGCTGGACGACCGCGCTGGGCCGCCTCGACGATCCCCGGCTGGAGCAGGCCTGGCGGGGTCTCCAGGAGGCCGGCCACGTCCCTTCCCCGTTCCTCAGCTGGGAGTGGGCGTCCGCCCTGCGCGACGTACCCGGCGTCGCCGGCGGCATCGAGGTGCTCACGGTCGCGGAGGACGACCGGATCGTCGGGCTGCTGCCGGTCGAGCGGGTACGATCCGCCACCGGTGCCACGGTCGTCGGAATCGCCGGCCAGAGTTGGCTCGCGCCCGACCACACCGACGTGATCGCGGCACCCGAGCATCGTGGGCCGGTGGCGACGGCCCTGCTCCGGCTGCTCGCCCGATCATCGGGCTGGGACGTCCTGCAGTTCGACGCGCTGCAGAGGACGGCGCGCTCGCGGCCGCCGTGGCCGAGGCGTTCCGGCTTCCGCGGTACATCCGGAGGACAGCCGAGCTGGTGCCCGTCAGCTACGTGCCGCTGCGTGGTCCCATCGTGAGCGGGCACGCCCGAAAACAGGTGCGCAAGGAACTGCGGCGCGCGGAGGCGTCCGGCGGCGGCTTCGCCGTCGTCACCGATCCGGCGCATTTCCCGCCGCTGCTCGAGGAGATGATGCGGTTGCACATCGCCCGCTTCGGTGAGCGGTCCGCCCTCTTCGCGACACCCGAACGCCGGGCGTTCCACCTGATCGCCGCGCAGCGCCTCGGCGAGTCCGGGTCGGTCCGGGTCAATCGCCTCACGGTGGACGGCGCCGCAGCAGCCATCACCTACCACCTCGTGTGGGGCGATCGAGTGCTCTTCTACAGCGGTGGGCTCCGCACCGACATCGGGCGGACACCGGGCTTCTCGGTCCGCGTGGCCGCGATGCTGGCCGCCGCGCAGGCGGGATACGCCGAAGCCGACCTCCTGCGCGGCGACCACGGGTACAAGGACCGTTTCGTCTCCGAAGTTCGGCACGACGTCACGGAGCAGGTGGTGCGGGTGACGACCCGCGCCACCGCGCTGGGCACCGCGGCACTCGTCCGGCGGGTCCGCCGCATCATCGCGGGCCCCTGACCCACCGCGGCCGCCGTCCGGCGCACAACGCGACGGCGGCGGTTTCGAAGCGGTAACGCGGCGGCCCCGCCAGGCGACTGAGAAGACCGAAGTCACTGTTCCCGCTGGTCCGAGCGCCACGTCGCACCCGAGACCAGCTGTCGGGGGGACATCGGACGTGCGCGCACACCGAGCGGGGTCGGCTGCGCGTCGACAACCCTGAGGGGCAGGATGAATATCCACCTGGACGTGGACGATTCCGCACCGCGACGACGAGACGACGCATCGACGAGCAGGACGCAACTCGAGTCGCTCGACGAGCTCACCCCTGTCACGCCGGAGCTCCCTCCGCGGCGCGCTCCGCGCCCACGGCCGGCCTGGGAGGTCCGCTACGCCCGCTCGGTCGCAGCGGCCGACGTGCTGGCGATCGTCGTCTCGCTCGGGCTGCGGGAGGTCTGGGGCGACGCACCGCCCATCAGCGGGCTCACCTGGGTGCTCGCCGGAGTGACACTCGGCCTCACGGTGATGTGTCTCATCGTGTGCCGCACGTGGGAGTCGGCGGTGCTGGGTCAGGGGGCAGAGGAGTTCAGCCGGCTGCTGCGGGCCATGGTCACCAGCGCCGTCGTGCTCGGTCTCATCGCCCTCGCTCTGAAGCTGCCCGAGGTGCGCCCCTGGGTCTTCGGGGTCCTTCCGATCGCCCTGCTGCTGGCCGCACTCGGCCGCCTCCTCCTGCGCAAGGCTCTCTACCGGCGGCGCAAGGCCGGCGCCTGCCTGCACGAGGTGCTCGCCGTCGGCACCGAGGAGGCCGTCGCACAACTGATCTCGCGGACGCGCCGAGCCGGCCATCACGGCTGGACCATCACCGCCGTGTGCACTCCGTCCGGCACCGGCACCGACATGGTCGACGAGATCCTCGGTGTGCCCGTGATCGGCGACCTCGACGCGGTGGCGCCAGTCGCACGGGAGGGCTCCCACCGCGTGGTCTCGGTCGCCCCTGCGCCGGGATGGACGCCCCGGCGCCTGCACCAGCTGGCGTGGGACCTCGAGGGCACCGGCACCGAACTGGTGGTCGAGCCGGGTCTGATGGAGGTTGCCGGGCCGCGTCTGCACGTCGCCGCGGTCGACGGGCTACCACTGCTCCGCCTCACCGAACCGAACTGGTCGGGGGTCCCGCGGGTCGTGAAGGCCGTGTCCGATCGCGTGCTGGCCGCCCTGCTGCTGGTGCTCGTCCTGCCGGTCATGGTCGGCCTGGCCGTTGCGGTCGGCCTCGACGGCGGACCGATCTTCTTCCGTCAAGCCCGGGTGGGCCGCCATGGGCGACGCTTCCAGATGATCAAGTTTCGCTCGATGGTCGTCGACGCCGAGCGGCGCCGCCCAGAGCTGGCCAACGAGGCCGCGGGTCCGCTGTTCAAGGTCCGCAACGACCCGCGGATCACGAGGGTGGGGCGTTGGATGCGGAAGTACTCCCTCGACGAGCTGCCGCAGCTGTTCAACGTGATCGCCGGTTCGATGGCGCTCGTGGGGCCGCGACCGCCGCTCCCGAAGGAGGTGGAGGGGTACTCGCGGGACGCCAGGCGCAAGCTGATGGTGAAGCCGGGGCTCACCGGGCTGTGGCAGGTCAGCGGCCGCAGTGACCTCTCCTGGGAGGAGTCGGTACGGCTGGACCTCCGGTACGTCGAGAACTGGACGCTCGCCCTGGACTGGCTGATCCTCTGGAAGACCATTGGCGCCGTTGTCCGGGGCACCGGCGCGTACTGAGCTGCGGAAGGGTCGGCGAGTGACTGATGGCTGTTCCGGCGATCCGTACCGGGCGCGGCGCAGGAGCCGCCGCCGGCACCACGGTCTTCGGCGTCTGGAGCAGCGCCTTCGCCCTCGGCGTGCTGTTCCACGAATGGCAGACCGGAGCACCGGCCGTGTCCGTGCACGGCGTCGCGGCGATTGCGGCGATCGCGGTGCTGCTCCGGCCCACATCTGTCCTCCGCATGCTCGTCGTGCTGGCGTTGCTCGCCGTCGAGTTCGTCATCGACCTGCCCAACCCGTGGAACCACACGACCGTCGCCGGCGTGGTCGGCGGGGCGGTGGTGCTGTGGTGGATCGGTTACGCCGTGTGCTCGCCGGGCGCCGCTCGCCGCCCCGACCAGTTCCTCCAGCGGATCGCGCCGTTCCTGCGCACGGCGTTCATCGTGACGTGGTACTTCGCGGCGTTCGCGAAGCTCAACGATGGCTTCCTGGACACCACGCTCACCTGCGCGATGTGGATTCTCGACGCCGTCCCGCTGGTGTCCGTCCCCGATGCACTGCGCCCACTGGTGATCGTCGGCACCATCGCGCTGGAGCTGTCGATCCCGACCCTGCTGCTCTTCCGGCGCACCCGGGCGATCGCAGTCATCGCCGGGTTCGCATTCCACCTCCTCTCGTCCATCGCGGGCCATACCGCCTTCTCCGGCCTCGCCTGGTGCTTCTATCTGCTGTTCCTGCCCGCAGCGGCGGTGGCGGGCGCCGCTGGGCTCGTGCGCCGCGCCGTCGGACCCGAGATGCGTCAGTGCGTCCTCAGGGCCATCCGGTCACCGCTGACCTGGGTCGCACTGGCCACCTGCTGGATGCTCGCCGCCGGCGCACTGCAGATGCTGCCGGAACTCACCGCCTGGCGGATCAAGCGCTGGCTGCCCACACTCGGCTACACGCTCTGGATGATGCTCTGGGCCGTGCTGCTGCTCCGGCTTCGCCGCTACTGGCTGGTCCTCACCCCGTCCGGCGCCTTGCTGCGAGTACGGCAGCCGCTGTTCCTCGCGGTGCTGGCGCTCATCGTCCTCAGCGCGGTCAGCCCGTACATCGGGCTGAAGACCAAGTACTCCTTCACTATGTACAGCAACCTGCACACGGAGCCGGGACGATGGAACCACCTCGTCGTGCCCGAGGCGGTGCGCGTCTTCGATGCGCAACAGGGCATGGTCCGGTTCCTGCGGATCGGCGACCCGGCGATGGAGGATCAGGTCACCGCCCAGGGCGGCCATTCCGTCGTGCTCCTGGACGCACGCCGGCTCGCGGCCTCCTATCCAGATGCTGCGGTCACGTACGAGTTGGACGGCGAGGTCAGGACAGCCGACCGGATCGCCGACGATCCGGTGCTGGGCCGGCCGGTCTCACCGCTCGTCCGGCTTCTCGGCGGATTCCGTCAGGTGCCTGCGGTGGACAGTTGCCAGCATTGACCTCAGCGAGCGGCGGTCGTGACGCGGATCGGACCGCCGTCGGTGCCGACGGCGATCACAGCGGAGGCGGTCGGGTCGTCGGGGACGTCGATCTCGACATCCTCTGCATCGTCGGAGACGGCCGACGTCGCGAGCCGGTAGGCCCCCGGTGCCACCGCGAGCGAGATCGGTCCGCTGCCCGAGCGCGCCACGATCGTCTGAACCGTCGAGAAGGTCAGGTCGATGGGGCCGGACCCGGTCTCGACGACGGCGGCCGTGCCGCCGAGCGCGCTTCCGGTGACACCGCCGGATCCGGTGTCGACCGTGATGTCGCCCTGCACGTCCGTGATCCGCACAGCGCCGGACCCCGAGTCGACACGCACCGGGCCGGCGATGTCGCTGACCTCGACCGCTCCCGATCCGGTGTCGACGTCCACGTGTCCCGCACCGGCCACGACGATCGAACCCGAGCCCGACCGGCCCAGCACTCCGACACCCGCCGGCACGGTGACGACGTACTCGAAGTAGCACTCCGGAAGTTCGTCGCACCCGTCGAGAACCAGGCGGGTGCCCTCGAGCCGGTGCGACTGCGGTGGCTCGGGCCCGTCGTAGATGACCGTGCGCTCGACGGTGTAGCCGGTGCCCGCGCCGCTGCGGAGCACGGCACGGGACGAGCCGGTCGTGAGCTCGACGACCGTCACCTCGGCGCCTGCCGGTGGCGTCACGGCACTCGCGGGGGCAACGGGAGCGGACGCGGCGGAGTGCGCGCGGTCCGTCTCCCCGCCCGGCTCGTCCGCCATGGCGACCGGCGCCGGAGGACCGGTCGGATCCGGTGGCGCTCCGCAGGCCGACAGTACGGTCAATGCAGCACCGAGGCCCGCGACCCACGTGTGCCCACGTCCCATGGCAACCGCCCCCACTCCTCGTCCGGCGGAATGCCGCCCCGGCGAACACTGAAGCGGCGGTCGTCATCCGACTCGCCCGCCGGTGTACGGCCGTTACCGGCGGCCGCC
>NZ_JAHKRK010000067.1 GCF_019396355.1 Pseudonocardia nigra
AGGCGGTGGGCGACCGCGGCGGCGGCGAGGATCGCCCGGCGCCGGGCGAGGTCGACGCCGGCGCGGTGCCACTCCCAGTCCGGGACGTCCCGGATCTGCGCCGGCGTCGGGGGCACGCGCATCCCCGCGGGCGCGGGCCCCGGTGGCGGGTCGCCGAAGCGGTGGCACAGCTCCCGCCACGACCGGCGCGCCTCGGTCCCGGTGACCTTCTGTTCCAGGACGGACGGCACCAGCACGTCCCACACGCGGCCGGACGCGCCGAACCGCAGGCCCCGCATGCGGCGGGCGGCGTCGGCGACCAGCGGGTGGTGGGCGACGAACTCCTCCGGCCGGTCGGCTGCCCCGAGCAGCGCGGGGAGGTCGTCCAGGGACCACTGCGCGCCCGGGCCCCAGGCGCTCATCACCACCGTGCCGTCGGCCCGCCGGTGCAGCCGGGTGGTGGCCGGCCCGTCGGGCGTGGTGGAGACGCGCCAGATCGCCGCACCCTCGGCGGCCGACCGCCATGCGGGGTCACCGCGGCCGCGGCGCAGCGGCGCGAGCACCCCGGCGAGGTCGAGCGGGAAGTCGGGCCGCCATTCCCGCGCCTCCGGCTCACACATCGGGGGAGAATCGCACCCCGTGCGGTGGCAGCACCACGTCCGGCCAGATCCGCAGGCCGCCGCGCAGCTCGCAGTGCGCCCCGACGACCGCGCGGTCGCCCACGACGGTGTCGGTGACCAGCGCGCCCTCGTCGACCCGCGCGCCCGCGCCGATCACGGCGTGCTCGACCACCGCCCCCGCCCCGACGACGGCGCCGTCGAACAGCATCGAGCCCTCGACGCGCGCGCCCTCGCCGATCGTCACCCCGCGCCCGACCGTGGTACCGCCGAACACGAGCGCCCCGTCGGCGACCTGCGCACCGTCGAGCTGCAGGGCCTCGCCGGTGGGACCGGGCAGCGCCGCCGACGGGGCGACACCGCGCACGAGGTCGGCCGAGCCGTGGATCAGGTCGGCCGGCGTGCCCATGTCGCGCCAGTAGGCGTTGTCGACGTGCCCGGACACGCGGGCGCCCGCCGCCAGCAGCCCGGGGAACGTCTCCCGCTCCACCGACACCGGCCGCCCGTCCGGGATCGACTCGATCACCGAGCGGCGGAAGACGTAGCAACCCGCGTTGATCTGGTCGGTGGGCGGGTCCTCGGTCTTCTCCAGGAACTCCAGCACCTGCCCGTCGGCGTCGGTGGGCACGCAGCCGTAGGCCCGTGGGTCCTGGACGCGCACCAGGTGCAGGGTGACGTCGGCGTCGGTGCTGCGGTGCGTGTCGACCACGGCGTTCAGGTCGGTGCCGCACAGGACGTCACCGTTGAACACCAGGACGTGGTCGGTGCTGAGGTACTTGGCGACGTTGCGGATGCCCCCGCCGGTGCCCAGCGGCTGGTCCTCGACCACGTACTCGATCTCCAGGCCCAGGGCGGTGCCGTCCCCGAAGTGGTCGGAGAACGTCTCCGCCAGATAGGAGGTGCCGAGGACGGCCCGGCGGACCCCGGCCTCGCGGATCCGGGACAACAGGTGCGCCAGGAACGGCACTCCGGCCGTGGGGAGCATCGGCTTGGGAGCCGACAGAGTGAGCGGGCGCAGGCGCGTCCCCTTGCCGCCGACCAGCACCACGGCTTCGACGTCGTGCAGCACGCGTTCTCCTCAGCTCTCGTCTTCTCGCCCGATCAGGCCCGGCGCACGCGGGCCGCGAGCGCCTGCAGCGCCCGCACGGAGGCGGGGCCGCGGTCGCGCACGTAGCGGCGCAGGCCGTCCCCGTGCGGCTCCAGGATGCCGTGCCCGTCCGACGGGCGGACGATCGCCTCGACGGAGGGCACGTGGACGACCAGCCATCCCGACCTGCCCAACCGGTCACCGAGGTCGACGTCGGACATTCCGACGGGCCCGGGCGCGCCCAGGTAGCGCGGATCGAAGCCGTCCACCGAGTCCCACGCCACCCGGCGCACCAGGACGCAGGTCGTGGCGAGCCAACCGGTCGGGCCGGCACCGTTCGCCGCAGGCAGCCGTCCACACAGCAGGTCGGCCGTGGCCGGCACGGCGCCCGCCGACGCCACCACCCGGTCCGCGGTGTCGCGCAGCCGCGGCCCGAGCAGCCCGGCCCGGGGGTGGCGCGCCGCCACGTCCCGGAGCGCGTCGAGCGCCCCGGCGGCCGGCCGGACGTGCGGGTCGACCAGGGCGACCCAGCCGACCGTGTCCGGGAGGGCGGCGACGGCGCGGTTCACGGCGGCGGGCCGGCCCACGTCCTCCCGCAGCCGCAGCAGCTCCGCCCCGTCGGGCAGGGCGAGGGGCCCGGTGGAGACGACCACGACCCGGGCCGGACGCGCGGTGGCGGCCCGGACGGCGCCGAGGACCCCGTCGAGGTCCGCCGCGGCGGAGCGCACCACGACGACCACGGCGAGCTCGTCGCCGTAGTCCCGGAGCGCCCCCTCGTCCACGGCGCGCCACCCTACTGGGGGTCGCCGTCAGTACTCCTCCTCCCCGCCGTCCAGCTCGACGATCGCGTCCTGCGCGGCGCGGTCCCCCGCGTCGGCCGCCGCCTGCAGGTACGGGCGGGCCTCGTCCGGTCTGCCCTCGTCGAGCAGGAAGCGACCGAGCGTGAAGTCCGCGCCGGGTTCGGCGTGGCGGTGCGCCTCCCGGTACTCCAGTTCGGCGCCTTCCGCGTCCCCGCGCGCGACGAGCAGGAACTGTCCGTACGCGGTGTGCGCCAGCAGGGCGCCGAGGTCGGCGGCGCGGCGGTAGAGCGCCTCCGCCTCGTCGCCCCGGCCCTCCAGGGCCCGCGCATCCGCCAGCGCGACGACCGTGTCCGGGAGGCTGTCGTCGGCGTACTGCTCCGCGGCCGTCACGGCCGACCACAGGTCGCCCGCCTCCAGGTGTACCGCCACGAGGTTCGCCGCGGCCTGCTGGTCGCCCGCGTCGGCGGCCTGCGCGAGCATGTGCACCGCCTCCCGCAGCCGCCCCTCGTCGCGGAGCAGGATGCCCAGATCGTTGGCCGCGGCGAGCTCGCCGGACTCGACGGCCAGCCGCAGCACGGTTTCGGCTCGCTCGCGCTCGCCGAGCTCCGCCAGCGCCACGCCGAGCCGCCCCGCGTAGTCGATCCGGCCCTGCTCGACGAGCGGCGTGAGCCACTCGACCGCCGCCCGCCAGCTCCCGCTGTCGAGATAGGCGCGCACCAGCAGGTCCGACGCCGACGCCTCACCCGCGGCGACGGCCTGCCGCAGCACCTCGACGGCGTCGAGCGCCCGGCCGGCGTCGAGCAGGGCGGCCCCCTCGGCGGAGAGGGGTTCGGGAGGTGTGGTCATCACTGTCCCCTCGATCGAGGGAAGCGATGGTGCCACCGACCGGTGCGACGGTTACCGGGAGTACGTCGCGACGACCTTCCGGTAGGCCATTCGACGGATGCGCTCGGGGACCAACCGGTAGCCTCCGCGAACGACGACGTTGCGGGCGTACTCGCGGCGGCTGGTGAACCGCATCCGGCGGAACCGCCGCTGCAGGGCCAGCTCCGCCCGCAGCTGTCCCAGCCCACCGCGCCGCGCGTAGGCACCCGCGCCGACCCGGTAGAGGACCAGCGGCTCGGCCACGTTCGCCACCCGCGCGCCCGTGAGCAGCATCTTGGCCCAGAGCAGGTAGTCCTCCATCAGCGCGAAGTCGGTGTAGCCGCCGACGGCACGCACCAGCTCCCCGCGGTAGACGACGGTCGGGTGGTTGAACGGGTCGGCGAACCGGGCCCGGACGCGGATGTCCTCGGGGTCGGTGGGCGGCGTGCGGGTGCCCACCACCCGGTCGGGCTCGTCGGCGAACTCCAGCAGGCCGGACCCGACGAGGTCGACTCCCGACTCGATGATCGGCAGCTGGACGGCGAAGCGGTGCGGCAGGCTGATGTCGTCGGCGTCCATCCGCGCCACGATGTCGTGGCGGCACGCCGCGAGGCCGGCGTCGAGCGCCGGGCCGAGCCCGACGTTGTGCTCCAGCGCCACCACGTCCACCGGCACGGGGCTCTCCGCGGTCAGCTCCGCGATCCGCGCGGCGAGCGCCGCGTCGACCGGGCCGTCACGCACGATGACGACCTGGTCGGGCCGGCGCGTCTGGCCGTCCACGGTGGACCGGAACGCCTCGGCGAGGAAATCCGGCCGGTCGCCGGCCCAGACCGGCAGCAACAGCGACAGCCCCTCGGGCACCCGACGCTCCCCTCGTCTCCCGGGTTTCCGCCCGGGACTCACCGTGCGTGACCGCGCCGGCAGCGACGGCGGTCACCCGCGACACGCGCAGCGCCGTCCGCGGCGAGCGCGTCCGATGTTGCACCCTAGGAGAACGGGCAGCGGCGTGGATCGGAGGTGGGTGGAGTGGTCGGACGGGAACCGCCCCGCCCTCCGGGCACGGACCGGTGGCGCAGCACCCCCACCCGCGGTGCCGCGCGGCGCGGGTCCGCCTCGTGGTCGGCCCCGGAGGCGCGCCGGCCCCGTCCGGCTTCCGGCGCCCCTCGCACCCCCGCCCGGGGCGGGCACCCGGCGGCCGGAGCGAGCCGCTCCCGCACGACGCCGCCCCGCACCCCGCGCCCGTCGGCCGCCCGCGCTGACGCCACCCCGGACCCCACCCGGCGCACGCTGCGGTGGCGGATCAAGATCGCGCTGGTGGTGGCGTCGACGCTGGTGATGACGCTCACCGGTGCCGCATGGGGTCTCTACCGCGACATCACCGCCGGGATCACCACCACGGACGTCATCGCGGGCGGTGGCGACGGCGGCGCGCAGAACATCCTCCTGGTCGGGGTCGACAGCCGCACCGACGCCCAGGGCAACCCGCTGCCGCCCGAGGTGCAGGAGATGCTCTCGAGCGGCGCCGACACCGGGGTGCTGAACTCCGACACGATCATCCTGTTGCACGTGCCGGAGGGCGGGGGCGCGGCGATCGCGTTCTCCGTCCCCCGGGACAGCTATGTCGACATCCCGGGCTACCGCCGCGACAAGATCAACGCCGCGTACCCCGTGACGAAGGCGCGCGCCGCCGGGGAACTGCGGGCCGACGGCGTGCGCGATCCCGAGCGCATCGAGGCCGAGTCGGCCCGGACCGGGCGCAGCACGCTGATCCGCGCGGTGGAGGGCCTCACCGGGCTCACCGTCGACCACTACGCCGAGATCAACCTGCTCGGCTTCTACAACCTCACCAACGCGATCGGCGGTGTCGATGTCTGCCTCCGCAACCCGGTGAACGACGTGTTGTCCGGCGCCCACTTCGCGGCGGGCCCGCAGACGATCTCCGGGGCAGACGCGCTCGCGTTCGTCCGCCAACGCCACGGGCTGCCCGACGGCGACCTGTCGCGGATCCGCCGCCAGCAGGTCTTCCTCGCCGCGGTGGCCGACAAGATCCTCTCGGCCGGCACGTTGACCGACCCCGGCACGCTCGGTTCGCTCATCGAGGTCGCGCAGCAGTCGCTCGTGATCGACGAGGGCTGGGACCTGCTCGCCTTCGCCCAGCAGGCCTCGGACATCGCCGCCGGGAACATCGAGTTCATGACGATCCCCACCCAGGGCCTGGACACCAACGCCCGCGGGGACGTCGTGCTGGTCGACCGCGGCGAGGTGCGCTCGTTCGTCGACCAGCAGATCGCCGAGCAGCAGCGGGCCGCCGAGGAGGCGCGGGAGGAACCGCCCCCGCCACCGCCGCCGGTCGACGTGATCGCGTCGCGCTACGTCGTGGACGTCCGCAACGGCTCCGACACCTCCGGGCTCGCCGCCGCGGTGGACGAGCACATGCGCAACCTGGGCTTCACGCCCGGAACCGTGGACAACACCGAGCCGACCGAGACCTCGGTGGTCCGCTACACGGGATCGGACGAGGAGGCCGCCCAGGCCGTGGCCGAGCAGCTCGGCGGGATCGACGTCGAGAGCAGCAGCGAGATCACCCGCGGCCACCTGCTCGTCGTGCTCGGGGCCGACTTCGACCCGGCCGTCGTGCCCACGATGGGCGAGCCGACGCCGACGCCGACGGCGGAGGCCGAAGAGGAAGTGATCACGGCCGCGGGAGTGCCCTGCATCGACTGACCTACGGTGAACGGGTGACGCTCACCGCCGCCCTGCTGGACCCGCTGCGCACGGGTCCGGCCGCCGCCCGCCCGCTGATCACCTACTACGACGACGCGACCGGCGAGCGGATCGAGCTGTCGGCGGTGACCACCGCCAACTGGGCCGCGAAGGCCGCGAACCTGCTGCGCGACGAGTGCGACGTCGAGCCGGGCACCCCCGTCGCGGTGCTCCTGCCCGCGCACTGGCAGACCGCCGCGGTGCTGCTCGCCGCGTGGTGGTGCGGGGCCGAGATCGTCGCGGAGCCCGGGGACGCCGAGTGGGTGCTGTGCGACGCCGACCGCGTCGACCTGGCGCTCGCCGCCGCGCCCGGGGGCGGGATCGTCGCGCTGTCGCTCGACGCGTTCGGGAAGGGCCTGTCCGGCCTGCCCGCCGGGGTGATCGACTTCGCGACCGAGGTGCGCACGCACGGCGACGACTTCGTGCCGTGGGCCCCCGTGCCCGACTCCGCGCCCGCGCTGGCCGGGGCGTCGGTGGCCGACGTGCTCGCCGACGCCCGCTCGCGCGCCGCGGCGCGCGGCCTCACCGCCTCCGACCGGGTGCTCTCGACCCTCGAGTGGTCCACGCCCGACGGCCTCGGCGACGGCCTGCTCGCGGTGCTCGCGGCGGGCGCGTCGCTGGTGCAGTGCCGCAACGCCGACGAGGAGCGCCTCGACCACCGGGCCGAGACCGAGCGCGTGACGACCTGCCTGGGCTGAGCGCGGTCCGGCCGGCACCGGCTCCGCCGCACACCGCGGGTGGGCCGCACACACCGCCGGCGGTGGGTGCCGTCCACCGACGGTGTGTGCGGTCCCCTCACCCCTCCGGCGGCACGTTCTGGTTCAGGTGGAACACGTTGCCGGGGTCGAGCCGCCGCTTGAGCGCGACCAGCCGCGCCCACGTCCGCTCGCCGTAGGCCTCGCGGACCCGGCCGGGCCCCTCCCCGCACAGGTGGTTGACGTACCCGCCGCCCGCCGACCAGGGCCGCAGCGCCTCCCACGACCGCCGTGTCCACGCGCGGTGCTCCTCGCCTTGGTCGGCGGGGTCGGTCCACACGGCCGCGAGGGTGAGCATCGCCGCGGCCTCCCGGTACCGGAACGCGGTCGCGTCCGGCGCCACCCGCCCGACCGCACCGCCCATGATCCGGACCAGCACCTGCGAGAGCGGGGACGTCATGCCCGCCGCTCTGTCGAGGAGCGTGTCGATCGCCGCGTCGTCCAGGGGCCCGAGCCACTCCGACCGGACATAGGCGGGCAGGCCGGGCGGGGCGGCCTCGTCGACGATCGACTGCAGGGCGGTGTAGGGCATCGGCCCGAGCAGGTCGACGGCGGGCGGGGCGAACTGGCGCAGCGGCCGGACGGCCGCCTCGCCCTCGGCCGGCGGACCGACGTAACCGGCCGCGAGCGCCACCACCGGACGTCCCTGCAGCTCGGGCGGCACGAACGGCGCGGGCGGCGCCGTGATGATCGCGGCGTTCAGCCCGAGCTCGTCGGGTGCGTCCGCCCCGAGGTCGAGGAAGGCGCGCAACGCTTCGCCGCCGCGCTCGATCGGATGCAGCAGCATCCCTCCGTACATCGGCACCGGGACCGGGTACAGCCGGAACGTGAACCGGGTGACGACTCCGAAGTTCCCGCCGCCACCGCGCAGGCCCCAGAGCAGCTCCGGGTCGTCCTGCTCGTCGACGTGCAGGACGGACCCGTCGGCGGTGACGACCTCGGCCGCCACCAGGCTGTCGCAGGCCAGCCCGTACGCGCGGGACAGCCAGCCCACGCCACCGCCGAGGGTCAGTCCCGCCACGCCGGTGTCGGAGATCTCCCCGCCCGGCACGGCCAGCCCGTGCTCCTGCGCGGCGCGGTCGAACTCCGCCCACAGCACGCCGGGGCCGACGTCGGCCCGCCGCCGAACGGGATCGACGGCGATCGCCTTCATCGGCGAGAGGTCGATGACCAGGCCGCCCTCGCAGACGGACAGGCCGGGGATGCTGTGCCCACCGCCGCGCACCGCGATCGGCAGCCCGTGCCGGACCCCGAACCGCACCATGGCGGCGACGTCGGTGGTGGAGCGGCAGCGGGCGACGAAGGCGGGGCGGCGGTCGATCGCCCCGTTCCAGACCCGGCGGGCCTGCTCGTAGCCGTCGTCACCGGGGCGGAGCATCGTCCCGGCGAACCCGGTGGGGGCGGGATGCAGAAGCGTCATGCACCGAGGGTGCGGCGGGCACGACCGGCGAGGACATCCCCGGAATCGGGGGGTGCGCGCCGCAGATGCGGCGCGGATGATTCCCGGCATGCGCAGCATGTCGTCCGGCGAGCTCGGCGCCGGGGTCGAACGCGTGTGCCGGGAACCCGGCGGGGCGGTCGCGCTCGAGCGCGCCGTCGCCGCCCGCCTGCGCGATGCGGTGCCGTTCGGGCCGTGGTGCGCGCTCACCGTCGACCCCGCGTCCGCGCTGCCCACGGGCGGCTACCACCGCGACGGCATCTCCCCGCAGCTCATCCCACGGCTGCTCGAGATCGAGGCGCGCGCCGAGGACGCGTTCGCGCTCCCCTCCCTGGCCCGCCATCCGCGGCGCGCCGTCACGCTGGCCGACGCCACGAGCGGCCACCCCGACCGCAGCCCCCGCTACCACGACGTGCTGCGTCCCGCGGGCCTCGAGCACGAGATGCGGTTGCTGTTCCGGTCCGACGGCGGCATCTGGGGAGCGCTCGTGATGTTCCGCGGAGAGGGCGAGGCCGCGTTCTCGACCGCGGAGATGCGGCTCGTCGAGGAGGCGACCGCCGGGGTCGCCGCCGCCATCCGCCGGGAGATGACGCTCACCGAGATCGCGCACGGCACCGACGAGGACGGGCCCGGCCTGTTCCTGCTGTCCGGCACACTGACCCCGCTGCACGTCACGCCCGCGGCGCAGCGATGGCTCACCGAGGTCGACGACGGCGTCGACGTCGCAACCGGCCTGCCCTACTCGGTCCTGACGCTCGCCGGTCGGGCCGCCGCCGGGTCCGGCCCGCTGCACAGCCGCCTCCGCTCGCGCAGCGGCCGGTGGATGACCATGCACGCCGAGCGCATCGCGGGCGAGCCCGCACAGGTCTCGGTCATCGTCGAGCCCGCCCGGCCGATCGAGATCGCCCGCATCATCGCCGACGCCTACCAGCTCACCGCGCGCGAGCGCGACGTCGTCCACCTGCTCGCCCGCGGCCACTCCCGCCAGGAGATCGCCCGGCTGCTCGCGCTGTCGCCGCACACCGTCGACGACCACGTCAAGCGCGTGTTCGGCAAGCTCGGCGTGCGCAGCCGGGCCGAGCTGACCTACCGGCTGTTCTTCGACCAGCACGCCCCGCGCATCGACGCCGACGTCCCCGTGGGCGGCACGGGCTGATTCGTGCGCTGAGCCCTCGCACGAACGGCACTTTCGCGCGAACCTATCGGTCGAGAGTGCCGTTCGCGCGGCTCAGCGCGAGGCCGCGGGCCCAGACCGCCGGCGGCATGCGGGTCAGCCCTTGAGCAGCGAGCGCGCCATCACCATCCGCTGGATCTGGTTGGTGCCCTCGTAGATCTGCGTGATCTTCGCGTCGCGCATCATGCGCTCGACCGGGAAGTCCTTGGTGTAGCCGTAGCCGCCGAGCAGCTGGACGGCGTCGGTGGTGACCGCCATCGCGACGTCGCTGGCCATGCACTTGGCGGCGCTGGAGATGAAGCCCAGGTTCGCCTCACCCCGCTCGGCGCGGGACGCGGCCACGTAGACCAGCTGCCGCGCGGCCTCCACCTTCATCGCCATGTCGGCGAGCATGAACTGCAGGCCCTGGAACTCGGCGATCTGCCTGCCGAACTGCTTGCGCTCCTTGACGTAGGAGATCGCCACATCCAGGGCACCCTGGGCGATGCCGACCGCCTGCGCGCCGATCGTCGGGCGGGTGTGGTCGAGGGTGGCCAGCGCCGTCTTGAAGCCGGTGCCCTCCGCCCCGATGATGCGGTCCGCCGGGATCGTGCAGTCGGTGAAGTAGATCTCGCGGGTGGGCGAGCCGTTGATGCCGAGCTTGCGCTCCTTCGGCCCCACCTCGAAGCCCGGGTCGTCGCGGTGCACGACGAACGCCGAGATGCCGTTGGCCTTCTTCTCCGGGTCGGTCACCGCCATCGCCGTGTACCAGGTGGACTCACCGGCGTTGGTGATCCAGCACTTGGTGCCGTTCAGCACCCACGAGTCACCCTCGCGGCGGGCGCGGGTCTTCATCGACGCGGCGTCGGAGCCCGCCTCCCGCTCGGACAGCGCGTAGGACATCATCGCCTCGCCCGCGGCCACCGACGGCAGCACCTGCTGCTTGAGCTCGTGGGACGCCGACAGCAGGATCGGCGTGAGGCCCAGCCCGTTCACCGCGGGAATCAGCGAGGACGAGGCGCAGACCCGGGCGACCTCCTCGATCACGATGCAGCCGGCGAGCTCGTCGGCGCCCTCGCCGCCGTACTCCTCGGGGATGCCCACTGCGTGGAACCCGGCCTTGACCAGGGCGTCGCGCGCCTCGGCCGGGTACCGGCCATGCTCGTCGACCTCCGCCGCGTAGGGCGCGATCTCCTTCTCCGCGAGCGCGCGCACGGCCTCGCGCAACGCCTCGTGCTCGTCGCTGAGCCGGTAGGTCTCGAAGTCCGGATTCATCGTCCCGCCCGCCGTCGGTGGTGTAGTGACCCCCCTATCGTAACGGCACTCCGTGCCACCTCTCAATGTGGCTGCTACCCTCCGTGCCATGACGGCGGCGGGATCCCGGGTACGTCGAGGACGCTCCGCCGCGGGCCGCGCCGAGGTGCGCCGGGCCCTCACGGTCGCCGCCGTGGAGCTGTTCACCCGCCGCGGCTACAACGAGACCACCGTGGACGACATTGCGGCTGCGGCGGGCGTCGGGCGCCGCACCTTCTTCCGCTACTTCCGCGGGAAGGAGGACGCGATCTCCCCCGACCACGAGGCCGCCCTCGCGGGGGTCACACAGGTGTTCGCGACCGCGCACCCGTCCGAGCCCACCCCGTCGGTGGTGCTCCGGGCGGGCGAGACCGTGCTCGACATGTACGTCGAGGACGCGGACGTGGCGCTCAAGCGGTTCCGGCTGGTCCGTGCGGTGCCGCCGCTGCGCGACCGCGAGTCGGCGAGCGCGGAGCACTACCGCAGGCTGTTCACCCGCGAGCTGCGGGAGCGGTTCGCCGACACCGACGACGCGGAGCTGCGCGCCACCGTGGCAGCGGCCGCGGTCGTCGCGGCACACAACCTGGCGTTGAAGGCGTGGCTGGCGGCCGGGGCGCGGGCCGACGGCGTGGCGGCCTGCCGGGAGCGTTTCCGGCGCGTGGCGGAGATGCTCCCGGGCGAACCCGGCCCCGAGACAGGGCTGCACGCAGTGGCCCGCAGGCTGGAGGACGCGGTCGGGAGGCTGGAGGGGCGCAACGACGCGGAGCCGGCCTGACGCTCCCGAGCGGCGCCCCCGCCCGCAACTGCGGGAGCGCCACCGGGTCCGGGCCGGTGACCGGCCCGGGACATGCGTGATCCCCGGGCCGCAGCGGGTGCTGCGCAAGCCGAGCTGGACGGGCTCGGGCCCGGGGACCACGGGTGACTGCCTGGAACTCGCCGGCACCACACCGGCTTCCACTGGCCGTCGGAGAACGTGTCCTGTGGTGCTAGCGGACAGCCACCTCACGAGTCCTGTAGCTATTCAACGCTGGACCACCTCCTCTCCTGTGTACGGACACACTACGACCGGGACGCGGCGGCGCGCCACGAGAATTACGGCTGCGCCGCAGCGGTCTGCGTCACCCACGAGAACGGGGCGCCGGGCACGTGCGCGGCGAGCGCCGCCCGCAGGGCGCGCACCGAGTCGCCGCCCACGGCCGTCGCCCCGGCGAGCACGCACACGACCCGCACCATCCGGGTCCACGACAGGTCGGCGGGCACGGCGTGCACAGCGGCGCCGGAGCGAGCGGCCCGGTCGGCGAGCAGTGCGGCGTCGGCGCCTGCGGCGTCGGCCAGCAGGGCGGGCGGCTCGGACAGGGCCTCGGTCCGGTCGAGGAACGCGGCGAGCCCCCCGGGGTCACCGCCCGGGCCGAGGTCGAGCTCGGCGAGCCTCGTCCCGATGCCCGGGCGCTTCGGGACGGGCACCACGGCCTCCGGCCCGCCTGCCGGTTCGCTCCACAGCAGCGCGAGCACGCGCACCGGCGGTGCGAGGTGGAGCCCGACGACGGCGCCGACCGCGCCGTCGAGGACCGGTTCGGTGTCGAGGCGCACCCGCCCACCGGCGTCGGGGAGCACCCCCCAGCTCCGCCAGACGTTCGCGACGGCGACGTTGCTGATGCCGAGCTCGGCGCCGAGGAGTCGGGTGGTCCAGCGCGGGGCGCCCAGCCGCGGTGGGGGTGGCGCGAGCGTGCGGCCGATCACCGCGGCGGCGTCGACGGTGCTCGGCCGCCCGGACCGGGGCGCGTCCCGCAGTCCCGCGATGCCCTCGGCGCGGTAGCGCTCGCGCCAGGTGATCACGGTCTGCTTCGAGCAGCCGAGCTCGTCGGCGATCGACGCCGTGCCCCGGCCCGCCGCGGCGAGCAGCACGATTCGCGCCCTGCGCACGGCTGCCGCCCCGGCGAGGTTGCTCTCGACCCACTCACGGAGGATCTCCGCGTCTCGTGCGTCCACCGGCAGTGGTGGAGGAATCCGCATGCCCTACCGCTCCGCCGCCCCGACCCGGAGCCGCGTCCGGGTGCTTGTCGCGGTGGCATTCGGTGACGAAGCGCCCTGCGGTTCTCACCCATTCGGGTGATACACCGTCACATCTCGGCAGCAGCCGCCCGCAGGGCCTCGTCCTTGGCGAGGACGGACTCCTCCAGCTCGGCCTGGAACTGCCCCATCCGCTGGAGCAGGGCCGGGTCGCCCGCGGCGAGGATCCGCACGGCCAACAGCCCCGCGTTGCGGGCCCCACCGACCGCCACGGTCGCCACCGGCACGCCCGCGGGCATCTGCACGATCGACAGCAGCGAGTCCAACCCGTCGAGCCTGGCCAGCGGCACCGGGACGCCGATCACCGGCAGCGGTGTGGCCGCGGCGACCATCCCGGGCAGGTGGGCCGCCCCGCCGGCACCGGCGATCACGACCCGGAGCCCGCGCCCGGCCGCGTCCTTCGCGTAGTCGAGCATCCGCTGAGGGGTGCGGTGGGCGGAGTACACGCCCACCTCGTACGGGACGTCGAACTCGGCGAGCGCCTCCGCGGCGGCCCGCATCACCGGCCAGTCCGAGTCACTCCCCATGATCACGCCGACCTGCGGTTCAGACATGCTGGGCCTCCTTCTCCACGTCACCGGTGTGCGGCGACCAGCCGTCCGGCCACTGCGCCGTGGAGAGCCAGGCCGCGGCGAGCGCGGCGCGGGTGCGCACGGTCGCCATGTCCTCGCCGAGCGCCGTGACGTGCCCGACCTTCCGGGCCGGGCGCTCGGACTTGCCGTACAGGTGCACCTTGACGTCCGGGAACCGCGCGAACAGGTGGTGCAGCCGCTCGTCCACGCTCATCGCCGGCGTCTCGGCGGCGCCCAGCACGTTGGCCATCACGACGGCGGGCGCGGTGGGCGCGGTGGCCCCGAGCGGGTAGTCGAGCACAGCCCGGAGGTGCTGCTCGAACTGCGACGTGCGAGACCCCTCGATGGTCCAGTGCCCGGAGTTGTGCGGGCGCATCGCGAGCTCGTTGACGACGAGGTCACCCCCGGTGGTCTCGAACAGCTCGACGGCCAGCAGCCCGGTGACCTCCAGCTCGGCGGCGACGTGCAGGGCGAGGCGCTGCGCCGCGGCGGCCACGTCCGGGTCGAGGCCCGGGGCGGGCGCGAGCACCTGCACGCACTGGCCGTCCTCCTGGACGGTCTCCACCACCGGCCACGCCGCGGCCTGCCCGAACGGTGAGCGCGCCACCAGCGCGGCGAGCTCCCGCCGCATCGCCACCGCGGCCTCCACCATCAGCGGGGTGCCCGCGGCAAGCAGCTCGGCGACCAGTTCGGGCGACGGTGCGTCGAGCATCCACACGCCGCGCCCGTCGTAGCCGCCGCACACCGCCTTGAGCACCACCGGCCACCCGTGCTCGGCGCCGAACCGCTCGACATCGGCAGGGCCGGTCACCTCGGCGAACGCCGGCATCGCCGCGCCGAGCCCGGCGAGCCTGCGCCGCATGACGAGCTTGTCCTGCGCGTGCAGCAGCGCGTCCGGCCCGGGGTGGACGGCGACGCCCTCGGCGACCAGCGCACGCAGGTTCTCCTGCGGGACCTGCTCGTGGTCGAACGTGACGGCGGAGCACCCGCGCGCGAAGTCGCGCAGCGCGGGCAGGTCGGTCGGGGTGCCCGGCCGGACGTCGGCACAGACCTGGGCGGCCGGGTCGCCGGGGTGCGCGGCGAGCACGCGCAGTGACTGGCCGAGCGCGATGGCGGCCTGCTGCGTCATGCGGGCCAGTTGCCCGCCACCCACCATGCCGACCACGGGGAAAGGCTTGACCTCGGACGCGTCCACGGGGGTGGAAGCGTACCGGCGCGGCCGACGGCACCTGCGTCTGGCACGATCGAGCAGGTGTCTGTGGTCGAGTCGACGCTGGCGGTCATCCCCCAGCCCTACCGCGACGTGGCGATCAAGCACCGGGAACTGGTCAAGTTCGCCCTCGTGGGCGGCAGCACCTGGGTGATCGACACCGCGGTGTTCCTGCTGCTCAAGACCACCGTCCTGGCACCCAAGCCACTCACCGCGAAGATCATTGCCGTGCTCGTGGCGACGATCGTGTCCTACGTGCTCAACCGCGAGTGGTCGTTCCGGACCCGGGGCGGCCGGGAACGGCACCACGAGGCCGCGCTGTTCTTCCTCATCAGCGGGATCGGTGTGGCGGTCTACACAGCGCCACTGGCCATCTCCCGCTACGTGCTCGACCTCAAGGTCCCCGGCGTGAGCCTGGTCACGCAAGAGATCGCCGACTTCGTCAGCGGCCAGATCATCGGCGTACTGGCCGGCATGGCGTTCCGCTGGTGGGCGTTCCGCCGCTTCGTCTTCCCGGACGCCGACGTGCGCCGCAAGGTCCCCGCCGGCTGACCGTCGCGTCCCGATTCCGCTGAGGGCTCCTGCCGCGGGCCCCGAGCTGTTCGCCCAGAGCTGTTCACGGCGGGTTCGTCAGCGGGGGGACGAGGCCGGTCGGACCGCGCCCACCACGTCGTCGGCCCGCGCGGCCGGCAGGAAGATCGTGAACGTCGGCGGCCGTGGGCGGGACAGCTCCAGGCGCCCGCCGTCGGCCTCGACGAGGGCACGGGCGAGCGCCAGCCCCAGCCCGGTCGACGAGCCGACCGAGACCCCGCGGTCGAACACGTGCGGCACGAGCTCCTCCGGCACCCCCGGGCCGGCGTCGCTGACCTCCACGAGCAGGCTGCTCTCCGCCGCGCGGGCGCTGAGGGTCACGGTGCCCGAGCCGTGCTGGAGCGCGTTGTCCAGCAGCGCGCCGACGGCCTCGCGGAGCCGGGCGGGCGTCACCCGCGCCAACAGCCCGTCCGGCACCCGAACCTTGAGCGACCGCCCCGCGCCGCGCAGCGCGGGCCGCCACTCGTCCGCGACGACGGCGAGCCCCTCCCGCAGGTCCTGCGGCTCCGCACCCGCGGCGCGCGCCGCACGGGCGGCCTCCAGCAGCTCGTCGAGCACCGCGGAGAGTCGCTCGGCCTGCTCGAGCGCGGCGACGGCCTCCCGGCGCGCGCTGGGGTCGGGATGGGTGGTCAGCTCGTCGAGGCGCAGCTGCAGCGCGGTGAGCCTGCTGCGCAGCTGGTGCGACACGTCCCCGACCAGGGCCCGTTCGCGCTGCACGAGCTCGGCCAGCGCGGCCGCGGAGGTGTCGAGCACGTCCGAGACGCGGTCCAGCTCGGGGATGCCGTGCCGGTCCGCCACCGAGCGGAAGTCGCCGGCACCCAGCCGCGCCGCGCGGTCTGCGACCCCGCGCAGCGGCTCGGCCAGCCTGCGCGCGGTGACCGTCGCCACCACCGCGCCGGTGCCGATCGAGAGCACCACGAGCAGCAGGACGACGAGCGTCACCTGCACCTGCTCGGTGCGCATCGCCGACAGCGGCTCCGCGAGCGTGATCGTGCCGCCCGGAGCGAACGGCAGTGTCTCCGACACCGGGTCCGGGCCCACCTCGGCGCCGATCACCCGGGGCGGGCGGCCGGTGAGCTCCAGCACGAGCCGCCCGCCCGTCGGCACCGCCAGCTCGATGGCCGCGATGTCGATGCGGTCCCCGGCCCCCGGGTTGTCCAGCCGCGCCGCCACCTGCTCGAGCCGCTGCGTGAGGTCGGCCCGGTGGATGTCCTCCACCAGCCGCCACGTGGTGATGGCGAGCGGGCCGCCGAGCACCAGCGCGGTGATCGCGACGACGAGCAGCGTCGACTGCAGGATGCGGCGGCGCACGCGAAACCCCCGCTAGTCGTGGTTGAACCGGAAGCCGACGCCGCGCACCGTCGCGATCCGGTGCTCACCGCCGATCTTGCGGCGCAGCCACGACATGTGCATGTCGAGGGTCTTGGACGTCTTCATGTCGGGGTCGTTCCAGACCTCACGGAGGATCTCCTCCCGGGTGACGACCTGACCGGCGCGCAGCAGCAACACGCGCAGCAGCTCGAACTCCTTGTTCGCCAGGCCCACCTCGGCGCCGTCGACGAGCACCCGCCTGCCGGACAGCTCCATCCGCACGCCGCCGACCTCCACCGCCTCCGGCGTGTGCCTGCGCAGCAGCGCCCGCACCCGGGCCAGCAGCTCGGCGAGCCGGAACGGCTTGCCGACGTAGTCGTCGGCGCCCGCGTCGAGGCCGACGACGAAGTCGACCTCGTCGGTACGGGCGGTGAGCATGAGCACCGGCAGGTCGGGCGCCTCGAGGCGGACGCGGCGGCACACCTCCAGCCCGTCCATCCCCGGCAGGCCGAGGTCGAGGACGAGCAGGTCGACGTGGCCGTGGCGCACCCGCTCCAGCGCGGCGACGCCGTCGGTCGCGACGGCGACCTCGTAGCCCTCGCGCTGCAGTGCGCGCGACAGCGGTTCGGCGATCGCGGCGTCGTCCTCGGCGAGCAGGACGGTGGTCACGGGACCCACCCTAGGCCGCCCGCGGGGAAGCCGATCGGTGGCGTGCGAGAGTGCACCCGTGCCCGCAGCGGATCCCGACCTCGAGCTCGCCCTCCGACTGGCCGACGCGGCCGACGCGATCACCTTCGCCCGGTTCCGCGCCGCCGACCTGCGCGTCACCCGCAAGCCCGACCGCACCCCCGTGACCGACGCCGACACCGCGGCCGAGGAGGCGCTGCGCCGGCTGATCGCGGCCGAACGGCCCGGCGACGCCGTGCTCGGTGAGGAGGGCGGCGGCACCGTCCCGGAGTCGGGGCGTGGCTGGGTGCTCGATCCGATCGACGGCACCAAGAACTTCTCCCGCGGCATGCCGGCCTGGGGCAGCCTCATCGCGCTGACGGTGCAGGGCGAGCCGGTGGTCGGCGTCGCGAGCGCACCCGCGCTGGGCAGGCGCTGGTGGGCGGCCCGCGGCGCGGGCGCGTGGACCTCCGACGCTCCGGACGCCCCGCCCCGGCGGATCGCCGTCTCCGGCGTCACCGACCTCGCCGACGCTTACCTGTCCACCACCGACATCCGCATGTTCGCCGAGGTCGGGCGCGGCGCCCAGTACGAGCGGCTGCTGGGAGCCTGCTGGGAGACCCGCGCCTTCGGCGACTTCTGGCAGCACTGCCTTGTGGCCGAGGGCGTGCTCGACCTCGCCGTCGACGCGCTCGCCAACCCGTGGGACCTGGCCGCGCTCCAGCCGATCCTCACCGAGGCCGGTGGTGCGCTCAGCGACCTCGACGGGGCGCTGACGTACACCGGCGGCAGTGGGGTGACCTCCAACGGCGCGGTGCACGCGGCCGCGCTCGAGATCCTCGCGAAGGGGAACGCATGAGCCCCGAGCTCGCCTTCGAGGACCTCATCCCCGGCCGGGTGTTCGACCTCGGCACCGCCGTCGTCGACCGGGACGAGATGGTGGCGTTCGCCCGCCGGTTCGACCCGCAGCCGTTCCACGTCGACGAGGAGGCGGGCAAGGCCTCGATCTTCGGGCAGCTGGCCGCGTCCGGGTGGTTCACCGCGGGTCTGTGGATGCGCGCCTATGCCGACGGCGTGCTGACCCGGGCCACGTCGCTGGGCTCGCCGGGCGGCGATGAGATCGCCTGGCCCGCGCCCGTGTTCGCTGGCGACGAGCTGCGCGCATCGATGGAGGTGCTGGAGGCGCGGCGCTCGCGCAGCCGCCCCGGCGTGGGGCTGGTGCGGTTGCGGGCGTACCTGCACCGCGGCGACGTCCTGGTGTACCGCAGCACATTCACCGGCATGTTCGGCACGCGCGACGCCGGTTAGCGACGGCTGACCAGGGCGTCGATGTCGATCCGCAGGGGGAACGGCTCGGTGACCACCAGCTCGCGCGTCGCGGTCTGGCTCTCCACGTAGCCGTCCCCCGGTGCACCGAGCCCGAACGTGGTGATCGACGGGACGGGTGGGTCGAGATCCACCAGCCAGTAATGCGGGATGCCGGCGTCGGCGTACTCGACGGGCTTGAGGTACCGGTCGACGTTGCGTGACCCTGGCGAGATGATCTCGACCGCGAGCACGGCCTCGCTTGCGGGGACGCGATTCTCCGACCCGTCGACGGGGACGACGACGACATCGGGCGCGCGAATGGTGGCCGGATCGTCGCCGCGGACGAGTACCTCGAAATCGGCCAAGGCTTCCCAGTGATCCGGGAGCTGTTGCTCGAGCTGAGCGGCGAGCCGGATCACTGCCCTCTGGTGCTTGCGGAGCGGGCGCGGCGACACGATCAGCACCCCCTCCTGCAACTCGTACCGGGCCGAGTTGTCCTCCGGCAGCGCGTCGTACTCCTCGACCGTCATGAGCCCGTGTGGCACCGGCATGGCCATCGCGCACCTCCTTGCTTCTCGGTGAGCATCAGTGTGCCGCAGCCCACCGACAGAATCCGGGATCGCTCAGCACCGATGATCGCTCCGCAAGCTCCGCTGAGCACCGACGATCGCTCCGCAGGCTCCGCTGAGCACCGACGATCGCTCCGCAGGCTCCGCTCCGCAAGCTCCGCTCAGCCCGCCAGCGCCCGCACCACCCGCGACGGCGACGGCCTGCCCAACTGCTCGGCCATCCACGCGCTCGTGGCGACCAGCCGGTCCAGGTCCACGCCGTGCGCGACGCCGAGCCCGTCGAGCATCCAGACGAGGTCCTCGGTGGCGAGGTTGCCGGTGGCCGACTCCGCGTACGGGCACCCACCCAGCCCGCCCGCGCTCGCGTCCACGCAGGTCACGCCCTTCCGGAGCGCGGCGAGCGTGTTGGCCAGCGCCTGGCCGTAGGTGTCGTGGAAGTGCACGGCGAGCTGCGTCATCGGCACCCCGTCCGCGGCGCACGCGTCGAGCACGGCGTCGACGTGGCCGGGCGTGCCGGTGCCGATCGTGTCGCCGAGCGAGAGCTGGTGGCAGCCCATCTCGACCAGGCGCCGCCCCACCGCGGCGACCTGCTCGGGCGCCACCGGGCCCTCCCACGGGTCGCCGAAGCACATCGACACGTACCCGCGCACCCGCAGGCCCTCCGCGAGCGCGCGCTCCACGACGGGGGCGAACATCCCGAACTGCTCGTCGAGGCTTCGGTTGAGGTTCCGCTGTGCGAACGTCTCGGTGGCGCTGCCGAAGATCGCGACGTGCGCCACGCCCGCCTCGAGTGCCCGGTCCAGCCCGCGCTCGTTCGGCACCAGCACCGGGTAGTCGACGCCCTCGGCCCGCACGAGCTGCCGCAGCAGGTCGGCGGCATCCGCCAGCTGCGGCACCCACTTCGGGTGCACGAAGCTCGTGGCCTCCAGCGTCCGCAGCCCGGCGCCCGCCAGCCGGTGCAGGAACTCGGCCTTCACCTCGACCGGCACGACGGCGGACTCGTTCTGCAGCCCGTCCCGCGCCCCGACCTCGTAGATCGTGACGCGTTCCGGCAGCCCGGCGGCGGGCACGGTCATCGGGAGCGCTCTAGCTGTCGTCATCGTCGGCCACCTCGTTGTAGAGCATCGCGTGCACCTTCTCCACGCCCGGGATGTCGTCGAACTCGATCGGCTCGTCCGACGCCGACTCGATGACGAGGGTGCCGGAGCCGAGGATCCGCTCGAGCACCGTGTGCCGGAACCGGACGCTGTTGATCCGCCCCATCGGGATGTCCATGCCCTGCCGGGACAGCAGCCCTTCCCGCACGAGCACCCGCCGGGTCGTCACGACGAAGTGTGTGGTGCGCCAGCGCACGAACGGCGCGATCGTGAGCCATCCCACCAGCGCGAGCCCCAGCCCGGCCAGCCCGAGCCACGCCCACGGAGCCCACGGCTGCTCGCGCACGAGTGCGGCGAGATAGCTGCACACCCCGACGACGAGCAGCAGCACGAGTACCGGGACCACGAGCATCTTCCAGTGCGGGTGCTTGTGCGCGACGACCAGCTCGCCCTCGACGAGGAGAGCGTCCGGGTAGGCCACGAGGCCACGCTATCGCCGGCGAGCCCAAGGGCCTCGTAACCCGGGCTGCCGCGCGCCACGGCGATCGCACTCGGGCGGGTTGCTCAGCCCGCCGGCCGGAGGTGCACCACGTCACCCGCCGCCACAGCGCGTCGGTGGCCTCTGCCGTCGAGCAGCAGCAGGCGCCCGTCGCGGTCGACGTCCTCGGCGATCCCGGTGATCGCGGCTCCGCCGGGCAGCTCCACCCGCACCTCCGAGCCGAGGCTCGCGCATCCCGCGCGGTAGTCGGCCCGCAGCCCCGTGACGTCCGGGTCGCCGCGACCGGCCCGCCACGCCGCCTCGCGCTCGGCGAGCCGGGTGAGCAGCTCGGAGAGCACGCTCGCCCGGTCGACGTCGGCACCCTCCGCCGCGAGCGAGGTGGCGCCGGGCTGGTCGGGTGGCGAGGCGGCGACGTTGATCCCGATCCCGATCACCACGGCGGGCCGGACGGGGTCGGCGACCTCGGCGAGGATGCCGACCGCCTTGCGTCGCTGCGCGCCGATCAGCAGGTCGTTGGGCCACTTCAGGCCGGCGGGGGCGTCGGTGCAGGCACGCACGGTGTCGAGGACGGCCAGTCCGGCCAGCAGCGGCAGCCACCCGAACCGCGACGGCGGCACACCGGTGGGCCGCAGCAGCACGCTGACGGCGAGCCCGCTGCCCGGCGGCGCCACCCACGTGCGGCCGAGTCTGCCGCGCCCGGACTCCTGGTACTCCGCGACCAGCACGCTGCGGTCGGGGGCGCCGGCGGCCGCGGCGGCCATGAGGTCGGCGTTCGTGGAACCGGTGCGCTCGACGACGTCCAGCTGCGCCCACGGCCCCACGAGTTCGGCGCGCAGCTTCTCCGCGTCGAGCGGCCGGGCGGTCACGTTCATGGTGGCCGACGCTACCTCCGGGCCGGTGCTGCCACGGACCGTTTCCCCGCACCCGGGCGACGGGCGGCCGCCCCCGGTCGCCGGGCGCACCGTGACGCTCAGGCCGGAACCGCCCCCGGCCGCCCGTCGGCGACCACCCACGACGTGAGGGTGGTCGCGGGCGCGGCGGTGTCGGCGGCCGAGGCCACCACCCGGTAGTCGCTGCGCCACTCCTGCGGCGTCACTTCGCAGCGGACGTAGCCCCGGCGCGCACCGTCGAAGAACTTGACCTGCGGGTTGTGCGGCACCGCCGCGGCCACCTCGTCGGCCCAGCCGCACCCGGAACTGATGGACGTGCCGACGAACTCGGTGGCCACCACGGCCGAGGTGGGGTCGGTGGCCACGGCGGTCAGGTCGTTCACCCAGGACGAGTGCCAGTCGCTGGTCACCACCACGGGGTTCGACGGCCGCCGCTGCGCGACGAAGTCGAGCACGCGCTGCCGGGCGGCGGCGTAGCCGTCCCACTGGTCGTGGTTGACCGCGACGCCGGGCCCGGTGTCGTAGTCGAAGTGGGCCATGATCGTCTGCTGGGCGAGGACGTTCCACCGCGCGGCCGAGCGGTCCAGGCCGTCGAACAGCCAGCGCTCCTGCTCGGTGCCGGTGAACGTGCGGGCCGGGTCGGCGCTGGCCGGGTGCAGCGGCGCGCTGGGGAACCCCGGGTCGAGCTGCGGGTCGCGGTACTGGCGGGTGTCGAGCACGTGGAACGTCGCCAGGTCGCCGTAGCCGACGCGGCGGTGCAGGCGGATCGACGCCCCCTGCGGCCGAGCAATGCGCCGCAGCGGCAGGTGCTCGTAGTAGGCCTGGAACGCGGCGGCGCGCAGGGCGGCGAACCGGGCCGGCTCGTTCGAGGCCTCGCCGTCGGGCTGGGACACCCCGCCCGCCCAGTTGTTCTCGATCTCGTGGTCGTCGAAGGTCACGACGAACGGGAACGCGGCGTGCGCGGCCTGCAGGTCCGGCGAGGTCTTGTACTGGGCGTGGATTCGCCGGAAGTTGGCGAGCGTCTCCGTGTCGCGGCCCTCGTAGACGTAGTCGCCGACGTGCACGACCAGGTCGAGGTCCTCCTGCGCCATCGTGCGGTAGGCGGCGTACCGGCCGCCCGCCCACGACTGGCACGAGGCCAGGGCGAACGTCACGGCGTCGGTGCGGCGGCGTGGGTCGGGCGCGGTGCTGGTGCGCCCGACCGGGCTGATCTCCGCGCCCGCGCGGAAGCGGTAGAAGTAGTCGGCCGACGGGCGCAACCCGTGCACCTCCGCGTGCACGGAGTGCCCCAGCTCCGGCATGGCGGGCTCGGTCCCACGCCGCACGATCCGCCCGAAGGCCTCGTCCTCGGCCACCTCCCAGTGCACCGGGACGACCCGCGGCGGCATCCCGGCACTGCCGTCGGTCGCGAGCGGGTCGGGCGCCAGGCGGGTCCACAGCACGACGCCGTCCGGCGCCGGGTCCCCGGAGGCCACGCCCAGCGTGAACGGGTTCGTCCCGAACCGGGGCGCGGCCACGGCGGGGCCCCCGAGAACCCGGCCAGCGCCAGCGCCAGGCCGGCGCCACCGGCACCCGCGACGCCGAGGAAGTGCCGACGGTCCATGCCCTTGCCCACGATGACTCCTCGCTGCTCACTCGATCGGGGGAGGCGAACTCTCGCCGACCGGGGGAACGCGCCCGTGGCGCGCGGGTGGCCGTCGCGTTCCGCCCCGAGGAAGCCTCGCCGCGCCTGGCGGCGAGGTTGCGTGACGAAGGCCGCTTTCCGGAGACGGAGCCGTGCGCCTACCCGCCGGTTAAGGTGCCGTTCCATGAGCGCTGCAACGGAGCCGTTCGCCGACGCGTCCGGCGCGGCCGCCGACGAGCCCGACATCCACACCACCGCCGGCAAGCTGGCCGACCTCTACCGCCGCATCGACGGCGCGGTGCACGCGGGCAGCGCGGCCGCGGTCGAGCGCCAGCACGCCAAGGGCCGCCAGACCGCCCGCGAGCGGATCGACCAGCTGCTCGACCCGGGCTCGTTCGTGGAGCTGGACGCTCTCACCCGGCACCGGTCCACCAACTTCGGCATGGACGCCAAGCGCCCGTTCGGCGACGGGGTCGTCACCGGCACCGGCACGATCGACGGCCGCCCCGTCGCGGTGTTCAGCCAGGACGCCACCGTGTTCGGCGGCGCGCTCGGCGAGGTCTACGGCGAGAAGATCGTCAAGGTCATGGACCTCGCCATGAAGATCGGCTGCCCGGTCATCGGCATCAACGACGGCGGCGGCGCGCGCATCCAGGAGGGCGTGGTCGCCCTCGGCCTCTACGGCGAGATCTTCGTGCGCAACGTGCGCAGCTCGGGCGTCGTCCCGCAGATCTCACTGGTGATGGGTGCGTGCGCCGGTGGGGCCGTGTACTCCCCCGCGATGACCGACTTCACCGTGATGGTCGACCAGACCAGCCACATGTTCATCACCGGTCCGGACATCATCAAGACGGTCACCGGCGAGGAGGTCGACTTCGAGGACCTCGGCGGCGGCCGGGCGCACAACACGAAGTCCGGCGTGGCCCACTACCTCGCCGACGACGAGGCCGACGCCCTGTCCTACGTCAAGGAGCTGTTGAGCTTCCTGCCGTCGAACAACCTCTCCGAGCCGCCGTCCTACCCGGCCCCGGAGCCGACGGCCGGAGGCATCGAGGACGGACTCACCGACACCGACCTCGAGCTCGACACGATCATCCCGGACTCCCCGAACACCCCGTACGACATCCGCGAGGTGATCAACCGGGTGCTCGACGAGGGCGAGTTCCTCGAGGTGCAGGAGCTGTTCGCGCCGAACATCGTGACGGGGTTCGGGCGGATCGAGGGCAGGAGCGTCGGCGTCGTCGCCAACCAGCCCACCCAGTTCGCCGGCTGCCTCGACATCGACGCCTCCGAGAAGGCGGCCCGCTTCGTCCGCACCTGCGACGCGTTCAACATCCCGGTGGTCACGTTCGTCGACGTCCCCGGCTTCCTGCCCGGCACCGAGCAGGAGTGGAACGGGATCATCCGCCGCGGTGCCAAGCTGATCTACGCCTACGCCGAGGCGACCGTCCCCAAGGTCACGGTGATCACCCGCAAGGCCTACGGCGGCGCGTACGACGTGATGGGCTCCAAGCACCTCGGCGCCGACATCAACGTGGCGTGGCCGACCGCACAGATCGCCGTCACCGGCGCCGCCGGCGCGGTGAGCATCCTCTACCGCAAGGAGCTGGCCGGCCTGGAGGGCGACGAGCTCGCCGCCCGCCGCGCGGAGCTGCAGCAGGAGTACGAGGACACCCTCGCCAACCCCTA
Organism: Pseudonocardia nigra; assembly: GCF_019396355.1. Taxonomy (GTDB): domain Bacteria; phylum Actinomycetota; class Actinomycetes; order Mycobacteriales; family Pseudonocardiaceae; genus Pseudonocardia; species Pseudonocardia nigra. Next base: position 24,846 of record NZ_JAHKRK010000067.1, read on the forward strand.
CATCGCGGCCGACCGCGGCTACATCGACGGCGTCATCCCGCCGTCCCACACCCGCGGCTACGTGGGGCGGGCACTGCGCACGCTGGCCACCAAGCGCGAGTCCGTCCCGCCGCGCAAGCACGGGAACATCCCGCTGTGACCGGCGCCGAGGCGACGCCGGAGGAGCGCAGGGCGCTGTTCCGGGTGGTCCGGGGCGAGCCGTCAGACGCGGAGCTGGCCGCCCTGACGGTCGTGCTGGCGGCGGCCGCCACGTCCGGCGCGCCGCCGGCCGGCCCCGTCGAGCGGGACCGCTGGTCGGACCCGTCGGTGGCCTTCCGGACGCCCCTGCACCCCGGCCCGGGCGCCTGGCGGACGTCGACCTGGCCACGGTGACGCACGCGCAAGTAGTATAGAAGTATGGCCAAGCGTAAGATCACGGTGACGGTCGACGCTGCGACGCTGGAGCAGGCCCAGGCGCTCGGCGTGCAGAACCTGTCCGCAGTGGTCGACGAAGCGCTGGAGATCCACGTCGAGCGCCTGGCCCGGCAAGCCGCGCTCCGCGATCTGCTGGACGGATGGGAACGCGAGGCAGGCCCGGTGTCGGAGGCCGACCGGGCCGCGGCGCAGGCCGCCTTCGACGAGCTGGATGCGATCAACACCGGGCGCCGGCCGGCGTGACGCTCCCACTCGTCCTCGACGCGGCAGGACTGGAGGCGCTCGCCGATCCGGCGCCGCCCGCCGCGTTCCGCGCGTTCCTGCAGGAGGCGCTCGACCGCGGCCGGGACGTGCTCGTTCCCGCCGTCGTCTGTGCCGAGGCCTGTCGCGGGGCCGCGCGGACGCGACGCGTTGAGGCGGCGGTGGCACGACACGCTCCGGCCAGGGGACAGCGCCCCGCCGTCGTCGTGATCGACACGGACTTCGCCCTCGCACGCCAGGTCGGCGCGGTGCTCCACGGCTCCGACGCGAGCTCCGCCGACATCGTCGATGCCCACGTCGTGGCGGTGTGCGCCGGCCGGGGTGGCGGGCTCGTGATCACCGCCGACCCCGACGACATCGCGCACCTCGCCGCTGCCGTGCCGTCAGCCCGGATCGTCGTCCGCCCGGCGGGCTGATCCCACAGCGCCCGGCCGTCAGTTGCTCACCGCCGTGCGAGCCAGCGCGTGCTCGACCAGCGCCACCAGCGCCGCGCGGCTCGACGCGGGGTCGCGCGCGTCCATCCACACCAGCGGGCAGCCCGGGGGGAGCGCGAGCGCGTCGCGGACGGTCTCCACGTCGTAGTCGTCCGCACCCGGGAACCGGTTCACGCCCACGATGAACGGCAGCCGCCGGTTATCGAAGTAGTCGATGGCCGGGAAGCAGTCGTCGACCCGGCGCAGGTCGACCAGCACCACCGCGCCCACCGACCCGCGCGCGAGCTCGTCCCACATGAACCAGAACCGGGACTGCCCCGGCGTCCCGAACAGGTAGAGGATGAGCGACTCGTCGACGGTGAGGCGCCCGAAGTCCATCGCCACCGTGGTGGTCGACTTGTCGGGCACCGCGTCCGCGTCGTCGACGCCGACCGAGGCCGCCGTCATCGCCTGCTCGGTGAGCAGCGGCGGGATCTCCGACAGCGAGCGGACCAGGGTGGTCTTGCCCACCCCGAACCCGCCCGCGACCAGCACCTTCAGCGGGATCAGCTCCCCCTGTTCGGCGCCGTTCGTTCGCTCAGCGTGCACGAAGGCCCTCCAACAGCCTCTCGAGGATCTCGGGGGTCGGTCCGTGCCCCGCGGACGACGGCGGCAGGTGCACCGTCAGGTAGCCGGCGTCGACGAGGTCGCCCACGAGCACCCGCGCCACACCGACAGGGACGCGCAGCGCCGCCCCGATCTCGACGATCGAGATCGGACGCGCGGCCAACTCGACGGTGGTGCGGTACTCCAGCTTGAGATCGGCGGTCCGGCCGCCGGCAGCGGTGACGGTCACCAGGGTCTCCACCGGCATGTCCGCACCGGCCTTCGAGCGGGTGCGGCCGCGGGTCAGCGCGTACACCGGCACCACGCGGCCGCCGTGCCGCCCGGGATCGTCGGACTGCACCGCTACCCGCCCGCCGTCGTGCGGGGCGCCGGGGTCAGGGCGTGCCCCACCCGGGAGGCGAGCATCATCATCTCGTAACCGACCATCCCGATGTCGCAGCGGCGCTCGGCGAACACCGCGAGCGTGGCGCCCTGGCTCACCGACGTCACGAACAGGTAGCCGCCCGCCATCTCGAGGATGGTCTGGCTGACCGGCCCCGCCTCGAGCAGGTGCGCGGTGCCGCGGGCGAGGCTGACCAGCCCGGAGGCGGCAGCGGCGAGCTGGTCGCCGAGGGCGACGCCGACCCCCGGCGACATGGCCAGCCGCAGGCCGTCACCGGAGACCACGACGCCGTGCACGACGCCGGGGGTGTCGCGGACGAACTCCGCCAGCAGCCAGTCGAGCTGGCCTGCCGGACCGGTCATGACCGCTCTCCCGTCTGCGCGCCCGCGCGGTCGACGAACGCCTGCGCGGCCTGCCTGCTCGCCTGGTACCGCGACAGCGCGCTCGCGGCACCCGCGTCGTGCTGCGGGTTCTCGTCGGCGCCGCCCGCCGACGGCGTGCGCAGCTCGGGGGCCAGGTGGGCCTGCGGCACGCGGCGGCGCAGCCCCTTCGTGGGTGCGGACGGCGGCGCCACCTCCGGGCGGGGCCGCGGGACGGGGCTGGGCCGGTCCGCGGGCGGCCGCACGACATGCCGGTTCGCGGTGAGCCCGTGGGCGCCCGGGGCGTCGGCGGAGGCACCGTTGGACGCGGCTGCGCCGGCCGGGTGCGCCTCGGCGTGCGCCGACTCCGGGTTCCACCACCCGCGCCAGCCCGCGTCCGCGCCCACGAGCTCGGCCGGCGGCGGTGCGGCCTGCGGTGGCACGTGCACCTCGATGCGCTCGCGGCGAGTGGCCGGCGCGGGCCGCTCCGGCCGCTCGGCGGGCTCCGCGGTGGGTTGCGGCCGGTCGAGGCGCTGGGGGCGCTCCACACGAGCGGCGACGTAGGGACGCGGCTCGGCGACGGCCGGGCCGACGGCGGCGGGTGCGGTGTTCTCGGCAAGCCGTGCGGCCGCCGCGAACAGGGCGGCCGGCAGCGCGACGACCGCGCTGACGCCCGCGCCCGGGGTGGCGCCGAGCGACACCGCGATGCCGTGCCGGGCGGCGAGCCGGGCGACGACGTGGAACCCGAGCCGCTGGACCGCGTCGAGGTCGACCTCGCGGGGGTGGGACAGCAGGTCGTTCGCCGCGGCGAGGTCGTCGGGCGGCATGCCGACGCCCCAGTCCTCGACGGTCAGCAGGTGCGCCCCCTCGGTCCGCCGGTCGGGGCGCGCCCGGATCGTCACGAGCGTGTCGGGCGGGGAGAAGCGCACCGCGTTCTCGGTGAGCTCGGCGAGCAGGTGCGTCAGGTCGGCGACGGCGTACCCGGAGAGCGCGACGTGGTCGTCGACGGCGAAGACGACCCGGTCGAGGTCCTCGGTCTCGGCGATCGCCGCCCGCACGACGTCGCGCAGCGGCACCGGCGCCGACCACGTCCGCGGCGGCTGCTCGCCCGCGAGCACCAGCAGGCTCTCGGCGTTGCGGCGCACGCGAGTGGCCAGGTGGTCGAGGGTGAACAGGTCGGCGAGCGCATCGGGGTCCTGCTCCTTCTCCTCCAGCTGGTTGATGATGTCCAGCTGCCGGTAGAGCATGCTCTGGTTGCGGCGGGCGAGGTTGACCAGCATCGCCGAGGCGAACCGGCGGCGCCCGATCTCGGCGTCGGCCGTCACGAGCTGCTTGCCCAGTGCCTCCTTCTCGGTCTGCTCGTCCTCGGTGATCCGCCAGAAGATCACCATCCCCACGCACGCGGCGAGCACGGCCACGCCGTGGACGAACGACCACAGCCACGGGTTCGACTGCGCCGCGGGGTGGTTGAAGATCCGCTCCCCGAACCAGATGGTGCCCACGCCGTGGCTGACCACGGTGAACGTCACGTTCCAGAGGAACGGCACCCAGTCCTGGTAGAGGGCGATGAAGCCGATGATGATGAAGAAGTGGAAGTGCGCCTCGATGCTCCCCGAGGTGAGCAGCACCAGCGCAGCGGAGCTGAAGACGTACCCGCCGGTGGTGAAGAAGGAGGCCATCCTGCGCTGGGTCACGACCTGGCCCAGCACGAGCCCCACCACCGGGGCGATCAGCGTGCAGCCGACGAACACGGGACTGTTGCCGAGCGCGAGGCCGAGCACCAGCAGAGCGGGTACGTGCAGCAGGAGCACCCACTGTAGGAGCCGGTGCCGCCTGCGGAACGCCTTCTCGTCGAGGGTGTTGCCGCGCGGCAGGTACTCGAGCAGCCGGGCCCGGCCCCGGCCACCATCCTCACGGCCCTCCTCCACGGGAGGTCCGGTCGGCGCCATGGTCTGCATGGAATTCCGCTCCGTCCGGCCGCCATCACGGCTTCGCCACTTCGATAGGCGGCAGACAGTACAAGCCGACGAAGGCCCGGCAAACAGCCGGTGGGCATTACGAAGAATGGCCCACAGAGCCTCACCACTCGGCTCTCCGGATCCGCCGTTCGACGCTGCGAACAACACCGGAAATGGCGCTGCTGCGCGTATCGGGCACTCCGGGAACGACCGTCCGGCGCGGCGGTCCCCACCGTGCACCACGGTCGTCGACCGGCGCGCACCGCTGGGCGCGCCGGCGGAGGAACCGGCGTTTCGGACCGCCATTCCCGAGAGATTACGCCGAACAGCCGCAGCAGTGCAGCCGAATGGCGGCGTATTCACCTGGCTCGGTGATCGTTACAGTTCGTCTGGCGGAACGGACGGCGTGCCCGGGTTCCCGGGCGTCCCCGGCGCCTCCGTGTGCCACGATGATCACGTCGAGAAATCGTGGTCGAAACGTCGAACCCCGCGGATTCCCCGATTCGCGGTGGAACATGCCCGTAATCGGTCCGCAATCGGAGACCTCCGTGCGAATTCTGCTGCTCTGCTCGTCGTTCAACGGACTCACCCAACGGGTGTGGACGGAACTGCGGGCGGACGGTCACGAGGTCGTCGTGCAGACCGCGGGATCCGACGACATCGTCCGGCGGGCGGTCGCGACCGTCGACCCGGAACTGATCCTGTGCCCGTTCCTGCGCGAGCGGGTGCCCGACGACGTGTGGCGGACCCGGCGCACCGTCATCCTCCATCCCGGCCCGGAGGGGGACCACGGCCCGTCGTCGCTGGACTGGGCGATCTCCGGTGCCGAGCCCGACTGGGGCGTCACCGCGCTCGAGGCCATCGCCGACATGGACGCCGGCCCGATCTGGGCCACGCGCACCTTCGCGCTCCCGGCCGATCCGCCGCGCAAGAGCGCGCTGTACGCCGGTCCGGTCACCGACGCCGCCGTCGAGCTCGCGCGGGAGGTGGTGGCGAGGGCCGCCAACCCCACCTTCGTCCCGCGTCCGCTCGACCCCACCCGCCCGGTGCGCGGCAGGCTCCGGCCCACCATGCGTCAGACCGACCGCGCGTTCTCCTGGTCCGACCCCACCGAGCACGTGCTGCGGCGGATCCGCGCGGCCGACGGCTCGCCCGGCGTGCGCACGGTGCTCGCCGGGCTGCCGGTGTCGGTGTTCGACGCCCATCGCGGGCCGGCCACGCCCGGCGAGCCGGGCACGATCGCGCTGCGCAGGCACGGCGCCGTGCTCGTCCGCACCGGCGACGGGGCGCTGTGGATCGGGCAGCTGCGCCGGGTGTCCGCCGACGACGGCCCGCGGGTCAAGCTGCCGGCGGCGGCCGTGCTCGGCGACCGGGTGGCGCACGTCCCGGAGTCGCTCGAGCCGCTGGAGGCGGGAGAGGCGGACGGCTACCGCGAGATCGCGTACCGGCGCCGGGGCGCCGTCGGCGTGCTGAGCTTCGACTTCCCCAACGGCGCGATGTCCACCACGCAGTGCCACCGCCTCGCCGCCGCAGTGCGGTTCGCCGCCGCGCAGGACACTGCGGTCATCGTGCTGCGGGGCGGCCAGTTCTTCTCCAACGGGATCCACCTGGGCGTGATCGAGGCCAGGCCCGACCCGGCGATGGAGGCGTGGCGCAACATCGTCGCGATCGACGACGTCTGCCGCGAGATCATCACCTGCACCCACCAACTGGTGGTCACCGCCATGAACGCCAATGCGGGGGCGGGCGGGGTCATGTTGGGCCTCGGGGCCGACGAGGTGCTGCTGCGCGACGGTGTGGTGCTCAACGCGCACTACCGCACGATGGGCCTCTCCGGATCCGAGTACTGGACCTACGTGCTCCCCCGGCGGGTCGGCGCCGACGAGGCGGGCCGGCTCACCGGCGAGTGCCTGCCCATCGGCGCGGCCGAGGCCGCCCGCATCGGGCTCGCCGACCGGGTGCTGCCCGGTTCGCCCGCCGAGTTCGATGCGGCCGTGCTGGACCATGCCGCGCGCCTGGCGACGAGCCCCGGCCTGGCGAACCGGCTCGCGGCGAAGGCCGCGGCGCGGGCGGCCGACGAGCAGCGCAGGCCGCTGGAGACCTACCGGGTCCAGGAGCTCGCCGAGATGAGCCGGGACATCTTCGACGACCGGTACGGCTTCGCCGCGGCCCGGCACGCCTTCGTCACCAAGCAGCCGGCCCCGGCCGCACCGGTCCCGGCCGCACGTCGCTCCGGCGAGACCGGGCGGCACGCCGCGCTGCGCGAGGCCGCGCACCAGGCGGTCTGAGCGACCCGGCCGGTTCCGCGGGACAATCGCGCAGGTGAAGGCCACCTGGAACGGCGCGGTGATCGCCGAGAGCGACGACACCGTCGTCGTCGAGGGCAACCACTACTTCCCGGCCGAGGCCGTGCGCCCCGAGTACCTGCGCGACTCCGCGACCACCACGCTCTGCCCCTGGAAGGGCCGGGCCCGCTACAAGACGCTGGTCGTCGAGGGGGCGGAGAACCCGGACGCCGCCTGGTACTACCCCAGGCCCACCCCGCTGGCCGGGCGCATCAGGGGCCGCTTCGCCTTCGGACCCGGCGTCGACGTCAGGGACTGAACGGCACCTCAAGTTCTGCCCAAGAACCTGGCTTGCGCGGCGTGACCGCGCACACACTCCCCGTGACGGCCACGGGCAGCCGACGTCCGGGGGGACGGCGGGCCCGGCCGCGGGAGGAGGTACCGACATGTACCTGGCATTGATCTTCATCGGCGCCGCCGCGCTGGTCGTGCTCGCCCTGGTGATCGCCCTCGCGAGCACCGCAGCCGACCGGGCCCGCAGCGTCCACGGCAGCCCGACGCGCCGCCGCACCCACACCGGCAGCCGCTCCGGCGGCTCCGACTCCGGCGGCTCCTGGGGCGGCTGGGGCGGCGGCGGTGACTGTGGCGGCGGCTTCAGCGGCGGCGGGGGCGGCGACGGCGGTGGGGGCGGCGGGGGCGGCTGCTGACCGGCGCGGGGGTCCGAG
>NZ_JAHKRK010000068.1 GCF_019396355.1 Pseudonocardia nigra
GGAGGGGGGGGAGGTGGCCACCGGTGCCGCCACCGGGTCCACCGCCACCGGTGCCGTCACCGGGTCCACCGCCACCCCCCGACGCCGGGAGCAGGCAGCCCGAGGGGCGCCGCAGGGGGCCGGGCGGGCGAAGCTCAGCAACCCCGGCAAGGTGCTCTACCCGCTCACCGGCACGACGAAGGCCGACGTGCTCGCGCACTACCTGGCCGTCGCCGAGGTGATGCTGCCGCACCTGCGGGACCGGCCGGTCACGCTCGTGCGGTGGCCGGACGGGGTGGAGCGGTCGTCGTTCTTCGAGAAGGACGTCTCGCGGCACGCCCCGGACTGGATCCGCACGGCGCGGGTCGGGACGCCGGGCGGGCGGTCGGAGAACGCCGACTTCCCGCTCATCGACAGCGTCGAGGCGCTGGCGTGGGCGGCGAACCTCGCGGCGCTGGAGCTGCACGTGCCGCAGTGGCGGGTGGGGCCGCGTGGCGCGCACCGGCCGCCGGACCTGGTCGTGTTCGACCTCGACCCCGGTGAGGGCGCCACGGTGGTGGACTGCGCGCGAGTGGCGGAGCGGATCGCCGAGCGCCTCGCCGAGGACGGCCTGGTCGCCTATCCCCGCACGAGCGGCGGGAAGGGCTTGCAGCTGTACCTGCCGGTCGCGGTGTCCCGCGCGGAGCGCACGTCGGAGTTCGCGAAGGCGCTCGCCGAGCGGCTGGCCGCGGAGGCCCCGAACCGGGTCACCGCGGTGATGGCGAAGGCGCGCCGCCGCGGGAAGGTCTTCGTCGACTGGAGCCAGAACAACCCGCACAAGACGACGATCGCGAGCTACTCGCTGCGCGGCCGGGCCCGGCCGACCGTCGCCACGCCGGTGACGTGGGACGAGGTGCGCGCGTGCCGGCGCCCGGACGACCTGGTGTTCACCGCCGACGACCTGCCCGGGCGGCTCGCCGAGCACGGCGACCTGCTGGCCCCCCTGTTCACCGACCCGCAACGGTTGCCGCGTCGCGGGTGATCGCGGCGACCTGGCACCCTCCACCCGTGGACCGCCATCCCTACCTCGACGGCCCTTCCCCGCGCGCGTACGCCCACCGGGGCTGGCACATCGGCGACCTGGCGGGGTGCGAGAACACGCTCGTGGCCTTCCAGCGCGCGGTCGAGGAGGGCTTCGCCTACGTCGAGACCGATGTGCACGCGAGCGCCGACGGCGTGGCGGTGGTCCACCACGACCCCACCCTCGACCGCACGACCGACGGCGTCGGTCCGATCGACGCCCAGCCGGCGGCCGCGCTCACCCAGGTCAAGGTGAACGGGCGCGAGCCCATCCCACTGCTCGAGGACGTGCTGCGCGCGCTGCCCCACACCCGGTTCACGATCGAGCTGAAGTCGGACGCGGCCCTCGACCCGGTGCTCGCGGTGCTGGAGCGCACCGACAGCTGGCACCGCGTGTGTGTGGGCTCGTACTCCGACCGGCGGCTGGCGCGGGGGCGGGCCCGCAGCGGGGGCAGGCTGTTCACGTCGATGGGGCAGGTCGCGGCGTTCGGGCTGCGCAGCCGGGCGTGGCTGGACGCGCTGCCGGGCCCGCTGTCGCGGCTGCCCGCCCCTCCGGCGGCCGGGTACCTGGCCCAGCTCCCGCCGCGGTTCGGCCCGCTGACGGTGGTGGACGCCGCGCTCGTGCGGGCCGCGCACCGGTCCGGGCGGGAGGTGCACGTGTGGACGGTCGACGACCCGGCGGAGATGGCCACGCTGCTCGACATGGGCGTCGACGGGCTGCTCAGCGACCGCCCGGACCTGCTGCGGGACGTGCTGACGCAACGGGGCGTGTGGCCGGCGTGATCACGTACTCCTACGCAGGCGTGGATCTTCGCCCAGCCGCTACTCTCCGCTCATGACCGCGTCGGCGCCCGCGTCCCCCGTCACCCGCGGCCAGGTGGTGGCCTGGGGCCTGTGGGACTGGGGGTCGGCGGCGTACAACGCGGTGATCCTCACGTTCGTCTTCTCGGTGTACCTCACCGACGCGGTCGGCGACGACCTGCCCGGCGACGTGAGCGCGAACAGCTGGCTGGGCTATGCGATCGGGGCGGCGGGGCTGTGCATCGCGCTGCTGGCGCCGGTGATCGGGCGGCGGGCCGACGCCGCGGGCCGCCGGAAGCTGTCGGTGGGTGTCTGGACGGCGCTGACGATCGCCACGATGGCCGGGCTGTTCCTCGTGGAGGACGACTACCGCTTCCTGTGGCTGGGCCTCGTGCTGCTGGGCCTCGGGTCGATCTTCTTCGAGCTCGCGTCGGTGTCCTACAACGCGGTGCTCGGGCAGGTGTCCACGCCGGCGACGATCGGGCGGGTGTCCGGGTTCGGCTGGGCGATGGGCTACCTCGGCGGGATCGTGCTGCTGCTCGTGGTCTACATCGGGTTCATCGCCGGTGAGGGCGGGATCCTGGGCGTCCCCACCGCCAACGGGTTCAACATCCGGCTGGTGGCGCTGGTGGCGGCCGCCTGGTTCCTCGTGTTCGCGGTGCCGATGTTCTTCCGGGTGCCGGAGGTGCCGGCGCGTGCGGAGCAAGGCCCGCGGCTCGGTGTCGTGGCGTCCTACCGGGCGCTGTTCCGCGACCTGCGCGACCTCTACCGGGCCAGCCCGCACACGGTGTACTTCCTGGGCGCGAGCGCGCTGTTCCGCGACGGCCTCGCCGCGATCTTCACCTTCGGCGCGGTGCTGGCCGTCACCGTCTACGGGATCGGCGCGGGCGACGTCCTCATCTTCGGCGTGGCCGCCAACGTGGTCTCGGCGGCGGGCGCACTGGCCGCGGGCCGGCTCGACGACCGCTACGGACCCAAGGCGGTCATCGTCGGATCCCTGGTCGGGATGCTCGTGGCGGGACTGATCCTGCTGTTCGTGTCCGGGTCGACGATGTTCTGGATCTTCGGGCTGTTCCTGACGCTGTTCGTCGGGCCCGCGCAGTCGGCCTCGCGCACCTACCTGGCCCGGCTCGCCCCTGCGGGCCAGGAGGGCGAGCTGTTCGGGCTCTACGCCACCACCGGCCGGGCGGTGTCGTTCCTCGCCCCCACGCTCGTCGGGGTCTTCACGCAGGCGTTCGGCTCCGACCGCGCGGGCATCGTCGGCATCCTGCTGGTGCTCGGAGTCGGACTGCTGGCACTGTGGCCGGTGCGGTCCCCGCGTCACGCGGAGCCCGCCGACGTATAAACACCTGCTTACGCAAGAGTGACATAAGTCACAGTTGGCTGACACGTCACAGTCGCGTGTGTATCAGCGCGCGATCCGGGACACTCAACGGTCGGGACGGCAAACGTCCGGTGACAGCCGCGTGACAACGGCAGCCGGCCGGGGCTCGTGCCGATGGCGGGAACAGACGGCTGCTCCGCAGACGTTACACCCGGTGGCAATGGCCGAGGGAGGCTCCCTCGGCTCGTGAACGGGAGGATGACGCATGGCCGACCGCGTGCTCCGTGGCAGCCGGCTCGGGGCTGTCAGCTACGAGACCGACCGCAACCACGACCTCGCGCCGCGGCAGTCGATGCGCTACGCGTGCCCGCGCGGGCACGAGTTCGAGGTGCCCTTCGCCGGCGACGCCGAAGCCCCCAGCACCTGGGAGTGCCGTCTGCACGGCAGCATCTCGAAGCTGATCGACGGTGCCGAGCCCGAGCAGAAGAAGGCGAAGCCCCCGCGCACCCACTGGGACATGCTGCTCGAGCGCCGCTCGGTGGCCGAGCTGGAGGTGCTGCTCAACGAGCGTCTCGAGCTGCTGGCCGAGCGCCGCCGCGAGATCGCCTGACGCGAGAGAACCACCCCGGAAGCCGGGTCGCCCTGCAGGGCGACCCGGCTTCCGTCGTCCATGGTTGTACGCGGTGGCCGGCAACCTCGCCCGCAGCGAGCACCGCAGGGTGGGCCGGTTCCGCCGCGCCGTGGCCCGCGTGCCGAACCCGGTGGTCGTGCGTGACCACGCCGACGACGTGGCCGCGCACCTCGACTCCGAGCGGCGGCTGCGGGCCGTCCTGGACGCCATCGGCGAGTTCCCGGCCGCGGAGCGCGAGGCGATCGAGCTGTGCCTGCTCGGCGAGGACTCCCCCGGGCCGATCAACCTGTCACCCGAGGTCTCCTTCACCGACCTGACGCCGGGCGCGCCGTTCCGCTACACCCACCGCCACCAGGCCCCCGGCGGGGTGCTCACCGCCGGCGGCATCATGGACCCCGACGTCGTGTCGATGCAGCTCACCGCGCCCGGACAGCCCCCACGCGACGCCGACCTGCGCGACGGCACCTTCGCCGTGCAGATCCCCGAGGGCGCCGACATCCACCGGTCCGACCTCGTGACCGTGCAGCTGCGCTACACCGACGGGCGGGTCGAGCACACGACGATGGGACGGTCGCGGGCGGCGCCTCAGCGCTAGCGCAGCACCTGCCCCTTCGTCTCCGGCAGCGTCAGGATCACCAGGAACGCGAGCACCGCGCCGCCCGCCACGTACCAGAAGAACACCTCGGCGAGCCCGGCCTCCGACAGCGACTGGATCACCAGCGGCGCGGTGCCGCCGAACAGCGCGACCGTGAGGTTGTACCAGGCGCCGATGCCCAGGCCCCGCAGCTCGGTCGGGAACAGCTCGCTCATGATCGCCGGCGCGATGGAGGTCATCATCGTGTAGAGCCCGAGACCCACGCAGAACACCACGAGCATGTTGCCCAGCCCGGGCCCGATCAGCGTGGACAGCGGAACGATGAGCACCGCGATCGCCGCCGACCACACGAGTAGCTGCGGCTTGCGCCCGAACCGGTCCGACAGAGCCCCCATCGGGTACTGCAGCGCCACGAACAGCGCCGTCGCGATCGACAGGGCGACGAAGACCTGCCCGGCGTCGGCGCCGCGGGAGCTCACCGCGAACGGGGTGAGCGCGGAGAAGAACGTGTAGTAGCAGAGCGTCGACAGCAGCGTGAAGGCGACGAGCTGCCCGACGGCCTTCGGGTGCTCGCGCAGCGTCGCCGCGAGCGGGTGCCGCACCGCCTGGGCCTTCGCCTTGTTCTCCTCGAACTGGTCGGTCTCGGGCATCGCCCGCCGCAGCCACAGCCCGACCAGCCCGAGCACACCGCCGAGCACGAACGGGATCCGCCAGCCGTACGCGCCGAGCTGCTCCGGGGTCATGGTCGCCGCCAGCACCGCGCCGAGCAGCGACGCGATGAGCACCGCCGTGCCCGTGGAGATGTAGAAGAACGCGGAGTAGCGGCCGCGGCGCTCCGGCGGGGCGATCTCGGCGAGGTAGGCCGACGCGTTCGAGACCTCCCCGCCCAACGACATGCCCTGCGCGATCCGGGCGAGCAGCAGCAGGATCGGGGCGAGCCACCCGACGAGCGCGAACGTCGGCAGCAGCGCGATCGCGAGCGACCCGCCCGCCATCAGCAGGATCGTCAGCAGCATGGCCGTCCGCCTGCCCCGCAGGTCGGCGAACCGGCCGAGCAGCCAGCCGCCGAGCGGGCGGAAGAAGAACGCCAGCGCGTACGTCGCCAGCGTGCTGATCAGCGCGAGGGCCTCGTTCTCCGCCGGGAAGATCTGCGTGGCGAAGTAGATGCTGAACGTCGCGTAGATCGTCCAGTCGTACCACTCGATGGCGTTGCCGATCGACGCGGCGACCAGCGTCCGCACGGGCAACCGGTGCGGCGGCGCGGCGGTACCGGTGGTCGAGAAGTTCGGAGCGCGATCGGACACGGCTACCCCCGGATCAAGAACAACAGGTGGTGCGCAGGTTAGAGCGCGATCGCCCGCTCGTCACCCGGTGGTGTGATCGGCTGCGACGGCCAGGTCGGCCACCGTCTCGAGGTCGGCGAGGCGGCGCTGCAGCTGGTCGCGGATGCGGTCGACGGCGGCGCGGCCGAGCGGCAGCCGCAGTGGACCCGAGCTCGACCGCACCGCGGCGATGATCGCCTCGGCCGCGCGGACCGGGTCGCCCGGCTGGGTCCCGTGCTGGTCGAGCATGCGCGCGCGCAGCGCGCCCGCTGCTGTGGAGGCGTAGTCGGGGATCGGCGGCGCGAGGTCCATGGAGCGGCCCGCGAAGTCGGTGCGGAAGGGCCCGGGCTCGACGATCGTGACGCGGATGCCGAACGGCGCCACCTCTCCCGCCAGCGCCTCGGAGGCCCCTTCCAGGCCGAACTTGGACGCCGCGTAGATCCCGTGTCCCGGGTTGGCCACGACACCGCCGACCGAGGACATCTGGACGATGTGCCCGCTGCGGCGCTCCCGCATGTGCGGAAGCACCGCCCTGGTCACCGCGAGCGCGCCGAGCAGGTTCGTCGCCAGCACGCGGTGGATCTGTGCGTCGGTGAGCTCTTCGAGGGCCCCGAGCAGCCCGTGTCCGGCGTTGTTGACCAGGACGTCGAGCGGGCCGTCGGAGAGTGCGGCGGCGACGGCGTCCCGGATCTGTGCGGGGTCGGTGACGTCGAGCGGCAGGACGAGCGCCGAGTCGGGGTGGCGGCGTGCGAGGTCGGCGACGGTGGCGGGATCGCGGGCGGTTGCCACGACGCGGTCGCCGTGCGCGAGCACGGTCTCGGCGAGCGTGCGGCCGAGACCGGTGGAGGTGCCGGTGATGAACCAGCCGAGCGTCGTCATGTCCTCATCGTGCGGGCCGGGGATCCATACGTCCAAGACATGTTCGTGCTGGCACCGATAATGCGGCATTCTGAACGGGTGGAGCTGCGTCAGCTGGTGTACTTCGAGGCGGTGGTCCGCCACGGCGGCTTCACGCGGGCCGCGGAACACCTCCACGTGGCCCAGCCCGGCGTGTCCGTGCAGATCCGCAGGCTCGAGACGGAGCTCGGCGTGCCGCTGCTGCACCGCACGACCCGGACGGTCGCGCTCACGGCCGCCGGCGAGCTGTTCCTGTCCCGCGTCCGGCGCGTGCTCGCCGAGCTGGAGGCGGGACGGGCCGACCTCGCGCGGCTCGCCGAGGTACTGGTCGGGCGGGTGGGAATCGGTGCGATCCAGGCGATCGACCCGTTCGATCTGCCGGCCGCGCTCGCGGCGTTCCACCGCCGCCACCCCGGGGTCGAGCTGGCGCTGCGGTCCGGGCCGCTTCGGGTGCTACTCGACGCGCTCGACCGGGGCCTGATCGACCTCGCGATCGGGCCGATGCCCGCCGGGCTCCCCGACCGGTACGCCGCCACCCCGCTGTTCGACGACGAGCTCGTCCTCGTCACCGCGCCCGACCACCACCTCGCCGGGAGCGGGCCGCTGCGCCTCGACGCGCTGCGCGACGAGCCGTTCGTCTGCCTCCCCGCCGACAGCAGGTTGCGGGCGATCCTCGACCGGCTCGCGGGCGAGGCGGGCTTCGTGCCCGCCGTGCCGTTCGAGAGCACGCACCTGCCCCGGTTGCGCGAGCTCGCCGCGCACGGGCTCGGCGTCGCGCTGGTGGCCCGGTCGGTGGCCGAGGCACCGGGCCCGCCGGTGTCGGTGCACTCCGTCGAACCCGGTCCGGTCCTGCGCCCGGTGGGTCTGCTGCACCGGGCCGACCGGACGTTGAGCGCCGCCGCGCAGGAGTGTCGTGACTTCCTCGCCGCGCGGGCAACCGTGCCCTGAGCCTGGGCGGTGCCCTGGTAGGCGCCGGTCACACCCGTTCGTCGGTGAGCACGCTGCTCCACCGGCGCAGGGCCGCGAGGTGGGCGCGGTCGGTCATCGCGGCGGGCAGGCGGCGGGCCAGCAGCCGGGTGAGTGCGTTCGGCGTCCGGTTGTCAGCTCCGTGGCCGCCAGCCGCGACACCGGGCGCACGCGCGCACTCCGCGCGCGTTCGTAGCGTCGCAGCGCGGGGACGGGGTGTGCGGCCGTGCGCAGTGCCCGGGTGAGCAGCCACGCGTCCTCGAGGGTCTGGCTGGCGCCCTGGGCCAGGGTGGGCGGGAACGCGTGGGCGGCGTCGCCCACGAGTGTGCTCGGCCCGGTCCCCCAGCGCGTGGGCACCGCGTGGCGCACGTGCGGGTACAGCGCGATGTCGGCGTCGGACACCGCGGCCAGCAGATCCGGCACCGGCGCCGCGTAGTGGGCGAACCGCCGCCGCAGCCACGTGACCGGCGAGGGCGGGCGCGGCGCGGACCGGCACCAGGGGACGTCGAACCACCACTGCAGCAGCCCGCCACCCGCCGGCATGAGCCCGACGAACCCGGCATCGCCCACGAAGGACCGCCCCGCCGTGCCGGCCGCGAGGTCGGGCAGCGCCGGGGTGAGGCCCTGCCAGGTGGCCCATCCGCAGTCGGCAGCGGGCGCCGGCGCGAGGACGGCACGGCGCACCGCGGACGCGTGGTCGTCCGCGCCGACCAGCACCGCGCCGGTGTGCCGGTGGCCGTGCCCGTCGTGGCCGTGAGGCGGTCGCCGTCACGCGACACGGCCACCACCCCGCGGTCGTACTGCACGACGTCCGGCAGAAGGTGCCCGGCGAGGTGGGCGACGAGCGCCTCGCGCGACATGGTCGTGACCGGGAAGCCGGTGTGGTCGTGCAGGACGCGCATGTCGAGCCGGAGCAGCGGCGCGCCGAGGCCGGCCAGCGCGGCGGCGCCGTTGCTGAAGATCGTCACGGCGGCACCGCCGGGGCGGGGACCCGCCGCGCGTTCGAGCACGCGGACCCGGTGCCCGTCGGCCAGCAGCCCGGTCGCCAGGGCGAGCCCACCCACGCCGGCGCCGGCGATCACCACGTCCAGCGGTGGAGCGCCTCGCGGGCCTGCCGGCCGGCACCGCGTCGAACTGCTTCCGCAGCTGGGAGGCGCTGCTCGTGGCCACGGCGAAGCGGGTGGCGGAGCTGCACCACGCCGACATGGGCCACGCCGGTCGCGTTCACCGCCGGGCACCACGCCGAGCTGGGCCTGGCGGTCCCGCCCGAGCGCATCTCCGTCCTGGTCACCCTCTACGGCGGGGCGCTGTTCACCCTCGTCTCCACGCCGCCGGAGCAGCTCACCGAACACGCGGTCCGCTCGGTCGCCCGCGCGATCGTCCTCGGCACGCTCACCTGACGGGCGCGGCGGAGCTCATCCCCGGGGGGTACACCGGGGGCAGGTCGAACAGCGGGAACAGCCGCTCGGCGCCGAGGTAGGTGGTGATCTCGGCGATCCGGCCGCCCACGGCCTCCACCACGATCAGCGCGAACGGCACGCAGGGCCCGCCCGGCGTGCCCGGGCGGTACTGGGCCAGCGCGGACGACCCGTTGGCCGCCACCGGGAGCAGGCGCGCCCCTCTGCACGAGCGGTCACCGGCGAGCAGCACCCGCCGGATCTCCGCCCGCCCGCGCAGCCACCAGGTGAACGGGGGCATCGACATCGTCGCGTCCTCGTGCAGCAGCGCGACCAGGCCCTCGACGTCGTACCGCTCGAACGCGGCGCAGTAGCGCGCCAGGAGATCGCGTTGTCTCGCGTCGAGCGGGTCCGCCGGCGCGTCGGGTGCGACGCGCCGCACGGTCGCGCGGGCCCGTTGCAGCGCGCTGGTGACCGACCCGAGCGAGGTGTCGAGCAGCCGCGCCACCTCCTCGGCACGCCAACAGAGCACGTCGCGCAGGATCAGCACGGCGCGCTGTCGGGGCGGCAGGTGCTGCAACGCGGCGACGAACGCCAGCCGGATCGACGCGCGCTGCGCCGCGAGGTCGGCGGGGTCACCTCCGGCCGGCAGGACGCGGGCGTCCGGGACCGGCAGGACCCAGGCGCTCTCCGGGATCGGGTCGCCGAGCGCCGCGCCCGCGGGCGAGGCGGGACCCAGGTCCATGGCCCGGGCCCGCCGCTGGGGACCGCGCAGCATGTCGAGGCAGACGTTGGTCGCGATGGCGAACAGCCACGCCCGCAGCGACCCGCGGGTGGCGTCGAACCGGTCGAGGGCGCGCCAGGCGCGCACGAACGTCTCCTGCACCGCGTCCTCGGCCTCGAACCCCGACGCGAGCATCCGGTAGCAGTAGCCGGCCAGCTCCACCCGGTGCCGCTCGAGCTGCAGCGCCTGGTCGCCGGTCGTCGCCGGTGCCCCCACGTCAGGCCCGTCCCGTCCGGCGCAGGCCCCGGTAGTGGGCACGTTCGTCCGCGTCGAAGTGCGCGGTGGCGTAGCGAAGGGCGGTGGGCGGTATCGCCGCGGCGTGCTCGTCGAGGAACGCGAGCAGCCGGGCGCGGTCCTTCTTCCCGGCCTCGCGCAGCACGCCGCCGACCGCCTTGTGGACCAGATCATGGTCGTCGCCGCACAGTGCCGCGGCGACCCGGAAGGTGTCGTCGAGCTCGCCGCGGCGGACGAAGAACAGCGTGCTGAGGATGGCGGTGCGGCGCTCCCACACATCGGTGGAGCGGGCGAGCTCGTCGAGGACGTGGCGGGGCTTGTCGGCGAGGTGGCGCCCGACGACGTCCCAGGCGCCGAGGTCGACCAGGTCCCAGTTGTCGATCCGGTCGATGCGCCGCAGGTACAGCTCGTACAGCTCCCGGCGGCGCTCCTCGGTGGCCGTCCGCGCCGACGCCTGTTTCGCCATGATCTTCACCGCACCGGCGCGCGCCTCGTGGACCGGGCTCTCCAGCAGCGTCTCGATCTCGGCGAGTGGCATGTCGACGAACTCCGCGCTGAGCGCGAACACCTGGCCCATCCGCACGCCCAGGAACACGTCACCCGCGCCGTACTCGCCCTCCCCGGACCTGAAGTAGCGCTGGATCTTCGCCAGCTCCTCGGCCGAGCGGTGCTGTTCGAGGCGCTCGACGAACCGCTGCGCGGTGCAGCCCTGTTCCGCCACATCCTGTTCTGGCACGCGCTGCCTCCTCCTCCGCGGACACGAGCCGACGGGGGTAGGACCGGCGGGGCGGCCCGAACTCATCGCGCGGAGAGGTCCGTTGGGCTCACAGGCTGATGACTGCGCCGGAACCCGCTGAGAACGGCAGCGGTCGGCCGGCGACACGTCCGGCAAGCGGCCGCCGGAGTCTTTCGGGCTCAGCGGCTCACCGCGGTCTCCCGCTCGACACGTGAGAGCTTCTCGGGGTTGCGCACGGCGTAGAGCCCGGTGATGAGGCCGTCGTCGATGCGCACCGCCATGACGGTCGATCTCGCCGCCCAGCCGAAGAATCAGCGCCGGGTGGCCGTTGACCTGTGCCGGCTGCAGCGACGCCGCGGCGGCGATCCTGCCCAGCCCGGCTGCCAGCAGACGGGCCACCTTGTCGGCCCCCACGATGGGCCGCGGCACGGCCTGCTTGAGTCCGCCACCGTCGACCTGATCACCAACGAGATCGGCGCCAAGATCGCCAAACGGTTCGCCAACGTCAGCCTGGTGATCGACCAGTCGACGCTGCCGAAGGCCACGCAGGAACTGGTGTCGCTGCGCGCCAGCCAGATCAACGGCTGCGGTATCTGCCTCGACATGCACGCCAAGGAGGCCGCGGCCGCCGGTGAGACCGCGGTCCGGCTCCACCTCGTCGCCGCCTGGCGCGAGTCCACCGTGTTCACCGACGCCGAGCAGGCCGCGCTCGCGCTGGCCGAGGAGGGCACCCGGCTCGCCGACGCCCACCACGGCGTGTCCGACGAGACCTGGGCCCAGGTGCGCAAGCACTACGACGACGACCAGGTCGCCGCGCTGGTCTCCCTGGTCGCCCTCATCAACGCGGCGAACCGGATCAACGTGATCGTGCGCAATCAGGGAGGCTCCTACCAGCCCGGCATGTTCGCCAGCATGACGAGCTGATCGGCGGACGAATCCCGGCCCGGCCCAGGATCACTCGATCCGGGCCGGGCCGGCGCATTGCATTCATGCCGGCGGGGCGCCCGCGATCGCCGCGGTGATCAGCCGACGCAGCTCGTCGGTGTCCCGTTCCTGCGCCGCGGCGAGCTCCGCGCGGGCCCGCTCGGCGTCGGTGCGGGCGCGGTCGGCCTCGCCGCGCATCCGTTCGAGCTCGCCATCGGCCCTGGTCCGTAGGGCGGCCTCCGTCTCGGCGCGTTCGCGGGCCGCGGCCAGTTCCCGCTCGGTGCGGCGGTGCGCCTCCCGCTCCCCGGCGAGGGCCTCGCCCGCGGCGTCCGCGCGGGCCGTCGCATCGTCGCGGGCGGCACCGGCGGCACTCAGGGCGGACCGGAGATCGGCGAGCTCCGTCCGCAGCCGCTCGACCTCCTCGCGCCACTCCTGCGCGCGGACCTGCGCTGCGCTGCGTTCGGCGTCGGCGCGCTCGGCCCGCACCGCGGCCTCCTGAGCGGCCCGCTCGGCCGCGGTGGCGCGCTCCCCGGCGGCGCCGGCGCGGTCCTCGGCGGCCTGCCGGGCGGTGACGGCCTCCTCGGCGAGCTGCCGCGCCGCCCCCAGCGCTTCGGTGGCCTCCAACGCCTGCCGGGCGGCGGCGGCGGCCCGCCCCACCGCCTCCGTGCGCTCCTCCGCGGCCTGCTCGGCCCGCTCGACCGCCTCCCGTGCCTCACGCTCGGCCCGCTGCCTGGCCTCCTGCGCCTCGACGCGGGCGGCCTCGGCCTCGGCGGCACCACGGTTGGCCGTCTCGACGGCGGTGAGCGCGCTGCCCTCCACCTCGTCCAGCCGCGCGGTGACGCCGGCGAGCGCCGCGGCCAGCTCTGCCACGGGCCCGCGCACGGCCTCCACGTGGTCGCGCAGCCGGTCGGCGTCGAGGCCGAACGCGGCCCGCGAGGAGTCGAGCCCCAGCGCGTCGAGGGCGTCGCGTTCGGCGCGGGCCATCTGCGCACAGGTCCGGCCGCCCTCCCAGCGGGTGTCACGGCAGAAGGTGCGGCGGCGGCCGCCCTGCGGGCCCGGCGGGGGCAACTCGGCGCGGCACTTGCTGTAGCCGCAGCGCACTGCGTTCTTGATCATGGTCCGAACGCTACCCGTTCGCAGTTTCGAAATCTGATAACCGGTTCGGCGTTTCGACAACTGAAGACGCACCCAACGAAACCGATGTTTTGTCGGTGCCTTCCACGGCAGCGGAAGAGGCGGACGTTCGAGTGGGAGCGGGGACTGTCCCGAGCGGCCCGCAGCTAGCCTGCGACCCGGCACGGTGCGCCGGCACGTCCGCCGTGCCGGTAGCGCGATCGACGACGAGGAGATTCCCCATGGCGACCACGGCCCGCGCGACGCTGCAGCACGAAGACCAGCGCGTGCGGGTCACCCGCTGGGACTTCGAGCCGGGCGACAGCACCGGCCGCCACGTGCACGAACACGACTACCTCGTCGTACCGGTCACCGACGGCCGGACCGACATCCACACGCCCGACGGGGCGGTCACCTCCGCGGAGCTGCGGGCAGGCGAGTCCTACGCGCGCCCGGCCGGCAGCGAACACGAGGTCGTCAACGCCGGCGCCTTCCCGCTGGCCTTCGTCGAGATCGAGCTCAAGGAGCTCCCGCAGTAGGACACCACCTCGTCGGCGCCGAACCCGCGGTACACGGTCACGAGGCCTGATTCGTTTGGATCGCACACCGAGGCACCCCACCCGCGGACCCGCCCCGCCGCGTCCCACTCCTCGCACACGGTGCTGACCCCGCCGGCCTCACGCGCGCGCAGTGCCCACTCGATCGCCGGCTGCCGGAGCGTCCGGTACAGCGCCACCGAGAACGGACGTGAGCGGCTGCGGCGCCGTCTCGGACCCCTGGAACACTCGCCCCGTGCGGTTCGGCATCCTGGGTTCGACGCAGGCGTGGGCGGCCGACGGAACGCCTATCCCCGTGGGCGGTCCCCGCCCGCGTGCGCTGCTCGCGCTGCTGCTCCTCGACGCCGGGCGGGTGATCAGCACCGACCGCCTCGTCGACGACCTCTACGGCGCGACCCCCTCCCGGGATGCCGGCAACGCCCTGCAGGCGCAGATCTCCCGGCTTCGCCGCGCGCTCGGCCGCGAGCTGATCGAGCTGCACCCCGCCGGGTACCGCCTGGCGGTCGCGCCCGAGCAGGTCGACGTGCACCGGTTCATGCGCCTCGCAGGCGAGGGCCGGACAGCGCTGGCGGCCCACCGCTACGGCGCCGCCGCTGCGCTGCTGGGCGAAGCGCTCGAGCTCTGGCGGGAGCCGGTCGACGTGCCCGGGCGGGAGGTCGCGCGGCTGGAGGAGCTGATGCTGACCGCGGTCGAGGACCGGGCCGAAGCCGAGCTCGCCCGCGGCGGCGCGGTCGGCGGGCTGGTCGCGCAGCTGCAGGAGCTGGTCACGCGACACCCGCTGCGGGAGCGGCTGCGCGGGCTGCTCATGCGCGCGCTGCAGGGGGCCGGCAGGCCGGCCGAGGCCCTCACCGTCTTCGAGGACACCCGCAGGACGCTCGCCGAGGAGCTGGGCGCCGACCCGTCACCCGAGCTGGCCGAGACGCCCCTGGCGATCCTCGGTGCCGAACCCGCGCGCGCCACGGGTGTCCCCGCCCAGCTCACCAGCTTCGTCGGGCGCGCCGAGGAGCTCGACCGGGTCCGCGAACTGCTCGGCACGGCCCGGCTGGTCACCCTGACCGGCCCCGGTGGCATGGGCAAGACCCGCGTGGCGATCGAAGCTGCCGCGCCGGAGGAGGCGTGTTTCGTCGATCTGGCCCCGCTGACCGACGGATCGGAAGTGCCGCAAGCGGTTCTCGCCGCGCTCGGGCTCCGGGAGACCGGGCTGTTCCCGTCGCCGAACACCCGGCAGGACCCGGTGGAGCGGCTCGCCGCCGCGCTCCGGGACCGGCGGCTGCTCGTCGTCGTCGACAACTGCGAGCACCTGATCGCCGAGACCGCCGCCCTCGTGCACCGGCTGCTCGCCGCCTGCCCGGATCTGCGCGTGCTCGCCACCAGCCGGGAGCCGCTCGGCATCACCGGCGAAGCGCTGTGCCCGCTCCCGCCGCTGCCCGAGCGATCTAGCGGTGCGCCTGTTCACCGACCGGGCCCGAGCGGTCCGCCCCGGCTTCACCGCCGACGACACCGTCCGGCGGATCTGCCGAGCGCTCGACGGCCTGCCCCTGGCCATCGAGCTGGCCGCGGCTCGCCTGCGTTCGCTGGACCTGCCGGAGCTGGAGAGACGCCTCGACGACCGGTTCCGCCTGCTCTCGCGCGGCAGCCGCACCGCAGCCCCCCGGCACCAGACCCTGCGCGCGGTGGTCGCGTGGAGCTGGGACCTCCTCGATCCTCGCGAGCAGCGGCTGCTGCGCAGGCTCGCGGTGTTCCCCGGCGGGGCGACGGCCGATGCGGTGGCCGACGTCCTGTCCGAGACCGAGGAGGTCCTGGCGGGGCTCGTCGACAAGTCGCTGGTGGAGGTCGCGAACGGGCGGTACCGGATGCTCGACACGATCCGGGAGTTCAGCGCCGAGCGGCTGACCGAGGCCGGGGAGCGGGAACGGTTCGCCAGGGCGCACGCCGAGTACTTCCTCGGCCTCGCCCGCACCGCCGACCCGCACCTGCGCAGCGCCGAACAGCTGGCCTGGCTCGCCCGGTTGACCGCCGAGCGCGCCAACCTGCACGCCGCGCTGCGCTGGGCCGTGCCCGCCGTCCCGGAGCTGGCCCTGTCGCTCGTGGGAGCGCTGACCCCGTACTGGCAGCTCAGTGGGGTTCGCAGCGAGGTGGCTCCGCTGGCCGCCCGGCTCCTCGACGGGCTCGCCCCACCGGAGGGCCTCGAGGAGGAATACGTCCTGGCCGTGCTGGCCGCCCTGCCCGGGCCGCCCGACGGCCCGGTGGACCGGGCCACCACGATCATGCGGACGCTGACCTGGCCGTTGCGCCAGCCGTACCTGGTGGTGGCCTGGTCGCTGTTCATCGGGCCACCCGACACGGCCGCCCCGATGCTGCCGGTGTACGAGCAGTTCGCGCGCACGCAGGATCCGTGGTTCCAGGCGCTGACCCGGTTCTCCCAGGGCTACCGCCATGTCTTCGACGGCGACCTGACCGACGCCGAGGCCGAGTTCAGCGCATCCCTCACCGCGTTCCGGTCCGTCGATGACCGCTGGGGGCATTGCGCAGGTGCTCGACGGACTCGCGGCGCTGGCCGACCGGCGCGGCGACGGGACGAGAGCCCTCGCGCTCACCGAGGAGGCGATCGAGGACATGGTGGCGCTCGAAGCGGTGGAGGAAATCGCCGAGCTCTCCTGCCGCCGGGCGGCCCTGCTCCTGCGCGGCGGCGATCTCGACGCCGCCGCGACCGGCTACCGCCTCGCCGCCGAGCTCACCCGTCGGACCGGCGTCCCGGCGACGCTGGCCATGGTGCACCACGGCTTCGGCCGGCTCGCGGAGCGCCGCGGCGATCCCGGCGAGGCCCTGCGCCGGTTCCGGCTGGCCCTGGACGCCTGCGGACCGGACTGGCAGAGCCACGCCGTCCGGTCCCACGTGCTGGTCTCCATGGCGTTGCTCGACGAAGACGGCGAGCGGGCCGCCCACCTGCTCGGAGTGGCCGCGGCGGTGGGCGCTCCGCACCACGACCTGGAGGCCGCCGACCGGGCCAGGAGACTGGCCGGCGCCGAGGCGTTCGACACCGCCTACGCCCCGCGCTCTCCCGCGCAGCGGCCGTCGCGTCGGCCGCCGGGACCGCGTAGTCCTTCACGGTGAGGACGTTCGCGGCCTTGACCGACATCTTCTCGAGCTGCCCCAGCATCACCTTCGAGGTCAGCATCCGGTGCATCCGGTTGCGCAGCCGGATCCCCCTGGACGTCCTCGGCGCGAGGAACGGGCCCGCGTTCTTCGCCTGCTTCAGCCCCGCTTCCGCGCCCGGGCGCACCTCGCTGTCGTAGCGGGCGAAGGCGACACCGTGGTCGCCGCCGGCCGCGGCGAGCTCCCCGGCGAGCACGTAGGCCGCCATCATCGCCATCCCGGTGCCGGACCCGCCCGGGCCGGCACCCCACCCGGCGTCGCCGACCAGCGCGACCCGTCCGCGGGTGAACCGGTCCATGCGGATCTGGCAGAGCGGGGAGTAGAACAGGTCGCTCGCCTGCCACATCACCTCGATCAGCTGCGGCACCTCCCACCCGAGGCCGTCGAAGCGTTCGGCCAGGAGCTGCCGCAATGCGGCGGTGTCGCGTCGGTCGACGTCGAGCCCGTCGCCCGCGAAGACGAGGCCCACGGTCGCTTCGGCGCTGTTGCGGTGGCTGGCCAGCGTGACGCCCCGGCCCGGTGCGTTGTACATCAGGCCCACGTGGTCCAGGCCCAGGTGGTTGGGCGCGGTGAACCCCGCGAAGTGGTAGCCCATGTCCGTGCGGAACCGCGACTCCGGCCCGAAGGTCAGCGCCCGCACCCCCGAGTGCAGCCCGTCCGCCCCGATCACCAGGTCGAACGTCCGCGACGCGCTGCGGGCGAAGGTGACCGCCACCCCGTCGGGCGTCTCGGTCAGCGAGGTGATGCGGTCGCCGAAGACGTACTCGGTGCGGTCCTTGGTGGCGGCGTGGAGGATCCGGCTGAGATCACCGCGCGGGATCTCGACCTCGCCCGCGGTGAAGCTCGCCGGCAGGCTGAACACGTGCCGGCCGTCGGTGTCGAGGATGCGCTGCTCGCCCATGGCGGTCTCGTTGCGGCGCACCTCGTCGAGCAGGCCCATCCGCCGCAGTACCTCGACCTGGGCGCCGCGGAAGTCGACCGCCTGCCCGCCCGTGCGCAGCTGCGGGGCCTGCTCGACCACCGTGGTGGTGAACCCGTACCGGTTGAGCCAGAACGCCGTCGCCGGTCCGGCGATGCTCGCGCCCGAGATGAGGATGTTCGCGTTCCGCATTGTCAGCTCCTTGGGCGCCGTGTCGATGGATCTGAGGTTCGACGGCGCCGCTGACCGTCTCCTGACCATCGGCTGACCGTTGATCGGCGCGGTGGTCAGGGGCGGCGGGCGGGTGCGTGAGACGATCAACACCCACCTGGGGAGGAGTACGTGATGTCGGGCGAGCCCGTGCCGATCGACGCCGAGCTGGCCGTCCTCGAGGCGTTGCCCGCTCCCACCACGCAGGAGTGGCCCGGGGTCGACGATCCGGACGTGCTGCGCGCCGAGCTCGCCGAATGGCTCTCCGGCTACGCCAACGCCGCGACCCGCCGCACCTACGCCTATGCGCTCGGCCTCCCGATCGCCTGGGTCGACGCCATCGGCGGCGTCGCCGAGCCCGCTGACACCGCCCGGCGGCCGCCCGCCGCCGCGCCGGGCCCGTTGCACCGCCTCGCCTGGTTCCGCTGGTGCGCGGGACGGCGGCTCGACCCGCGCGCGGCGACGGCCGCCGACGTGAAGGCCTGGCTGCACGCCCTGAGCGCCGCGGGGGCCCAGAAGCGCACCCGGCAGCGGATGCTGTCCACCCTGTCGGCGCTCTACGGACACCTCGCCGAGGCGGGCGTGGTCGCGGCGAACCCGGCGGCGCTGAACCGGTCGCGGCTCGGACTGTCGAGCACCGCGCGGGACTCGTCGCCGACCGTGCGGCTCACCGCGGCACAGCTCAAAGCGCTGCTGGTGGCCGCGGCACAGGTGCACTACTCGCGCGACCCCCGGCTGGCCCGGCTCTACGCCCTGCGCGGCGTCGCCGTGGTCGCGCTGCTCACGCTCGGGCTGCGGATCAGCGAGCTCGTCGGGCTGGACCGCGACCACCTCTACCGCAGCGGCGGCGACGAGGTGCTGCGGGTGCTCGGCAAGGGCGGGCTGCACCGGGAGGTGTACCTCACCGACCTCGCGGGCGAGGCGCTGCGGGCCTACCTCGCCGAGCGCGACCGGGTGGCCGGCACCGCCGCGCCCGCCCGGCGCGGACGCACGCCGGCCGGCGGCTCCCCGATGATCGCCACCCGCGGCGGCGGGCGCTGCTCCCGCGTGGACCTCTACACATTGCTGCGACGGATCGCCGCGAACTCCGGTCCCGTGCTCGACGGCCTGGCCGACCGCGTCCACCCGCACGCGCTGCGCCACGCCTACGTCACGATCGCGCTCGAGCAGGACGCCCGCATCCAGCACGTGCAGGCCGACGTCGGGCACGCGACGATCGCCACCACCCAGCACTACGACCGCGGACGGCGCAGCCGCGACACCACGGCGGCCGACCTCGTCGCCGCCGCGATCGCCGCGGCTCCCTCGCCGGACGGCGAGTAGCCGCAACCGGCCGAGGTCAGCGCAGCGAACCGAAGAACTCCCGCACGTCCTGCAGCAACAGGTCCGGCTCCTCGAGCGCGGCGAAGTGCCCGCCGCGGTCCACGTCGGTCCAGCGGACGATCGTGTTCTCCCGCTCCGCGTAGCGCCGGATGCCGACGTCGTGGGCGAACACGAGCGCCGCCGTGGGCACCCCGGAGTTCTCCTTCGGGCCCCAGCCCTCGGCCTGGGCGTACCCGACGTAGGCCGCCGAGCCCGCCGTGCCGGTGAGCCAGTAGAGCATCACGTTGGTGAGCAGCCGGTCCCGGTCGACGACCTCCTCCGGCAGGGCGTGTCGCGGGTGGGTCCACTCCCGGAACTTGTCCATGATCCACGCGAGCTGGCCGACGGGGGAGTCGACGAGCCCGTACCCGAGCGTCTGCGGCCGGGTCGACTGGACGGCGATGTAGCCGAACTCCTCCTGCAGGAACGCCTCGATCCGGGCGACCCGGTCCTGCTCGAGCGCCGACAGCGCCGCACGCTCCTCGTCGGGCAGCGGCACCGGCGGCATCGGGCCCGGGCCGCCGTTGACGTGCACGCCGACGACACGGTCGGGCGCCACCCGGCCGAGCTCGGCGCAGACCCCTGCGCCGACGTCCCCGCCCTGCGCCCCGAACCGCGCGTACCCGAGCCTGCGCATCAGCTCCGCCCACGCCCGCGCGATCCGGTTCGTGTCCCACCCCGCATCCGAGACGGGGCCGGAGAAGCCGAAGCCGGGCAGCGACGGGATCACGACGTGGAACGCGTCGCCCGCGTCGCCGCCGTGGGCACGGGGGTCGGTGAGCGGACCCACGAGGTCGAGGAACTCCACGACCGAACCCGGCCACCCGTGGGTGAGGATCAGCGGCAGCGCGCCGGGTTCCGGGGAGCGGGCGTGCAGGAAGTGGATCCGCTGCCCGTCGATCACGGTGGTGAACTGGGGGATCGCGTTGAGCTCCCGCTCGGCAGCGCGCCAGTCGTAGCCGGTGCGCCAGTGCTCGACCAGCGTCCGCAACCAGGCGGTGGGAACGCCGGTGTCCCAGCCGTCCCCGGGCAGCGGGGCGGGCCAGCGGGTGGCGGCGAGCTTCGCGGCGAGCTCGTCGAGCGCGGCCTGGGGGATGTCGAGGTGGAAGGGACGGATCTCGTCGGTCTCGGTCACGAGCACAACGCTAGGAACCGGTTAGGACAGCTTCGGTCCTCGCTGCGTGGAACAGTGGTCCCCGTGTTGGAGATCGGCGCGGCTGCTCCGCCTCCTGTCACTGCTGCAGACCCCACGGGACTGGCCCGGCGCGGAGCTCGCCGCCCGGCTCGAGGTCGACGTGCGCACCGTGCGCCGCGACATCGACAAGCTGCGGGCCCTCGGCTACCCCGTGCACGCCACGGCCGGGGTCGCACGCTACCGGCTCGGGGCGGGCGCGACGCTGCCGCCCCTGCTCCTGGACGACGACGAGGCCATCGCCGTGGCCGTGGGGCTGCGCGCGGCGGCGAGCGGCAGCGTCACGGGCAGAGAGGAGTCCTCGCTGCGGGCCCTGACCAAGCTGGAGGGCGTGCTGCCCTCCCGGCTGCGCCATCGCGTGGGCGCGCCTGCACGGCGTCACGGTGTCGATGCCGACAGGGGCGCCCGCCGTGGACCCGGACGTGCTGCTGGCCGTGGCCCACGCATGCCGGGCTCACGAGCAGCTGCGCTTCGACTACGGCAGCCACGACGGCACCGCGACCGTCCGCCGCACCGAGCCGCACCGTCTCGTGCACACCGGTCGCCGCTGGTACCTCGTGGCGTGGGACCTCGACCGCGACGACTGGCGGACCTTCCGAGTGGACCGCCTCCACCCCCGCATCCCCACCGGCCCCCGGTTCACGCCGCGCGAGCTCCCGGCCGATCTTCCGCGCTTCACCGCACACGGCATCTCCACCGGGGCCTACCGGTACCGGGCGCGCTTAACCCTGCACGCGCCGGTGCGGGTCGCCGCCGACCGGATCCCACCCACCATCGGCGTGCTCACCGCCCTCGACGAGCACACGTGCGAGCTGCGCGCCGGCTCGAACTCGCTCGACGAGCTCACGCTGTACGTGGGGCTGTTCGGCTTCGCCTTCCAGGTGCACGAACCGCCGGAGCTGGTGGAGCACGTGCGCGTGCTCGCCGCCCGCCTGGGCGGGGCCGTACCGGCAGCCGGTCAGGTCACGGACACCACCCCGCTCTCGTAGGCGGCGATCACGAGCTGGGCGCGGTCGCGGGCGTCGAGCTTGCTGAGCAGGCGGCCGATGTGGGTCTTGACCGTGGCCTGGCTCAGGTGCAGGTGCTGCCCGATCTCGGTGTTGGACAGCCCCCGCGCCACGAGCGTGAGCACCTCCCGCTCCCGCGGGGTGACGCCGTCGAGGCCCCGCACCACGGGCCGCTCGGGCAGCCGGGCGAACTCGGCGATCAGCCTGCGGGTGACGGCCGGCGCGAGGAGTGCGTCGCCCGCGGCCACGACCCGGATCCCGGCGAGCAGTTCGACGGGCGGGGTGTCCTTGAGCAGGAACCCGCTCGCCCCGGCGCGCAGCGCCGCGTACACGTACGCGTCGAGGTCGAACATCGTGACCATCAGGCTGCGGGCGGCGTCGCCGATCCGGCGGGTGGCCTCGATCCCGTCCATCCCGGGCATGCGTACGTCCATCAGCACCACGTCGGGGCGCTCGCGCAGCGCGAGCTCCACCGCCTCGACACCCGTGCCCGCCTCGCCGACCACCGTGAGGTCCGGCTCGGACTCCACGAGCATCCGGAAGCTGCCGCGCAGGAGGGCGTGGTCGTCGGCCACCACCACCCGGATCACGCGGTGTCCCCGTACGGGAGCGTGGCGGCGACGCGGAACCCGGACGTGTCCTCCCGCGGGCCCGCGCTGAACACCCCGCCGTACGTCGCCACGCGCTCCCGCATCCCGAGCAGCCCGTGGCCGCCCGCGGGTCCGGGCAGCATGCGCCGGCCGGGGCCGTCGTCGACGGCCTCGATCCGCAGCTGCCGACCGTCGGCCGTCACGTCCACCCGGCAGCGCGCGGGCGCGGCGTGCTTGACGACGTTGGTGAGCGCCTCCTGCACGATCCGGTACGCCGACAGCGCCACGCCGTCGGGCAGCGCGTCGCCGCCGCACACGTGCAGGTCGACCTCGACGCCCGCGAGACGGGCCCGCGCGGCCAGCTCCCCGAGCTCGGACAGGCCGGGGACGGGGGTGAGGTCGGGCGCCTCGGTGCGCAGCGCGCCCAGCAGGTGACGCATCTCGACGAGGGCACTCCGGCTCGCGGTCTCGATCACGGCCAGCGCGTCGTGCGCCTCCTGCGGCCGTGTCCGCACGACGTGGTTGGCCACGCCCGCCTTCACCGCGATCAGGCCCAGGCTGTGGGCCACCACGTCGTGCAGCTCGCGCGCGATGCGCAGCCGCTCCTCGGCCACCGCCCGGCCCGCCAGCAGCTCGGCGTCGCGAGCCGCCGCGATGCGCCGCTCCCGCACCGCCTGCCCCACCGTCCACGCGCCCGCCAGCACGACGACACCGAGCGCGGTGCCGCCGACGTGGCGGGCCCACGACCCGGGCGCGCCCAGCACCGCGAGCCCGACCACGGCGATCGCGGCGATGATGCCGACGGCGCCGGTGGGCACCCACCGGCCCCGGCGGCCCTCCAGCGCGACCGCGTAGAGGGCGTAGGCGGGTGCCGCGTACGCGAATCCCACCACGTCGAGGACGGCGGCGAGGACCGACACCGCGAGGACGGAGCCGAAGACGGCCGTGGGCCGGACCCGGCGCAGGACCAGCGGCAGCCCGAGGCCCAGCGGGACCGCGAGCCTCGCCCACTGCGGCGCGTCGCCCGCGGCCGCCGCGCCGAGGAACGCGAGCGTGAACGCCCACGCCGCCAGGCCGTCGAGCGCGATCAGCTGACCGCGGCTCCACCGCCTGGCGAACACGAACCGGAGATCCCCCACGCCGCGGACGGTAGCCGTGGCCGGGACGCGGAACGTCACCCCCTGGGGGGACATCGGGGGCGGAAACATCCCCCTGTGGTCCGACGCGCCCGGCCCGGGCGATGCCGGATCGTCGCAGACGTGATCGAGATCAGGCACCTCACCAAGCGCTACGGGCGCACCGTCGCGGTCGACGACCTGTCGTTCCGGGTGCGTCCCGGCCACGTCACCGGCTTCCTCGGCCCGAACGGCGCGGGGAAGTCCACGACGATGCGTGTGCTCCTCGGCCTGGACGCCCCGACGTCGGGAGAGGCGCTGATCGACGGCAGGCGCTACGCCACCTTTCGCCGTCCCCTGCACCGGGTGGGGGCGCTGCTCGACGCCGGAGCTGTGCACGGAGGCCGCACGGCACACGACCATCTGCTCTGCCTCGCCCACACCAACGGCATCGGCCGCGCACGCGTCGCGCAGGTGCTCGAACAGGTGGGGCTGGCGGGCGTCGCACGCAAGCGGGTCCAGGGCTTCTCCCTGGGGATGAAACAGCGCCTCGGCATCGCCGCCGCCCTGCTCGGCGACCCCGCCGTCCTGCTGTTCGACGAACCCGTCAACGGCCTGGACCCCGACGGGGTGCGGTGGATCCGGCAGCTGATGCGCCGCCTGGCCGCCGAGGGCCGCACGGTGCTGCTGTCCAGCCACCTCATGAGCGAGATGGCGCTCACCGCCGAGCGGATCGTGGTGGTCGGGCGCGGCAGACTCGTCGCCGACACCACCGTGGCCGAGCTGACCGCGGGGCACGCCTCGCTCGAGGAGGCCTACCTGGCACTCACCGGGTCAGCCGTCGAGTTCGGGGCCGCGCGGTGACCGGGGTGCCGGCGTTGCTGGCATCGGAGTGGGTCAAGCTGCGGTCGGTCCGGTCCACCCACCATGCGCTCGGTGTCGCCGCGCTCGTGGCGGTGCTCGGCGCGGGCTGGGCGTACTACGTGGGCACGGTCTGGGACGGCCGCGATGCCGCCGGTCGCGCGGCGTTCGGCGCAGCGGCCCCGGAGGAGGGCTTCCTCCCGCTCCTGCAGGTCGGCCTCGCCGTGCTGGGGGTGCTGGCGATCACCGCCGAGTACGCCACCGGGACGATCTGCACGAGCGTCACCGCCGTGCCTGCCCGGCACCGGCTGCTGGCGGCCAAGACCGCGGTCGTCGCCGCTACGGCGTTCTCCGCGTCGGCCGCCGTCCTGCTCGTCACCTGGGGGCTCAGCCGGTGGATCGCGGGCGACCGCACGTTGGGCTTCAACGCCGCACCGCTGGCGGCCGAGCTGCCCGCGCTGCTCGCGTCCGCGCTGTCGGTCACCGTGCTGGCCATCGTCGGGCTCGGGCTGGGCGCGGTCACCCGGTCGACGGCCGGGGCGATCACCGCGGTGGTGGGGCTGCTGTTCGTGCTCCCCGGCGTCGGCGCCTACCTGCCCGCGCCGTGGAACACCCGGTTGAGCTCGTTCCTCCTGCCCGAGCTGGTGCCGCAGATCGTGGGCGAGCGATTGTCGCGGCGACTCGGCGACGGCGTCCTGCCGCCGATGGTCGCGCTCGCCGGGCTCATCGCGTACGCCGTCGTCGCGCTGGGCGCCGCCGCGATCGTCCTCGCCCGGAGGGACGTCTGATGCTCGATGTCCTGGCCGCGGAGTGGCTCAAGCTCCGCTCCGTGCGGTCCACCGCCGTCGCGGTCGGCGCCGCACTCGGCGGTGTCCTGCTCGCCGCAGGCCTGGCGTGGGCGGCCGCCGACGCCTACGACGACGCGCCGCCCCCGCTCCGGGCCACCGCGCGGCTGGCGGAGCTGGAGGAGGCCCTGTTCCTCCTGCCGCAGCTGGCCCTGGGCGTCCTGGGCGTACTCGCGATCACCTCCGAGTACGCCACCGGGCTCATCCGCACCAGCCTGGCGCTCGTGCCGCGCCGCTGGCCCGTGCTCGCCGCCAAGTCGGTCGTCGTCGGCGGCACCGCACTGGCGACAGGGCAGATCGCGGTGTTCGGGATGTACGCCGTCGCCCGGGCGATCGTCGGCGACCGGTACGGCGGGATCTACGCCGCACCGGTCCCGGACGAGGTGCCGCTGCTGGTGGTCACCGGCCTGTCGGCCGCGGTGTTCGCCCTGCTCGGGTTGGGCCTGGGCGCGATCGTGCGCTCCACGGCCGCGGCTGTCGGCCTGCTCGTGGGGTTCCTCCACGTGCTCCCGATCGCGGCGCACAACCTCCCGGAGCCGTGGAACGAGCGGGTCGGCTCCCTGATGATCGGCGGCCTGCCCCGGCAGATCGTCGGCGCCGACCTCTCCGCCACGGTGTACGGCGCCCTCCTGTCGTCCCCGGGCGCCGCGGTCCTGTTCGCCGCCTATGCGCTCGTGCCGCTGGGCGTCGGACTGTGGCTGATACGAGGGAGGGATGTGTGACATGCCGTGGGGCCCGGCCGGGTGGGCCGGGCCCCACGGCCGGGGATCACTGCTTGACGTCGACCCGCGAGACCTCGCCGGACCGGCGCTTCTCGCGGAAGTCCTGCACCTCCCGCTTCACCACCGGCGCCAGGATGTACAGGCCGAGAATGTTGAACAGTGCGAGCAGGAACAGCACCGAGTCGGCGAAGCTCAGCACGCTGCCCAGCGTGAGCACCGCGCCAACGATGACGAAGAGCACGTAGACGACCTGGTAGGTGCGCTCGCTCCCGGTGCTCTTGCCGAACAGGTAGGTCCACGCCTTCTGCCCGTAGTAGCCCCAGGTGATGATCGTCGAGATCGCGAACAGCGTCACGGCGAGCGCCAGGACGTACGGGAACCAGGGCAGCACCGTCGCGAACGCGTCGGAGGTGACGATGACGCCGTCGGGCACCTCGCCGCCGCCGAGCGCGCTGACCTGCGCGTCCCGGTAGAACGTGGTGCCCGCGATGGTGATCGTCAACGCGGTCATCGTGCAGATGACCACCGTGTCGATGAACGGCTCCAGCAGGGCCACGTAGCCCTCGGTCACCGGGTTCTTCGTCCGCACCGCGGAGTGTGCGATCGGCGCCGAGCCCAGGCCGGCCTCGTTGGAGAAGGCGGCCCGCCGGAAGCCCTGGATCAGCGCGCCGACCGCGCCGCCGAGCACCCCGGCGCCGGTGAACGCACCGGAGAGGATCGCTCCGATGGCTGCGGGCACCTGCGGGATGTTCACGGCGATCACGATCAGGCACGCCGACACGTAGATGATCGCCATGCTCGGCACGAGCTTGCTCGTGACCCGCCCGATCGAGGTGATGCCACCCACGATCACGGCGCCGATGAGCAGGGCGAGCAGGATGCCGAAGATGAGGGCGGCGCCGGCGCCACCCAGGAACCCGGTCTCACCGCCGGTGACGTTGCGCAGCTGCGCGAAGGTCTGGTTGACCTGGAACATGTTCCCGCCCGCGATGGCGAAGAACAGGATGAAGATCGCGGCGAACACGGCGAGGACCCGGCCGAGGATGCGGCCACCGTTGCCGGGGATGCGCTCGGCCACGCCCTTGCTCAGGTAGTGCATCGGGCCGCCGGACACCGTGCCGTCCGCGTGGATCTCGCGGTACCTCACCCCGAGCGTGCACTCCACGAACTTGGTGCACATGCCCAGCAGGCCGGCGACGATCATCCAGAACGTGGCGCCCGGGCCACCGATGGTCACCGCGACACCGACGCCGGCGATGTTGCCCAGCCCGACGGTGCCGGACAGCGCCGAGCTCAGCGCCTGGAAGTGGGCGATCTCCCCCGGCTCGTCGTTGCGCGTGTACTTGCCGCGCACGATCTCGGTGGCGAGCTTGAAGCTGCGGAACTGGACGAAGCCGAAGTAGATCGTGAACACGATGCCCGCGAGCACCAGCCATCCCACGATCCAGGGGAACACCGTTCCCCCGACGGGGAAGCCGAGCTCGAAGACGAACCATCCCAGTGCGTTCGAGATCGGGTCGAAGACGCTGTTGATGGCTTCTTCGATGCTCGAGAGGGCTCCCCCCGAGCTGGCGAGGACGTGGAAATCGGCGTCCGGCGGGTTCGTGGCCCCGGACACACTCATGGGTGACATGAGGTGGAAGCAGACCCTAAGACGTCAGCGACTGCAAGCGTGGAGACCGAACTTTTTCATGATTGTCATTCCGGACGCGCCGGACGGCAACAATCCACCGCGCACGCTGAACCGTCAACCGTACATCCCAGCAGGGTCACCGTTCCCAGCGACCGGGGTGCGACCTCGTGGGTGTGCTCCGCGATCAGCTCCACCACCATGTCCACGAACCGCGGGTCCGGCCCCGCCGTGGCCGCCCTGGCGAAGGCCATCCCGAGTTCCTCGGCGCGCTCGCAGGCCTCCGTGTCGAGGTCCCAGATCACCTCGACATGGTCGGACACGAACCCGACCGGAGCCACGACCACCGCGGGCGTCCCCGCGGCGCGCAGGGCGTCCAGGTGGTCGACGACGTCCGGTTCCAGCCACGGCACCTGCGGCGGGCCGGAGCGCGACTGCCAGACCACGTCGAAGTCGGCGGTGCCGAGCTCGGCGGCGACCAGCCGCGCCGCCTCCGCGACCTGCCGGGAGTAGAGGTACCCGCCGTCCTCGGGCGGCCCGCCCGCCGCGTCGGCCGCGACCGGCACCGAGTGGGCGGTGAACACGATCCTCGCGCGGTCGCGAACCTGCTCCGGGAGCCGGGCCCGGGCCGCTCGCACCGCATCGGCGTTGGCGGCCACGAACTGCGGGTGGTCGAAGAAGTGCCGCATCTTCACCAGCTCCGGGGCCTCCGCGCCGACGGCCTCGCGTGCCCGTGCGATGTCCTCCTGGTACTGCCGGCACGCCGAGTACCCGCCGTAGGCGCTGGTGGCGAACACGAGCGCCCGCCGCACCCCGTCCCGTGCCATCTCCGCGACCGTGTCCTCGACCATCGGGTGCCAGTTGCGGTTGCCGAAGTAGACCGGCAGGTCGGTGCGCTTGCGCACGGCGTCGATCAGCTCGCGGTTGCGCGCGTTCAGCGGGCTGACCCCGCCGAAGTGCCGGTAGTGCTCCTCCACGGCGTCGAGCCGCTCCGGGGGCACCCCCCGCCCGCGGACCACGTTCTCGAGGAAGGGACGGACCTCGTCGGGGCCCTCCGGGCCACCGAAGGACAGGACGAGCAGGGCGTCGACGCGCAAATGCACCCCCCGATTAGACACCGATGGCGTGGAAGCCGCCGTCGGCCCACACCATCGAGCCCGTGGTCACCGGCAGCCAGTCCGACATCAGCGCGCACACCGTCTTCGCCACCGGCACCGGGTCGTTGACGTCCCAACCCAGCGGAGCCCGCCCGTCCCAGGCGTCCTCGAACGCGGCGAACCCCGGGATCGACTTCGCCGCCATCGTCCGGACGGGGCCGGCGGCGCAGAGGTTGACCCGGATGCCCTTCGGGCCGAGGTCGCGGGCAAGATAGCGGGTGACGGACTCCAGGGTGGACTTGGCCACGCCCATCCAGTCGTAGGCGGGCCACGCCTGGCGGTTGTCGAAGTCCATCCCGACGATCGACGACCCCGGCCCGAGCAGCGGCAGCAGCGCCGTCGACAGCGACTTGAACGAGTACGCGCTCACCTGGATAGTGGTGGCGACGTCCTCCCACGGTGCGTTGAGGAACGCCCCTTCGCCCAGGCACGAGGCGGGTGCGAACCCGATGGAGTGCAGCACCCCGTCCAGCTTCGGGTCGTCGCCCCCGGAGAGCTCGACAAGGTGCGGCGAGACGCGCTCCACGAGGCTGTCGAGCTGCGCCTGGTCGGACACGTCGAGCTCCACGACCGGCGCGGGCTCAGGCAGCCGTTGCGCGATCCGCTCCACCAGCCGCATCCGGCCGAACCCGGTGAGCACGACCTGCGCGCCCTGCTCCTGCGCGAGCTTCGCCGCGTGGAACGCCAGCGAGGCGTCGGTGATCACGCCGGTGATGAGCAGGCGCTTGCCGTCGAGCAGTCCCATGGATGCCTTCCGTGGTCGAGGGAGGGGAAACGGGCTCAGTGACCCCGGCTCAGTGACCCATGCCGAGGCCGCCGTCGACCGGGATCACCGCGCCGGTGACGTAGCCGGCGGCGTCCGAACCGAGCCAGGTGACGGCCGAGGCGATCTCCTCGGCGCTCGCGTAGCGGCCCAGCGGCACCTGGCCGAGGATTTCGGCGCGGCGGGCGTCGGGCAGGGCACGGGTCATGTCGGTGTCGACGAAACCGGGCGCCACGACGTTGGCGGTGATCCCGCGGGAGCCGAGCTCGCGGGCGACGGACCGGGCGAGCCCGACCAGGCCGGCCTTGGAGGCGGCGTAGTTGACCTGGCCCGCGGACCCGGTGAGCCCGACGACGCTGGAGATGAAGATCATGCGGCCGCTCTTGGCGCGGAGCATGCCGCGGGAGGCGCGCTTGGCCACCCGGTAGGCGGCGGTGAGGTTGGCGTCGACGACGCGGGTGAACTGGTCCTCGCTCATCCGCATGAGAAGCGTGTCGTCGTTCATCCCGGCGTTGGAGACGAGCACCTGCACGGGCCCGTGCTTCTCCTCCACCTCGGCGAACGCGTCGTCCACGGCGGCGGCGTCGGTGACGTCGCAGCGAACCGGGAGCAGCTCGCCCGGCAGCCCCTCGGCGCCGCTGCGATGCGTGACCGCCACCTGGTCGCCCTGTGCCGCGAACGCCTGCGCGATCGCGAGTCCGATACCGCGGTTGCCTCCGGTCACCAGCACGCTGCGTCCCACGGGGCTCACCCTATGGGCCCGCGGCTCCCCCGGGCGACCCCGCCCGGCGTGTCCGACGCGAAGGAGGCGACTCGCCCGCCGGAGACGGGCGACTCGCGCGGCAGGAACGGGCGACTCGCGCGGCAGGAACGGGCGACTCGCGGGGGATGTTTCGACGGCTCACGCGAGTCGCCCGACATCGACACGCGAGTCGCCCGGTCAGGGGAGGCGGCGGCCCAGCGCCAGGCCCGTGCCCACGCCCACGACGAGCAACAGGGCGCCGCCGGCGAGCCACGGCCTGCTGGTGTCGACCCGCCGCACCTCGTAGCCGATCTGCTCGCCGAGCTCGGAGTAGACCTGCCGGAGCTCGGTCTCGTTCGCCGCCTTGAAGAACTGCCCGCCGGAGAGCTCGGCGATCTGCTGCATCGACACGTCGTCGACCGCCACCGAGGTGCGTTCCCCCGGGTTGATCTCGATCGAGCCGTAGTCGGTGCCGAAGGAGATCGTCGACACCGGGATGCCCGCGTCCGCTGCCGCGCGGGCGGCGGTGAACGACCCCCGCGGCTCCTCCTCGGGCATCACGCCGCCCGGCACCGTCTGCTTCCCGTCGCTCATCAGCACGATCCGTGCCGGCGGCGGGCCCTCGGCGTCCGCGCCCGCGATCGCTTGGGAGAACGTCTCCACCGACTGCAGCGCCGCGAAGATCGCCTCCCCCGTCGCGGTCGACTCCGCCAGCCGCAGCCCGTCCACCGCGCGCTTGATCGGCTCGCGGTCCACCGTGGGCGAGACGAGCACCGCCGCCGTGCCCGCGAACGACACGAGCCCGAGGTTGATCCCCGGGGTCAGCTGGTCGGCGAACGACTTCGCCGCGGCCTGCGCGGCGGCCAGCCTGCTCGGCTCGACGTCGGTGGCCTGCATCGACAGCGACACGTCGATCACCAGTACGACCGTGGCCCGGTTGCGCGGCACCTTCGCCTCGGCCATCGGCCCGGCCAGCGCGACCGTGAGCACCGCCAGCGCCGTGATCATCGCCGCCGCCGGGACGTGCCGGTACCAGCCGGGGCGCTTCGGGGCGACCCGGTCGAGCAGCTCCAGGTTGGTGAAGCGGATGGTGTCGCGGCGGCGCCTGCACAGCAGCAGCACGTAGCCGACGGCCAGCGCGGCCACGACGACGAGCAGCAGCAGCCACCACGGGTGCGCGAACATCTACCGGCCTCCCCCGGACCACGCCCGCTTGCGGGCCAGCACGAACCGCACGACGTCGGCGATCCAGTCCGAGTCGGTGCGCAGGGTGAGGTGGCCGGCGCCGCAGCGGCGCAACGTGGCCGCCACTCGCTCGCGATGCTCGGCCGCTGCCGCGGCGAACTCGCGGGCGAGCAGCGGCGTGACCGTCACCTCCCGCTGGCGCCCGGTCTCGGGATCGGCGAGCACGACGGTGCCGACGTCGGGCAGCTCCAGCTCACGCGGGTCGAGCACCTCGACGGCGAGCAGGTCGTGGCGGACCGACAGCGCCCGCAGCGCGCGCTCCCAGTCCGGCTCGCCGAGGAAGTCGGAGATGACCACCGCCAGCCCGCGCCGCCGCGGCGGCCGCCGCAGCTGCTCGATCGCGGCCGCCAGGTCGCCACGGGTGCCCTCCGGGGCCCGCGGGGTCTCCGCCACGCGCCGCAGCATCCCGCGCGCGTGCACCACGCCCCCGCGCGCCGGGATGCGCACGAGCCGCTCCCCGGTGGCGACGAGCACGCCGATGCGGTTGCCACCGCCCCGGGTGAGGTGGGTGATCGCCGCGAGCGCCGCGATCGCGAGGTCCCGCTTCTCGCACGACGCCGTGCCGAAGTCGAGGCTCGGCGACAGGTCGAGCACGACCCACGTCTCCAGCTCCCGGTCGGCGACGCTCTCCCGGACGTGGGCCTCCGTGGTGCGCGCGGTGACGGCCCAGTCCATCCGGCGCACGTCGTCGCCCGGCTGGTAGGTGCGCGCCTCCCCCGGCTCGCTGCCGGGACCGGGGACGAGGCCGAGGTGGTTGCCCTGCAGCAGCCCGTCCAGCCGGCCCCGCACGGCGAGCTCGAGCGTCCGCAGCGACGCCTCCATGCGGCCGTCCCGGAAGGACGGGGGAGCCGTGGGACTGCGGCGCACGGCCGGGGACGAGGTCACGCCGGCGAGCCCGCGTGGTGGTGCCCCGGGTCGTGCTGCGGCCGCGCCGTCACCTGCGGCAGCGGCACCGTGGCGAGCACCCGGGA
>NZ_JAHKRK010000069.1 GCF_019396355.1 Pseudonocardia nigra
ACCCGCAGGCCCGCCGGGTCGACCGTGGGCAGCGAGCCCTCGTCGAGCGCGCGGCGGGCGCGCTCGACGCCGTCGCCGCCGAGGAAGGCGCCGTCGATGTCGGCCGTCACGCCGCTGATGTCGTAGGCCGTGCCGTCGCCCGCACGGACGACCGGGGTCTCCGCGCCGACGGGACCGAGCCGCTGGAACCTCATGTGCGCAACCTCACGTCGCAGGGTCGGGATCAGGATCGCGTCCGCTCGAGGCTTCGGCGGCCGCACGTCCGTTGGGGTAGATCAGGATCTTGCTGGAGGGGTCCTCGCCGCGGGCCAGTGCCCCGAAGGAGGCCGGGCCGCCGTCGAGGTCGGCGCGGCCCTCGATGAGCACCGCGAGCGACTCCGGAACGGTGGCGGCCCAGGCGGCGGTGTCGCGGAACTCCGCGGCGCTGTAGCAGAAGCTGCCCACCACCGACCGCTCCTTGGTCGAGATCTCGTACGCGGCCAGCTCGACCGCCGGCGCGCCCATGCCGACGAGCACCACGGTGGCCCCGAGCGGGGCGCAGGCGAACGCCGTGGCCAGCGTCGCGGCGCTGCCGACGGCGTCGACGACCAGTGTGGGCGACTCCCCGTCCAGGGCCGTGGCGACGGCGGCGGGCAGGTCCTGCTCGGTGGTCGGGTCGACGACGGCGACCCCGAGCCGGGCGTTGAGGTCGCGCCGGGCCGGGGCGGGCTCCGAGACCACCACGCGCTCGGCGCCCATACGCAGCGCGGCCAGCGCGCACGCCTGCCCGATCGGCCCGCCGCCGAGCACGAGGACGGTGTCGCCACTTCCGCAGTCGCCGCGGACCAGTGCGTGGTACCCGACGGCCAGCGGCTCCACCAGCGCACCGTGCTCCACCGGCATCCCGTCCGGCAGCCGCACGACGTTCTGCGCCGGCACCGCCATCCGCTCGGCGAACGCCGAGACGAGCTCCGGGGTCACCCCGATGACCTGCTTGTCCGGGCACGCCTGCTCCCGGCCCGCCCGACATTGCCGGCACCGCCCGCACCACAGCACGGGGTTCACCGTCACCGCGTCCCCGACGGCACACGTCCCGGCCGGCACCTGCGCGCCCACCGCGAGCACGCGCCCGACGGTCTCGTGGCCCATCACCTGCCCCGGCCGGCGCCGTCCGTTCTCGCCGGTGAAACCGTGCAGGTCCGACCCGCAGATTCCGGTGGCGACGACCTCGATCAGCACCTCGTCCGGGCGGGGCTCCGGGTCCGGCACCTCGTCTACCGTCAGCTTCCAGAAGTCCGAGAGCACGAGCGCACGCATCGTCGGGCAGCCCCTCCGTCGTCTGATCGTGACCGGCGCGAATATGGAACTCAGTTCCATCGGCCGTGGACTGCCCGAGCATCGGGGACACCCACAGGCGGCGTCAAGCGCTGTGTTCACAGACACGAAGCCGGTATCAGCATGTGAAACCCGGCGGGTGACTCAGCGCGTGGGCC
This sequence comes from Pseudonocardia nigra, assembly GCF_019396355.1. Taxonomy (GTDB): domain Bacteria; phylum Actinomycetota; class Actinomycetes; order Mycobacteriales; family Pseudonocardiaceae; genus Pseudonocardia; species Pseudonocardia nigra. The sequence continues at coordinate 1,473 of NZ_JAHKRK010000069.1, forward strand.
GCCTGCCGCCCCCCTTGCAGCAAAGCCACTTTCCCGCAACGTCATTGCAGGAAAGTGGCTTTGCTGCGATCCGGCGGGCCGCCTGTCGATCTCCGCGACGGACGCCGCGGCTCAGGGCACCGGCAGGACCTGGCGCGGCAGCAGGTCGGCGACGACGGTGCCGTTGCGCGCGTCGCGGGCCTTCCACTCGCGCGGGTAGCCCAGCGACGCCTCCACGAAGCGCACCCCGTCCTCCCAGGTGACCCGCGGGATGTGCAGGTGCCCGTAGACGACGGCGGTGGCGCGGTGGCGCACGTGCCAGTCGGCGGTGCGCTCGGTGCCGCACCACAGGGCGAACTCCGGGTAGCGCAGCACGCGCGTGGGGTGGCGGGTGAGCGGCCAGTGGTTGACCAGCACGGTCGGCAGGTCCGGGTCGCAGGCGGCGAGCCTGCGCTCCGACTCCTCCACCCGCGCCGCGCACCAGGCCGACCGGTCCGGATAGGGGTCGGAGTGGAGCAGGTGCTCGTCGGTGCACACCACCCCGGCCGCGTACGCCGCGGCGACGCCGTCCTCCCGGGTGTGGGTCCCCTCGGGCAGGAACGAGTAGTCGTAGAGCAGGAACAGCGGCGCCACCGTGACCGGTCCGCCGGGGCCGTCCCAGACCGCGAAGGGATCCTCGGGCGTGAGCACGTCCAGCGAGCGGCAGGTCGCCACGAGGTGGCGGTAGCGCTCCTCGCCGCGCAGCTGCACCGGGTCCTTCCCGCGCGTCCACAGCTCGTGGTTGCCGGGCACCCAGATCACCCGTGCGAACCGCTCGCGGAGCAGCCGCAGCGCCCACTCCACGTCGGCGACCTGCTCGGCGACGTCACCCGCGACGATCAGCCAGTCACCGTCGGAGGTCGGCCGCAGCCCGTCGACGATCGCGCGGTTCTCCGGGTAGCGCACGTGCAGATCGCTGACGGCCAGCAGCCGGGGTGAGGTCACCCGGCAGTCGTACCGGAGGGCCGGGCCATCCGCGCGAACGAGTGGCCGAGCACACCTACTCCGCAGTAGCTTCGAGGAAGGTGATCAGGGAGGTGGTGTCGTGAAGGGGACGGCAGAGGTGCGCCGGGCGATGCGATGGGGGGTGCGGCACGGGTTGATCGCGCGCGCCGTGCAGAAGAAGCTGCAGACGGGCGACCTGGGCGTGCGGCTGATGGCCGACCCGGTGGCGATCGCCGACCCGTTCCCGCACTACGACGCGCTGCGTGCGCAGGGGCGGCTCGTCGACAACGGCCTGGTGCTGAACACCGCCCACCACGACCTCGCCACGGCCGTGCTGCGCAGCGCCGATTTCGGGGTGGTCGAGGCCCCGAGCGGTCCCGCGCCCGCGCCGCTGCGGCTCGCGGTCCGCGCCGCCGGTCGCGGCCCCCTGGGGCCGGTCGAGCCGCCGTCGATGCTGGCGGTGGACCCGCCGGACCACACCCGCTACCGCAAGCTCGTGACGCGCGCCTTCAGCGCGCGGGTCGTGGCGGCGCTGCGCTCCCGCACGGAGGAGATCGCCACCGAACTGCTCGACACGATGGCCGCGCGGGCGGGCACCGACGGCGGGCGCGCCGACCTCATCGACGACTACGCGAGCCTCCTGCCCGCCACCGTCATCGCCGAGATGCTCGGGGCGCCGGTGGAGATGCGCCGCCAGTTCCTGGACTGGGGCGCGGGCGCCGCGCTCTCCCTGGACGCCGGCCTGACCTACCGCGACTTCCGCCGCTCCGAGCGCGACCTCGAGTCCCTGCACCGGTGGATGCTCGGCCACTTCGCCCACATCCGCCGCAACCCGGGCGACAACATCCTGTCCGCGCTCGTGCACGCCCACGACGAGGAGGGCAGGCTCACCGAGGACGAACTGTCCAGCATCGCGATGCTGCTGCTCGCGGCCGGGTTCGAGACCACCGTCAACCTCATCGGCAACGGCGCCGCGCTGCTCACCGCACACCCCGAGCAACTGGAGCTGCTGCGGGCCGAGCCGTCGCACTGGCCGGGTGCCGTCGACGAGGTGCTGCGCTACGACTCGCCGGTGCAGCGCACGGGCCGCGTCGCCCAGCGCGACACCGAGGTGGCGGGCGAGCGGGTGCGCCGCGGCCGCGTGGTCGTCACGCTGCTCGGCGGCGCCAACCGCGACCCCGCCGTGTTCACCGACCCGCACCGGTTCGACGTGACCCGCGAGAACGCCGGCTCGCACGTGGCGTTCTCCAGCGGCATCCACTACTGCCTTGGCGCTGGCCTGGCGAAGATGGAGGGCGAGGTGGGGCTGCGGGCGCTGTTCGACCGGTTCCCGGCCCTGACGCCGGCGGCGCCGCCGCACCGGCGTCCGACCCGCGTGCTGCGCGGCTACGACGCGATGCCGGTGCGCCTGTCCCCCGCGACGGTCGACGCCTGACCCCCACCCCCTTTTCCGAACACGCGAGTCGCCCTTTTCCGACACGCGAGTCGCCCGAGAACGACGCGCAAGTCGCCCGGGAAAGACGTGCAAGTCGCCCGTTGTCCGCCGCGGTTCGCGCCCGCTCCGCCCGTGGGGGCGGGATCAGTCGGCGGAACTGGCACGGCCCGACGGGGAACGGGCGACTCACTCGTCGAAACCGCGACTCACCTGGCCGGAACAGGCGACTCGCGGGGTGGAAATCGGCGACTCGCGGGGCGGAAGCGGGCGACTCGCGGGGTGGGGTCAGGGGCGGAGGGGGAGGACGAGGGTTCGCAGGAGGTGTTCCAGGTCCTTCGTCGGGTCGGCCGTCAGGCCCGTGTGCACCGGGCCGGCCTGGACGACCGTGCTCCGGGGGGCCGTGAGGCGGCGGAAGCGGCGGCCCCGGTCCTCCTCCCCCGCCGGTCCGGCGTAGCGGGCCGCCGCCGCGCCGACGTCGTCGCACAGGGCCGTCACGGCGTCGAGGGCACGGGCGATCACGGCGGGGTCGGCGGCGGGGTCGAGCGCGGCGAGGCGGTGCGGGTCGAGGTGCACCCGCGCGCCCAGGTAGTCCAGGGGGCGGCAGTACAGCAGCACGCCCGCGTTGAACGCCTCGCCGCGCTCGATCCGCGGCACCACGCGCAGCAGCGCGTACTCGAACGCGTGCCGCGCGGTCATGAGCCACCTCGCCTGCGGGTGAGCCAGTACGGCGGGTTGGGACCGCGGGTGGGCGGCGGCTCGCCCGAACCCGCGCCGCGTTCCGCGATCGCGGCGCGGACGCCGGGCAGCCAGGCATCGCGCGCGTCGCGCCGCGCCAGCAGCTGCGTGACGTAGGCGGCGCGCACCTCGTCGGGGCCGTCGAAGCCGAGTTCGTCGACGAGCCACCGCTCGGGCACGGCGTCGACGGCCGCCCGCAGCAGGTCGGGGGTGAGCCGGGGCGCGAGCTCGGTGTCGGCCGTGTCGACGTCGGGCGCCGATCCGAGCAGCACGTGCTCGGCGGCCGCGTACGGCCTGCGCACCCAGCCCTCCGCCGACGACCAGGCGTGGTGGAACGTCAGCGTGGCGCCGTGGTCGATGAGGTAGGGCGTGCCGTGCCAGAACAGCATGTTCGCGTTGCGCCACGAGCGGTCGACGTTGCCGACGAGCGCGTCGAACCACACCACGCGGCCGGCGAACCCGGGGTCGAGGGCGAACGCCGCCGGGTCGAGGTCGAGCGCGCCGGGCAGGAAGTCCATGCCGAGGTTGAGCCCGGGGCTCGCGCGCAGCAGCTGCTGGACCTCCTGGTCGGGCTCGGAGGCCCCCAGCGCCGGATCCAGCTCGACGGTGACGAGGTCGGGGACCGGCAGCCCGAGCCCGCGCCAGCTCCCCGCAGACGATCTCCGCGACGAGCACCTTCCGGCCCTGGCCGGCGCCGTGGAACTTGACGACGTAGGTGCCGAGGTCGTCGGCCTCCATCAGCCCGGGCAGCGACCCGCCCTCACGTAGCGGCGTGACGTACCGGAGCGCCGTGACGTGACGCAGCACGCCGCCATCCTCGCACCGGAGGACGGCGGGCTGCCGGGCGGTCGATCATCGGCGGGTCCGGCAGCGCCAGACCCGCCGGGAGACTCACCGCGAGGAGGCAAGCTCCAGCTCGCGCTTGTACTGCTGCTGGCGGATGCGCACGACATGGTCGACGCTGTAGCGCCCGGGGCCGACGGCCGCGAAGGCGATCAGGGCGGCGCCGATCACGCCGACGAGCTCCCAGCCGCCGTTGGAGATGAAGATGCCGTTGGGGATGTGCACGAACACCGCGGCACCAACCATGATCACGAGCATCAGGTAGCTGACCAGCGGTGTGAGCGCGCCCGCGATCAGCAGGACGCTGCCGGCGAACTCGACGACCGTCACGAAGGACGCGGAGACGATCGCGAGCGGGATGCTGAGGGTCTCGAACCCCTCGGTCGTGCGACCGATCCCGTTGATGATCATCTTCTGGTAGCCGTGGGCGAACATCACCACGCCGATGAGGACGCGCGACAGCAACAGGGCCCAGTCACGGGCAGGCACGGGCAGGGGGCGGTTCATGGGGGAGCCTCCGGAACATTCTGTGATCGAACTGCCTCGGTGGGTGATGGGCAGTTAACCCGACGGAGGCGATCGATCACCGGCTGTCAGCCGAACGCGCGGCGGCCGAACGCCTGGACGCGACGAGCAGCGGCCCGCACCGCACGCGAACGTGCAACTGCACGTGCTCTACCGATCGCCCGCTGTCACCGGCCGCTGGGCGTGATCTCGGTCTCGCCGGAGCGCGGCGAACGGCGAAAACCGTCGCTGAACGCGTTCAGCGCTACTCGCCGGCAGCAGAGCGCTGTCCGCGCACCGCTCGCCGGTCGCGCCGCCCTGACCGCCCTGTGCCCGTGATCACCGCGAGAGAGCGGTTGTTGCGGGTCCGGGTGCCGGAACCGTCACCTCACGACGATCACCGGAGGAGTGATCGCCGCGAGATCGCCGCATTCGCACCGTCGAGGACGACAAGCCACGTCACGACGATCAGCGGGCACCGCGCCGGCCGCACCGCCCCGGTGATCAGCTCCTGCATCCCGGTGACCCGCTGGAGGCCGCGATCACGGGCGGAGGGCGGCGGTCCGAGGTCCACCCGCGACCTTCCACCCGTGATCAGCGCCTGCCTGCGGTTCTCGCCGGCCCAGCGCACCGCTCGTCGGTCGCGCCGCACCCCACCGCCCCCGTCGGGGGCGTACGCCATCCCGTGCCGGGTCGCGGCCCGGGCCGCGGCCCGGATACCGTCCGGCGCGCGGAGGACGGCATCGAGGAGGACGCACGCATGGACGGACCGCTCACCCTGGCGATCGACGTCGGCGGGTCGGGTCTGAAGGCCACAGTGCTCTCCCCGGACGGTGAGCTGGTGTCCGAGCGCCACCGCCGCGAGACGCCCTACCCGTGCACGCCGCCGGTGCTCCTCGACGAGCTCGCCGCGCTGGCCGCCACCCAGCCCGCGCACGACCGGGTGTCGGTCGGGTTCCCCGGGGCGATCCGCCGCGGGCGGGTGCGGGAGGTGCCGGCGTTCTCCCGGCGCGGGCCGGGGCTGCCGCCGGACCCCGAGCTCGTCGCCCAGTGGACCGGCTTCGAGCTGGAGACAGCGCTCGCCCAGCGGTTCGGCAAGCCCACCCGGGTGGCCAACGACGCCGACGTGCAGGGCTGCGCCGTCGTCTCGGGCAGCGGGATGGAGCTGGTGATCACGCTCGGCACCGGTGTCGGATGCGCGGTGTTCTTCGACGGCGTGCTGCTGCCGCACATGGAGCTGTCGCACGGCCGGTTCGGCGAGGGCCTTTCGATCGAGGTGGCGTGCGGGGACAACGAGCGCCAGCAGGTCGGCAAGGACGTCTGGCGGGCCAGGGTCATGGACGCGCTGGAGGCGTTCGAGGCGATGGTGCTGCCCGACCACGTCTACATCGGCGGTGGCAACGCCAAGAAGCTCGACGCGGACAGCATCGGCCCCAACCGCACGCTGGTGCCGAACATCTCCGGCCTGCTCGGCGGCATCGCGCTCTGGGACCGGACAGGGGTGGGAACGGACGGGTGACCCCGGGCTCGCCCCGGCGCCCGCCCGACGGTGATCGGGGGCAGGATGGCGGCGTGTCCGCATCCGACATCCCCGCCGACATCACCAGCACGCCCGAGTGGGCCGCCGTCGCCGAGCACCACCGGGCCGTCGCCGACCTGCACCTGCGCGAGCTGTTCGACGACGACCCGGACCGCGCCACCGCGCTGACCGCCACCGGGGCCGACCTCGTCCTCGACTACTCCAAGCACCGCATCACCCGGGACACGCTGCCGCTGCTCGCGGCGCTGGCCCGCCGCGCCGGGCTGCCCGGGCGCACCGAGGCGATGTTCTCCGGCGAGCACATCAACACCAGTGAGGACCGCGCGGTGCTGCACACGGCGCTGCGGCTGCCGCGGGAGGCCACCCTCGAGGTCGACGGGCAGGACGTCGTCGCCGACGTGCACGGCGTGCTGGAGCGCATGGGCGCGTTCAGCGACGCCGTGCGCTCGGGCGAGTGGACCGGCCACACGGGTGAGCGGATCCGCACGGTCGTCAACATCGGCATCGGCGGCTCGGACCTCGGCCCGGTCATGGCGTGCGAGGCACTGCGCGCCTACGCCGACCGCGACATCGCGCTGCGGTTCGTCTCCAACATCGACCCGACCGACGTCGCCGAGGCCACCCGCGACCTCGACCCGGCCACCACGCTGTTCGTCGTCTCCTCCAAGACCTTCACCACGTTGGAGACGCTGACGAACGCCCGCGCCGCCCGCGCCTGGCTGCTCGAGGGCCTCGGCGGGGACGAGAAGGCCGTCGCGAAGCACTTCGTCGCGGTCTCGACGAACGCGAAGGAGGTCGGCGCGTTCGGGATCGACGAGGCCAACATGTTCGGCTTCTGGGACTGGGTCGGCGGCCGCTACTCCCTCGACTCCGCGATCGGGCTGTCGCTGATGGTGGCCATCGGCAAGGAGCGGTTCGGTGAGTTCCTCGCGGGCATGCACGCGATGGACGAGCACTTCCGCACGGCGCCGCTCGAGGAGAACCTGCCGGTCGTCGCGGGGCTGCTGAACGTCTGGTACACGAACTTCTTCGGCACCGAGACCCACGCGGTGCTCCCCTACAGCCAGTACCTGCACCGGCTGCCCGCCTACCTGCAGCAGCTGACGATGGAGAGCAACGGGAAGTCGGTGCGCGGCGACGGCACCCCCGTGTCCACGGTGACCGGCGAGATCTTCTGGGGCGAGCCGGGCACCAACGGCCAGCACGCGTTCTACCAGCTGCTGCACCAGGGCACGCGGCTCGTCCCCGCCGACTTCATCGGGTTCGCGGAGCCGAACCACGAGATCGCGGTGGACGAGCGGACCGACATGCACGACCTGTTCATGGCGAACCTGTTCGCCCAGACCTCGGCGCTGGCGTTCGGCAAGACTGCCGAGGAGATCGCCGCGGAGGGCACGCCCGCCGACATCGTGCCGCACAAGGTGATGCCCGGGAACCGGCCGTCGTCGACGATCCTGGCCCGCAAGCTCACACCGTCGGTGCTCGGCCAGCTCATCGCGTTCTACGAACACGTCACGTTCGTGGAGGGCACGATCTGGGGCGTCGACTCGTTCGACCAATGGGGCGTGGAGCTGGGCAAGGTGCTGGCCAAGCAGCTCGGCCCGGTGCTCACCGATCCCGCGGCGGACACGAGCGGGCTCGACGGCTCCACCGCGGCGCTGGTGCGCCGGTACCGGGAGTGGCGCGGCCGCGCGGTCTGACGCGCGCCGCCGGTACGACGAGGAGGACGATTATCGAGCAGCGCGACGAGCTGCCCGCCGGGCTCACCGAGCACCTGGCACACCCGGAGCCGCGGCCGCTGGTCGGAGCGGTCGTCGCCGTCCTGCTCGGGTTGGGGGCCCTGGCCGGGCTGTACGCCGCGTTCACCGGCGTCGGCCCGGCCCGGCTCGACACGGCGGTGCTGAGCGAGTCGGTCGAGGCCCGCTCCGGCGAGCTCACCACCCTGGCCGTGCTGATCACCGAGGTCGGCAACACGGCGGCGATGGCGGTACTCGCCGGCGTCGTCGGGATCTGGTCGTGGGTCCGGGACCGCCGCTCCGACGCCGTGTTCGTCGTCGCCGCGATGACGGGCGCCGCCGCCGTGTTCCGCAGCCTGAAGGTCCTGCTCGACCGGGAACGCCCGCCCGCGCTCGCCCGCGCGGTCGCGGAGAACAACGAGTCGCTGCCGTCCGGGCACGCCACGATGTCGATCGTCGTGATCGGGTCGCTCGTCGTGCTCGCGTGGGCCCGGCTGGGCGCCACCGCCCGCCTGGCGGCACTGGGTGCGGCCGCGCTGTGGGTCGGCGCCGTCGGCTTCACCCGGCTCTACCTGGGCGTCCACTGGTTCAGCGACGTCCTCGCCGGCTGGCTGGTCGGAGGAGCATGGCTCGCGGTCTGCGTGGCGCTGTGGAGCTGGTTGCGGAGACGACAGCTCACACAGCAGGCGGCCTGACGCGGCGGCCCAACTTGTGACAGCAAGGTGACGATACTGCCACTGGACGGCAGTATGGCCACCTTGCCGGCGTTTCCCGCCGGCCCCCTACCCCTGTTCTGCCGAGCACCACCACGTCGACCGGCCGCCCACCGTGCCGTGCGCCATCGGCGCTCCGCACCGCGGGCAGGCCGCGTCGGCGTGCCGGAACGGGATCACCTCACCGGTGTGCACGCCACCGTTCGCGATCGCGGCCCGCAGCGCGCGGCGCAGGGCACGGTGGAGCCGGTCGAGCGTGGCCGCGTCCAGCTCGTCGGAGCGCGCGGACGGCGCCACCGCCGCCTGCCAGAGGATCTCGTCGGCGAGGAGGTTGCCCACCCCGGCCAGCACCGACTGGTCGAGCAACCGGGCCTTGACCGGCGCCTTTCCGCGGCCGATGCGGGTGCGGAACTCCGCGCGGGAGACCTCCTCGGCGTCCGGGCCGAGGGCGTCGACCTCGGGTTCGAGGCGGACCCGGCCCAGGCGCCGCTTGTCGAACAGCCGCAGCTGCCCGCCGTCGGCGAAGCGAAGCGTGAACCGGTCCCACTCGGGCTTGCGCGGGCCGCGGTCCGGGCGGTCCGGCTCGCCGCCCGCGCGTACCCCGTCGGCGTCGGTGAGCACCAGCCGGCCGCCCATGCCCAGGTGGATGCCCAACCGCGGGCCGGGTTCCCCGTCCCGAGCGGTCTCGCACCACATCGTCTTGCCGCGCCGGTGCGCCGCGGTCAGCCGCGCACCGACGAGCGCCCGCGCGATGTCGCCCGGGCGGTGCGGGCGGCACACCCAGTCGTCGCCGTCGTCGACCGCGGCGATCTCGCGGTCCAGCGCTCCCTCCAGAACCTTCCGGGCACTCTCCACCTCGGGCAGCTCGGGCACGTGCCCAGTCTCGCGCGGCACCTTCCGGGCCGCCGGGCCCCCCGGCACATCGGCTCAGCGCGGTTCTCGCCGGCCGGGTCGCAATCTGCTGGTGGCGGGTCCGTCCCGCGTCCGGTCCAGCCAGCTCATGATGGGGGTGGCCGCCACCCCGTGCGCCACCACCGAGACCACCACGACGAACCCCGCCGTCGCCCACACCTGCTCCGCGCCCACGAAGTCGGCCTCCGCGGTGGCGTACGCGAGGTAGTAGAACGACCCGATCCCGCGGATGCCGAAGGCGGCGATGGCCACCTTCTCCCGGGCCGTCCCGGGGGCGCCCCACAGCGACAGCCGGGCGGTCACCGGCCGCACCAGCAGCACGACGGCCAGCCCCAGCGCCACCATCGGCCAGCCCAGCGGCCACAGCAGCCCGCGGACGACGGCGCCGCCGAACAGCACCAGCAGCAGCACCGTGATCAGCCGCTCGATCTGCTCGACGAAGTCGTGCAGCACCTCGTGGTAGGAGTGCGACTTCTCCGACGCCCGGATCGAGCGGGCGCAGACGAACACCGCGAGGAAGCCGTACCCGCCCGCCACCTCGGTGAGCCCGTAGGCCAGGAACGTGGCGGCCAGCGCGACGAACCCCTCGGCCTGCGTCGCCAGCCGCAGCACCTCCATCCGGGTGCGGAAGAACAGCGCCCCGAGCAGCCGCCCGACGAGCACGCCGCCGAGCACCCCGACCGCGAGCTTGAACAGCACGTCCTCGAGCACCCACCCGGCCAGCCAGCCGCGGGGGTCGGCCCCCAGCGTCGCCATCGCGATCGCGGCGTAGACGAACGGGAAGGCCAGCCCGTCGTTCAGGCCTGCCTCCGACGTCAGCGCGAACCGGACCTCGTCCTCCTCGTCGGCCGCCCCGCCGGGCTGCCCTACCTGCACGTCCGAGGCGAGGACCGGATCGGTCGGGGCCAGCGCCGACCCGAGCAGCATCGCGGCGGCCGGCGCCAGCCCCACCCACCACCAGCCCAGGAACGCCGTCGCAGCGATCGTGACCGGCATCGCGATCGCGAGCAGCCGCCACGTCGACGACCAGGAGCGCCACCCCGTTGGCCGGTCCAACTTCAGGCCCGCACCCATCAGCGCGACGATCAACCCGATCTCGGTGATCCGCTCGGTGAGATCGGGGTAGCGCAACGGGTCAGGGGCGGGCAGGTCCGGCACGAGCACGAACACGACCATGCCGAGGGCGAGGAACACGATCGGCAGGGACAGCGGGCGGTTCGCCAGCAGCCGCGGCAGCAGGCCCGCGAGCAGGGCACCCACCCCGATCAGGGCGTAGGTCAGGTCGAGCAGGTCCACGGCGTCCGTTCACGTCGGCGACAGTCGGGATCCGGATGCCCCGATGCGACCGGACGAACCCTGGACGGGGCGGGCGCCACCGCTCGCCCGGTCGGAGCGTAGGCGCTGCGCCAGCATCGCCAGCGCGCGGATGCTGCACGGCGCCCCGACGGTCCGGCGCGACCCGGGCGTGGTGCAGCCGGGGCAGTGCCCCTGGTTCGGGCCGTCGGACGCCGGGTGCTCGGCGAGCAGGCGGCGGGTGAGCACCGGCATGTCCGCGAGTGCGCGGGCCAGTGACTCGAACTGCTCGGCGGCCGTGGGCGCGCGGTTCGGCATGGTGCCGCTCCTGATCGTGGTGATTCAGGGCCGCTGGGCGGCCCACCCCTCGATGGAGGCAGCATGAGAATAACGCGACCGATGCGATCGATGCGATAGAGGCGACAGTCAGGCCCGATCGGCGGCGCGTTCGATCTAGCGTGCGAGCGTGTCCGACGACGCCGAGGAGCTGATCACCTCCGGCGAGGTGGCGCGCCGCCTCGGCGTCACGCCGCGCGCAGTGAGCCGCTGGGTGGCGCGCGGCCTGATCAGGCCCGCCGTGACCACTCCCGGCGGGCGCTACCGCTTCCGCTGGTCCGAGGTCACCGCGCAGCTCCGCGAGCAACAGGCCACCGAGGAGTAGCGGCTACGCGGAACACCCGCCCGCCGGGCCGTGTTGGCCAATCCCGTGGGGAACCGAACCAAGGTGCGCGCACCCGAGCTGCGCGGGCGCCGCTGGCTGAACACGGGCGGCACGGAGCTCTCGCTCGCCGAGCTCCGCGGCAAGATCGTGCTGCTCGACTTCTGGACGTTCTGCTGCGTCAACTGCCTGCACGTCCTGGACGAGCTGCGCGAGCTGGAGAAGCGCTACGCCGACGTGCTGGTGACGGTGGGCGTGCACTCGCCGAAGTTCGTGCACGAGGCCGACCCGGACGCCGTGGAGGCGGCGGTCGAGCGTTACGGCGTGCACCACCCGGTGCTCGACGACCCCGAGCTGACGACGTGGGACGCCTACGCGGCGCGGGCCTGGCCGACGCTCGTGGTCGTCGACCCGAACGGCTACGTCGTGGCGCAGATGGCGGGCGAGGGGCACGCGCACGGGCTGTCGGTGCTGGTCGAGGAGCTGATCGCCGAGCACGCGGCGGCGGGCACCCTGCACCGCGGCGACGGGCCGTACGTGCCGCCGCCCGCGCCCGACACGGCGCTCCGGTTCCCCGGCAAGGTCATCTCCCTGCCGTCGGGCACGTTCCTCGCGTCCGACACCGCGCACCACCAGCTCGTCGAGCTGGAGGCCGACCTGGTCGCCAAGCGGCGCCGGATCGGTTCCGGCGAGCGCGGGCTGGTCGACGGGACGGTGGCGCGGTTCGCGGAACCGCAAGGGCTGGTGCTGCTGCCCGCGCCCGTCGCCGAGCACGTGGGCTACGACGTCGTGGTGGCCGACAGCGTCAACCACGCGCTGCGCGGGGTCCGGCTGGCCGACGGTGCGGTGTCCACGCTCGCCGGCACCGGTGAGCAGCTGCGCACCCGGGTGGACGTGGGCGACGGCGCGGCCGAGCTGTCGACGCCGTGGGACGTGGCGTGGTGGGACGACCGGGTGGTCGTCGCGATGGCGGGCAACCACCAGCTCTGGTCGTTCGACCCGCTCACGGGCGCCACGGCGGTCCTGGCGGGAACCACCAACGAGGGCCTGCGCGACGGGGCGCCCGGGGAGGCGTTCTTCGCCCAGCCGTCGGGGCTCGCGGTGTCGCCGGACGGGACGCTGTGGGTCGCCGACTCCGAGACCTCCGCGGTGCGCGCGGTCGCCGCGGCGCCCGCCGTGGGCGCCGATGTCGCCACGGCGGTCGGGCAGGGCCTGTTCGACTTCGGGTTCCGCGACGGGCCGGCGGAGGAGGCGCTGCTGCAGCACCCGCTGGCTGTGGCGGTGCTGCCGGACGGCTCGGTCGCCGTGGCCGACACCTACAACGGCGCCGTCCGCCGCTACGACCCCGCCACACGCACGGTGGGCACCCTCGCGCGGGACCTGCGCGAACCGAGCGACGTGCTCGTCGACGGCGACGACCTGATCGTCGTCGAGTCCGCGGCGCACCGGCTCGTGCGGGTGCCGATTCCCGCGAGCACCCGGGTGGACGGGGCGGCGCACCGGGTCCGCCGGGCCCGCACCGACCTCGCGCCGGGGGAGCTGGCGCTGCGCATCGGGTTCACGCCACCCACCGGGCAGCACCTGGACCGCCGCTTCGGCGACCCGACGTCGCTCACGGTGGCCGCGTCGCCGCCGGAGCTGCTCGCCGAGGGCGCGGGCACGTCCCCGGGCCTGGAGCGGACGCTCCGGTTCGCCCCGGACGGGCCGGCCGAGGGCGTGCTGCAGGTGAGCGTCGCGGCGGCGGCGTGCGACGAGGGCGACGGCGTTTTTGCCGCGTGCCACCGCTACCAGCAGGACTGGGGCATCCCGGTGCGGCTGACCGCGGGCGCGCCCGACGAGCTGGCGCTCGACCTCCGGGCCGTCTGAGTTACCCGCGCTGCGCCTCCAGCGCAGCTGCGGCCGACTCGGGCTCCGGCGGCTGCGGGTCGTCGGGATGCGGCAGCGTGTCGGGCACCGGTGCGGGCGGGGCGGCGAACGTCTCGGCTCCCAGCGGCGCGGGAGCCGGCGCGGGCGCGGGTGGCACGAGGTCGGGATCGCCCGCGGCACCGGCCGGCCGCGTCGCGCCGAGGTAATCGTCGCCCGGCCAGCGGTAGTAGGCGACCCCGACCGGGCTGCCCGGCCGGGACGCCGTCACCATGCGCCCGTCGCCCAGGTAGAGCCCGACGTGGTGCACGCGCCGCGGCGTCCCGTAGAACACCAGGTCGCCGGGGCGCAGCGGCGCGCCGGGCGCGACCCGAGGTCCCGCGTGGTACTGGGCGTGCGACGTGCGCGGCAGCGCGATGCCGGCGACGCCGTAGGCGTAGCGGGTGAGGCCGGAGCAGTCGAAGCCCGCCTTCCCCGCCGCCGGGCCGTCGCCGCCCCACACGTAGGGCAGCCCGACCTGCGCCATGGCCGCGGCGATGGCGACGGCCGCGGGGTCGTCGCTGTGGAGTGCCGCCGGGCGCGCCGCGGCGGTCCCGAGCACGCAGGCCACCAGCACCGCGGCGACGAGCGCCGGGGCGTGCCTGCAGCGTCCGGGCACCGTGACCTCCCCTGCGGCGGTTGCAGAGGACGTTCCCGGGGGGCGGGCCGGTCATCCGTCCCGGACGGGCGGCTCAGGCCCCCAACCAGGTGAGGACGGCGATCACGCGCCGGTGGTCGTCGCCCGATGGCGGCAGGCCGAGCTTGGTGAAGATCGACGAGATGTGCTTCTCGACGGCGCCCTGGCTGATCACCAGCTTGCGGCCGATCGCGGTGTTGGTGCGGCCCTCGGCCATCAGCCCGAGCACCTCGCGCTCCCGCGGCGAGAGCTCGCCGAGCGGGTCGCGGCGGCGGCGGTGGGCGAACAGGGCCGAGACGACCTCCGGGTCGAGCACCGTGCCCCCGGCGACCACCCGCTCCAGCGCGTCGGACAGGTCGGCGAGCTTGGAGACGCGGTCCTTGAGCAGGTAGCCGACGCCCCCGCCTGCGGCCAGCAGGTCGGAGGCGTAGGACTCCTCGACGTACTGCGACAGCACGAGGATCGCGGTGGAGGGGACCTTGCTGCGCACCTCGAGCGCCGCGCGGAGCCCCTCGTCGGTGAACGACGGCGGCATCCGCACGTCGACGACGGCGACGTCCGGCCGGTGCTCGACGACGGCGTCGACCAGGCCGGTGCCGTCGCCGACGGCGGCGACGACGCTCGCTCCCGCCTCGTCGAGCAGCCGGATCAGGCCTTCGCGCAGGAGCAGGGAGTCTTCGGCCAGGACGACACGCACGGAGGCAACGCTAGCGCCCCTCCCCCAGCCCGGCGATCGGGATCTCCGCGGTGAGGATCGTGGGGCCGCCGACCGGGCTCACGACGTCGAGCGCGCCCTCGATCGTGGCGAGCCGGTCGGCGAGCCCGGCGAGCCCGTGGCCCTTGCCGAGGTGCGCGCCGCCGCGGCCGTCGTCGCGCACCTGGACGAGCACGCGCTCGGCGTCGGCGCTGACGAGCACGGTGACCAGCGAGGCGTGGGCGTGCTTGGCGACGTTGGTGAGGGCCTCGGTGACGACGAAGTAGGCGGTGTTCTCGACCGCGGTGGCGAGCCGGCGGCCCTCCGGGAGCGCGACGTCGAGGGACACCTCCACCGGGCAGCGGGCCGCGGCGGCGGCGAGCGCCGGGCCGAGCCCGCGGTCGGCGAGGATCGGCGGCGCGATGCCCCGGGACAGGGCGCGCAGCTCGGTGAGCGCCTCCCGGCTCTGTTCGAGGGCCTCGGCGACGAGCGGACGGGCGCGCTCGGGGTCGTCGTCGAGGCGGCGGGCGACGGCCTCGAGGTCCATGTTCAGCCGGACGAGGCGCTGCTGCGGGCCGTCGTGGATGTCGCGTTCGAGGCGCCGCAGCGTCTGTGCCTCGGCCTGGACCGCGGCCCGCCTGCTCGACTCGAGCTGCGTGGCGCGGGCCCGCAGCGCCGCGGTCTGGTTGGTGAGCAGGCCCCGCGCCAGCGCGGCGCGCAGCGCCACCAGGCCTCGGACGACCAGCGGCGACGTCAGCACCAGGACCAGCCCGAGCACGGTGTCCAGCAGCGTGTCGGCGAAGCGGTTCTGGACGCCGGTGATCAACCAGATCAGCCCGTAGTCGTCGTCGGGCAGCGACCACTGCCAGGCGAAGGACAGCGTCGCGCCCACCCCGCCGACCGTCCAGACCAGCGCGATGCAGAAGGTGAAGATGCGCAGCGGGAACGACACCACGCCGTGCAGGAGGTCGCGCCACGACTGCGGCTCGCCCAGGGCGCTGAGCAGCCGGGAGACACCGGTGCCCTTCGACGGGCGGTAGTGGTGGGGCGGCAGCGGGGTGCCGGTGGCCCATTCGACCGAGCGGCGCTCGATGTCGGCGATGCGGCGGCAGGCCTCGAGCGTGACGACGAGGATCGGCAGGCCGAGCCAGACGATGAGCGTGCTGACCCCCGCGGCGAAGCCGGCGACGGCCACCACGAACGCGAGGATCGCGATCGGGAGATCGCGGACGAGGAAGCCGAGCCCTCGCCAGAAGCGTGCCGAGCCGACGGTGGGGGCGGCGGCCGGCGGCGCGGGACGGGCAGCTGCGGTGTCGGTCATGGCACTCACCCTCGTCCCCCGTCGAGCCCGGCCCCAGCCGGTGCGCCTCCCCGACAGGGGTAGGGCGAACCCGAACTCTACCCTCGGATCATGGGCGAGGACCTCTGGCGATCCGTCGACGACTACTTCACCGGCCTGCTGCTGGGCCCCGACCCGGTGCTGGACGCGGCGCTGGAGGCGAACGCCGTCGCCGGGCTCCCGGCCATCGACGTCTCCCCCGCGCAGGGCAAGCTCCTGCACCTGCTCGCCCGGTCCGTCGGGGCGCGCCGGATCCTGGAGGTCGGCACGCTCGGGGGCTACTCGACGATCTGGCTGGCCCGGGCCCTGCCCGCCGACGGGCAGATGATCACCTGCGAGCGCGAGCCGCGGCACGCCGAGGTCGCCGCCGCCAACATCGCCCGCGCCGGGCTGAACGGCGTCGTCGACATCCGGGTCGGGCCCGCCCTCGACACGCTCCCCGCCCTCGAGGGCCCGTTCGACCTCGCGTTCATCGACGCCGACAAGGCCTCCAACGCCGAGTACTTCGCGCACGCGCTGCGGATGTCCCGGCCGGGCAGCCTCATCGTCGTCGACAACGTGGTGCGGGGCGGGCGGATCGTCGACGCCGACAACCACGACCCCGACGTGGTCGGCACCCGCCGCTTCGCCGAGGTGCTCGGGCGGGAGGACCGCGTCGAGGCGACGGCGATCCAGACCGTCGGGGCGAAGGGCCACGACGGGTTCGCGCTCGCGGTGGTGCGATAGGTCCTCGCGGTTGCGCGCACCCGCGTGCAGTCGGCCACACCCCCTTCCGCGCGCTCTACCGGGCGCTAGCGTGCCGCGGACGGGGAACGGACGACGGGAGATCAACGTGGAACCCTCCGACCTGGCCGACATCCTGTCCGCGGTGCGGTCGTTCATCCGCAGCGACGTGGTGCCGCTGGAGGAGCGGATCGACGCCGAGGACGCGATCCCCGAGGAGATCGTCGCCGCCTGCAAGGACATGGGCCTCTACGGCTTCGCGATCCCCGAGCAGTACGGCGGGCTGGGCATGAACCTCACCGAGGAGGCCCAGCTGGCGTTCGAGCTCGGGTGGACCACCCCGGCGCTGCGCTCGCTGTTCGGCACGAACAACGGCATCGCCGGTCAGGTGCTGCTGGTCGGCGGCACCGAGGAGCAGAAGCGGTCGTGGCTGCCCCGGCTGGCCTCCGGCGAGGTGACGGCGTCGTTCGGGCTCACCGAGGCCGACGCGGGCTCCGACCCGTCGGGCCTGGCCACCACCGCGCGCCGCGACGGCTCCGACTGGGTGCTCAACGGCTCCAAGCGCTACATCACCAACTCTCCGGTCGCCGACGTGATCATGGTGTTCGCCCGCACCAACCGCGACGCCGTCGGCAACCGCGGGATCTCCACGTTCCTCGTGCCGGCCGGCACGCCCGGGCTCACGATCGGGCCCAAGGACCACAAGATGGGCCAGTTCGGCGCGTGGACGGCCGACGTCTACCTCGACGACGTGCGCGTCCCCGCCGACGCGCTCGTGGGCGGCGAGAACGGCGTCGACCAGGGGTTCGTCACCGCCGCCAAATGCCTCGCCCACGGCCGCGCCCACATCGCCGCCCTGTGCGTCGGGATGGCGGGGCGCCTGGTGCACGAGTCGGTGGAGTTCGCGAAGACCCGCGAGCAGGGCGGGCGCCCGATCGCGTCGTTCCAGCTGGTGCAGGGCCTGATCGCCGACTCGGTCACCGACCACTACGCCGGCCGCGCCCTCGTCCTCGACGTGGCGCGCGCCTACGACGCCGGCACCGACAAGGTGCAGGGCCCGTCGGCGGCCAAGTACTTCGCCAGCGAGATGGTGGGCCGCGTCGCCGACCGGGCGGTGCAGGTGCACGGCGGCGCCGGCTACATCCGCGGCGTGGCGGTGGAGCGGTTCTACCGGGACGCCCGGCTGTTCCGGATCTACGAGGGCACGTCCCAGATCCAGCAAGTGATCATCGCGCGGCAGGCGCTGGGGAAGGCGGCCCGCGCGTGACGTCCGCGAGCAGGTGACAGCAAGGTGGCCATACTGTCACTGGACGGCAGTATGGCCACCTTGCTGCGGACCCCGGGGCGACGGCGCGTCAGAACACGATGTCCCGCACCGGGATCCCGGCCTCGGCGCAGTAGTCCGTGTAGCGCTTCAGCTTGGTCTCCGCCGTCTCGACGTAGGCCAGCTGCCCGTTCTCGTCCATGTACTCGATCGGCCCGTGGATCGAGAAGAGGGTGAGCATGGGCTGGTTCTCGTCCTCGACGTCGGCCACCAGGGTGTGCACGTCACCCGGCGGCTCGTAGACGTACGAGCCCGGGCCGGCCTGCCAGTCGTGCTCGATGTAGTGCCACCGGCCCTGGATGACCCACCCCTCCACCTCGGCGAGGTGGCGGTGGCGGTTCACGACCCCACTCCTGGCCACCCGGAGCAGGTTCACCCAGGTGCCCTCGCGCAGGTTGATGCGGATCGGCTTGAACCACACGTTGTTCGAACCCTGCGGCACCCACGGCATGTCGTCGGCGTTCACCAGGAAGTCGGCGAGCTCCGCGTTCTCCACCGCCATGTGTTCCTCCTCGCTGACGAATCGGGGTAGCGCCACCGACGGTAGTAGCGGGCTCCACCCACGTTAAGCGCGCACCACGGATGCCAGCATTCGGATGCCTGATGGTGCCCGGGCAGCCGGTGGCCCGGATCGTGCGCGCTGCATGGCGAACGGTCGCGTCGTCCCCCTACTGTGCCCGCAGCTCTGCGCTCACCCGTGGCACCGGAGGTCGTTTCCCATGTTGCGCACCGACGTGCGACTGGAATGGTTCGTGTCGTTCCTCGCGGTCGTCGACACGGGGAGCTTCGTCGCCGCCGCGGAGTCCACGCACCGCTCCCAACCGCGGGTGAGCATGCACGTCGCCGCGCTGGAACGCGGGGTCGGCGTACCGCTGTTCAACCGCCGGAAGCGGCCGGTGGAGCTCACCGACGCGGGCGTCGCGCTCGCCGTGCACGCCCGCGCGATCCTGGACGAGCTCGACGCGACGGAAGCCGCGATGGCGGCATGGCGCGGTGGGACCCGCGGTGTCGTCACGCTGGGCAGCCACCCGAGTGCCAGCGCCGCGTTCGTGCCCGCCGTGCTGCAGCAGGCCGCGGCGGCGAGCCCGGACGTGCGCGTCGTGCTGGTGGAACGCTCGACGCTGGAGCTGGACGAGGCCCTCGCGGCGGGAGAGGTGGACCTGTGCCTGCGGCCGATGTCCCCACCGCCCGCGCGGCCGTCGGTGCACGGACACCCACTGTGGCAGGAGCCGCTGGTGGTGCTGCACCCTCCGGACCATCCGCTGGCCCGCCTGCCCGAACCGCTGTCGGTGGCGGCGGTGGCGGAGCATCCGCTGCTGTCCATCGGGAGGCTCGCCGCGCCCGAGACCGGCGAGTTCGAGTCCTACCGGCTGTTCCGGGAGCGAGGGTACGAGCTCGAGCCGGTCCAGGCGACCAACCAGCCGCAGACGTTGATGGCGATGGCGCGCCACGGCCTCGGGGTCGGGGTGACCAACTGGCTCGCGGCGCACGTCGCCGACACCAGCGGTTTGCAGGTGCGCAGGCTGGAGGGCGGGTGCGGCCGTCGGGTGGCGGTGTTCTGGGACTCGGCGCGCGTACTCACCGCGGCGTCCCGCAGCCTGCTGAAGGAGATCATGAACCTGCCGCGGCCACCGGGGACCGAGGCCGTTCCGGTGCACGCCGGAGGCCCCGATTCGGCGGTTGAATAACCGTATCCGCGAATCGTTCTTCACGGCCTCGTGCGGCGGCTCCTACCTTCGGCCTCACCGGTTCCGGCGGCACGCCGGGGGATGGAGGAAGCGAATGGGCTCCGACGGCGCCCCACGGATGCCGACGGCCTTCACCGTGCAGGGCCGCCTCGCGCTGGTCACCGGCGCGGGCACCGGCATCGGCCGGGCGATCGCGCTGGCGCTCGCCGGCGCCGGCGCCGACCTGCTGCTGCTCTCGGAGAAGGACGACCTCGACGACGTCGCCGCCGAGGCCCGCTCGACGGGCGGGAAGGTGCAGACGGTTCAGCTGGACCTCGCCGACCCGGAACGCAGGCGCGCCGAGACCGAGCGGCTGCTCGACGCCAACGCCGTCGACATCCTGGTCAACAACGCGGGCCTGATCCGCCGCGCTCCTGCGGAGGACTTCCCCGACGGGGACTGGTACGACGTCCTCGAGGTCAACCTGCACGCCGCGTTCGAGCTGTGCCGGGCCGCGGGGCGACGGATGGTGGCGCGCGGGCACGGGAAGATCGTCAACGTCGCCTCCCTGCTGAGCTTCCAGGGCGGGCTGTACGTGCCGTCGTACGCGGCGAGCAAGCACGCGCTGGTCGGCCTGACCCGCGCGCTGGCGAACGAGTGGGCGGGCCGCGGCGTCAACGTCAACGCGATCGCCCCCGGCTATGTGGCCACCGCCACGACCGACGCGCTGCGCAACGACCCCGCGCGCAGCAGGGAGATCCTCGCGCGCATCCCGGCGGGCCGATGGGCCGAACCCGCCGATATCGCCGGTTCGGCCGTCTTCCTCGCCTCCCCCGCCGCCGACTACGTGCACGGGCACGTGCTCGTGGTGGACGGCGGGTGGCTGGCGCGCTGACGAGCCGGCGGCGCCGCCGAGGAGCTTCCCCCTCCCCCGTCCGGCGAGCGCCCGCCGAGCACGGCGCGCGCCGACGTCGCCGAGGCAGGATGGACGGCGTGGACACCTCCGCCCTGCGCCTGCGCACCGCCACCGCCGACGACTGGCCCGCGATCTGGCCGGTCTGGCAGCGCGTGGTGGAGACCGGGGAGACGATCGCCTGGGATCCGGCCACGGACGAGCCGACCGCCCGTTCGCTCTGGATGGCGCGCCCGCCCGCCGCGGTGTTCGTGGCGGAGCGGGCGGACCGGGCCGGGCGTACGCAGGTGGTGGGCACCGCGAAGCTGGTGCCGGACCAACCCGGGCTCGGCGATCACGTGGCCAACGCGAGCTTCATGGTGCACCCGGACGCAGCGGGCGCGGGCATCGGCCGCAGGATGGGCGAGCACGTGCTGGACGAGGCCCGCCGCCGGGGCTACCGGGCGATGCGGTTCAACGCGGTCGTCGAGACGAACGACCGGGCGATCGCCCTGTGGACGTCACTCGGCTTCGCGATCGTCGGCACCGTGCCGGAGGCCTTCCGGCATCCCCGGCACGGGCTCGTCGGGCTGCACGTGATGCACCGGACGCTGTAGCGCGTCCGGTGCGTGGGATCAGTGCTCGGCGGGGTGGATGTGGTACTCGAACACCAGCCCGCCGACGGCGATCAGCAGCACGATGACGCCGATCACCAGCATCGGCACGTAGAAGAAGGCCAGCGCGACGCCGACGAACGCGGCGGACGCCGCCACGGCCAACGGCCAGTAGCTCCCCGGCGAGAAGAAGCCGACCTCGCCCGCGCCGTCGGAGATCTCGGCCTCGGGGTTGTCCTCCGGGCGCGCCTCCAGCCGCCGCGAGACGAACCGGAAGTACGTGCCGATGATCAGCGACAGGCCACCGGTGAGGAACAGTGCCGCGATGCCGACGGGCTCGCGGGCCAGCACGGTGTAGACGATCGCCGCGAGGAAGAAGAACGCGGTGACGATCTCGAAGATGCGGGATTCGACCTTCATGGCGTGGCTCAGCTCCCCGACGTGACCGGCTGCGACGCGGAGCGCTGCACGCGGTCGGTGGCGAACGGGTAGGTGGTGTAGGCCTCCGGCGAGCACAGCTGCCCGCAGTTCAGCTCGGCGAGGGCCTCGCCTGCCGTGTAGGGCGCGCCGGTGTTCGGGTTGACCTGCGAGCGCAGGTCGATCCAGCGGTCGTAGAGCGCCGGCTCCAGCGCCCGGACCTCGAAGTTCATCATCGCGTGGTAGCTGCCGCACAGCTCGGCGCAGCGCCCGACGAACGCGCCCTCGCGCTGGATGCCGTCGATCTGCCAGACGTTGTCCTGGTCGTTGACCTCGGGCATCGGGAAGACGTCGCGCTTGAACAGGAACTCGGGCACGAAGAAGCTGTGGATCACGTCGTTCGAGTGCTGGATGAACTCGATCCGGCGCTCCGTGGGCAGCACCAGCAGCGGAATGGTCTCGCTGGTGCCCAGCGTGCTGATGGGCTCACCGTTCGGGCCCGGGTTGTCCGGGTACTGGAACTCCCAGTTCCACTGGAACGCCGTGACGTCCACCCGCACGTCGGGGTCCTGGCCGTCGGTGTCGACGTAGTTCTGCACGTTGACGGTGAAACCGAACAGCACCGCGACGATGACCGTCGGGATGATCGTGAAGACGACCTCGAGCGGCAGGTTGTACTGCGTCTGCCGGGGCAGCGAGCCGTCGTCGTCCTTGCGCCTGCGATGGAACGCCATCGCCCAGAACATGGCACCCCAGGTGATCACGCCGACGACGAGCGCGGCGATCGCCGACCACGTCCAGAGCTCGCGCATGGCCTCGGCCTGCGGCGTGACGCCGACCGGCCAGCCGAAGCGCAGGACCTCCTCCACGGAGCACCCGGTGGTGAACGGGACGACCAGAGCGGCCAGACCGGCCACCTTCGCTGCGCGGGTCACCCCGGAGCCTCCGAAACCGCGGCGGTCTCCCCCGCGCTGTGCTCGGCCCACTGCTCGCCGCCTCCCTGCCGTCGTACCCACCGGGCTGTCCTGCCACGGCCGACCGCCGTGCCCGCCGGGACTACCCCGGCCGCGGCACGTGCACTCCTTCGACCCGGCGTAGAGCCTAGCCGAGCAGATCGCCGAATCCCGGGCAGGGTGCGCCACCGGAGCGGCGCCCCGCCGGGTCGGCATACTTGCGCGCTGTGTGCGGACTGCTGGGACTGCTGACCGCCGGGGCCGACGCCGCCGCGCGGACCGGGCCGATCGCCGGGGCGCTGCGCTGCGCGCGGCACCGCGGACCCGACGAGAGCGGCACGTGGAACGACCCCGATGTCGTCTTCGGGTTCAACCGCCTGTCGATCATCGACGTCGAGCGGTCCCACCAGCCGCTCCAGTACGCCGACGGCCGGTACACGATCGTCTTCAACGGCGAGATCTACAACTACGTGGAGCTGCGCGCCGAGCTCGCGCAGCGGCACGGGGCGACGTTCGCCACCGACGGCGACACCGAGGCGATCGTGGCCGCCTACCACCACTGGGGCCCGGCCGCGGTGAACCGGCTGCGCGGCATGTTCGCCTTCCTCATCTGGGACGCCCAGGAGCGCGTGCTGTTCGGCGCGCGCGACCCGTTCGGCATCAAGCCGCTGTTCGTGGCGAACGGGCCGGGCGGGGTGGCGTTCGGCAGCGAGAAGAAGAGCCTCCTGGAGATCGCACCCGCGCTGGGGCTGCCGAACCCCGCCAGCGACCTGGACGCGGCCGCCCTGCAGCACTATCTGCTGCTGCAGTACGTGCCCGAGCCTGCCACCCTGCACCGCGCGATCCGCCGCGTCGAGTCCGGCACGTACTTCACCGTGCGCCCGGGTGGCGAGGTGGAGTACGAGCGGTACTTCACGCCGGTGTTCCACGCGGGCGCGGGCGCCGGGCCCGGCGTGCACCGGGAGATCGCCGACGTGCTGCGCGACTCGGTCGCCAAGCACATGCGGGCCGACGTCACGGTGGGCGCGTTCCTGTCCGGCGGGATCGACTCCACGGCGATCGCGGCACTGGCCAAGCAGCACAACCCGAACCTGATCACGTTCACCACGGGCTTCGAGCGCGAGGGCTATTCCGAGGTGGACGTCGCGGCGGAGTCGGCCGCAGCGATCGGGGTGCGGCACGTGGTGCGCACGGTCAAGCCCGACGAGATGATGGCCGCGCTGCCCCTGATCGTCTGGTACCTCGACGACCCGGTGGCCGACCCGGCGCTCGTCCCGCTGTGGTTCATCGCGCGCGAGGCCCGTCAGCACGTGAAGGTGGTGCTGTCCGGCGAAGGCGCCGACGAGCTGTTCGGCGGCTACACGATCTACCGCGAGCCGCTGTCGCTGGCGCCGTTCGAGAAGGTGCCCGGCTCCCTGCGCGGGCTGCTCGGGAAGGCCTCGACCCGGCTGCCCGAGGGCATGCGCGGCAAGGACCTGCTGCGCCGCGGTGCGCTGCCGCTGGAGCAGCGCTACTACGGCAACGCCCGGATCTTCCGCGACGACCAGCTCGCCGGCGTGCTGCGGCAGTACGACCCGCGCTGCTCGCACACCGACGTCACCGCCCACCACTACCGCGACTCGGCGGGCTGGGACCCGGTGTCGCGGATGCAGCACGTCGACCTGTTCACGTGGCTGCGCGGCGACATCCTGGTCAAGGCCGACAAGATGACCATGGCCAACTCGCTCGAGCTGCGGGTGCCGTTCCTCGACCCCGAGGTGTACGGCGTCGCGTCGGGGCTGCCGCTGTCGGAGAAGATCGCCGAAGGCACCACGAAGTACGCCCTGCGCCGCGCCCTCGACGGCATCGTCCCCGCGCACGTGCTGAACCGGCGCAAGCTCGGCTTCCCGGTGCCGATCCGGCACTGGCTGCGCGACGAGATGTACGACTGGGCCCGCGAGATCATCCGCGACTCCCAGGCCGACCACCTCGTCGACCTCGCCGCCGTGCAGCGGATGCTCGACGCCCACCGCGACGGCCCGATCGACCACAGCCGCCGGATCTGGACGCTGCTGGTGTTCCTGCTCTGGCACGGGATCTTCGTGGAGCAGCGCATCCGCCCGGAGATCCCCGAGCCCGCCTACCCGGTCCGCCTGTAGCCGGCAGCCGGACGCACGAATCGCCCGACTCGCGCACACTCACACCCCGACTCGCGCGCACCAACACCCCGACTCGCGCGGCGGGGAAGCCGAACCCCCGCGAGTCGGGCGATCCATGCGCGCGAGTCGGGCGATCGATGCGCGCGGGCCGAAATCGGTGGCGCCCGGGTGCGGGCGCGTGCCGCAATGTGGGCATGACGACCGTCACACCGCCCCTCGTCCTCGAGCCCGTCCTCGCCGACGACGAGGGCGCGCTGCGGGAGTGGTTCGAGCTGGCCGCGGCGGCGCAGGCGCACGACGTCCCGGCCGGGCCGCCGCCCTGCTGGGTCGCACACCGCACCCAGCTGTCGGTGCCGTGGCCCGGCGAGGAGACGTCGGCGTGGCTGGCGCGGTCCGACGGCGCGCTCGTCGGGGTCGTGGAGCTGACGCTGCCGACGCTCGACAACCTCGACACCGCGCTCGGCCAGATCGTCGTCGCACCGGAGCACCGCCGCCGCGGGATCGGCCGCCACCTCCTCGCCCACCTCACCGACCAGGCGCGCGCTGCGGGTCGGGTGCGACTCATCGGCGAGGCGCACGCACCCCTGGACGGGCCGGGCTCCGGCGGGCCGTTCGCCGCCGCGGCCGGTGCCCGCGAGGCGCTGCTCGACGTGCGTCGGCGGCTCGCCCTCCCCGTCGACGAGGCGCTGCTCGACCGCCTGGAGGCCGAAGCCCGCGCCCGCGCCGCGGACTACGAGCTGGAGCAGTGGACCGGCGACACCCCGCCGCAGTGGCGCGCGGAGATCGCCCGGCTCACCGCCCGCATGTCCACGGACGCGCCGCTGGGCGAGCTGGCCTGGCAGCCCGAGCACCACGACGCGCAGCGCGTAGCCGGCCGGGACGCGATGTGCCGCGCCCGCGGCTACCGGATGACGCTCACGGCCGCCCGCCACGGCGACCGGCTGGTGGGATTCAGCGAGATCGCCGTGACCACGTCGTACCCGCAGCACGCGAGCCAGTGGGACACCATCGTCGACCCCGACCACCGCGGGCACCGCCTCGGCATGCTGCTGAAAGTCGCCAACCTGCGGCTGGCCCAGGAGCAGCACCCCGAGATGCGCACGGTCGACACCTACAACGCCGCGTCGAACTCCTACATGATCGCGATCAACGAGGCGATGGGCTTCCGGCCGCTCGACCGGCTCGGCGAGTGGCAGCTCGAGCTCGGTTGAGAGACGGAGCGACAGGGCGAGAAGAGGTCAGGGCGACAGGAGGGTCAGGGCGGCGGGCCGCACCGCCACCCGCACCGGCCCGTCGCCCACCGGCGCGCCGTCGGCGTGCACGGGCACCGGGCGGTCGGCCGCCAGCTCCACGACCCGCGCCCGCCGCACCTCGATGTCGGTTCGCCGCAGGTGGGTGCCCGCGTACACCTCCCGGATCGAGGCGATCAAGTTCCACCGCGACGAGTCCCGGATGAGCAGCACGTCGAGCATCCCGTCGTCCACCGCGGCGGTCGGCACGATGTGCATGCCGCCGCCGTAGTACCCCGAGTTGGCGATCACCACGGTGTAGCCGCGCTCGGCCCACACCTCCCCGTCCACCGCGAGACGGTAGGCCGCGGGCCGGAACGTGAGCAGCACGCGCACGGCGGCGTACGGGTACACGAGCGGACCCGGCACCCGGGGACGGGCGTTGACGATCGCGCTGGCCACCGAGTCGACGCCCGCGTAGACGCTGCCGAGCACCACCCGCCCGTCGCAGGTGAGCACGTCGACGGTGCGGGTGCGTCCCGCCTGGAAGACGGCGGCTAGCGCCTCCGGGTCGACCGGCAGGCCGAGTTGGCGGGCGAAGTCGTTCCCGCGTCCGGCGGGCACCAGCCCGAGCACCCCGCCCCCGGCGATCACCGCGCCGGCGACGCACCCCGCGTGCCCGTCGCCCCCGACGGCGAGCACGGTGCGGCCCTGCGCGCAGGCCTGGGCCGCGAGCTCATGGGCGTGGCCGTGGTCGATGCTGTGCACGACCTCGACGGCCCCGGCGGGCATCGCGGCGGCGACGCGTGCGGCGATCGCCGCACCCGTGCCGCGGCCCGCCGCCGGGTTCACCACCGCCGTGAACCGCGCCACGGCGGCGCTCAGGCGGGGAGGACGGCCTCGATCTCCGCCGCCGCGTCCGGGCCGTAGGCGTCGCGCAGCCGGGCCAGGCCGCTGGTGCGGTCCCACGTCCACTCCTGCGGCCCGTCGGTCTCCAGCACCTGGACGGCGATCAGCGAGCCGAGCTGGGCGGCCCGCTCCAGCGACAGCCCACCGGAGACGGCGGCCAGGAATCCGGCGCGGAAGGCGTCTCCGACGCCCGTCGGGTCGACCTTGCCGGTCTCGGGGACGACACCGACCTTCAGCGTCTGCGGGCCGTGGATCTCCACGCCCTTCTCCCCGTGGGTGGTGACCCGGATCTCGACGCGCTCGGCGACGTCGGCCTCCGTCCAGCCGGTCTTCTGCAGCAGGAGCTCCCACTCGTAGTCGTTGCTGAGCAGGTAGCGGGCCCCCTCGACGAGCCTGCGGATCTCCGGGCCGTCCATGCGCGCGACCTGCTGGGACGGGTCGGCGGCGAACGGCAGCCCGAGCTCACGGCACTCGTCGGTGTGCCGGAGCATCGCCTCGGGGTCGTCGGCCCCGATCAGCACCAGGTCGACGCCGCGCTCCACCAGCGGGGCGATGGCGATCTCCCGGGACCGGGCCATGGCGCCGGTGTAGAACGAGGCGATCTGACGCATGTCGTCGTCAGTGGTGCAGACGAACCGGGCGGTGTTGACGTCCTTGCACACCAGCACGGCGGAACAGTCGACGCCGTGCGCCTCCAGGCGGCTGCGGTACTCGCCGAAGTCGGCACCGACGGCCCCCACCAGCAGCGGCGACTGGCCCAGCACACCGAGCGCGTACGCGATGTTCCCCGCGACGCCGCCGGGTCGGATGACCATGTCGTCGACGAGGAAGCTCAGCGACAACCGGTCCAGCTGGTCCATGACCAGCTGGTCGACGAACCGGCCAGGGAAGTGCATGAGTTGGTCGGTGGCGATGGACCCCGTCACGGCAATAGGCACGGGAAGGCACCCTACCGGGCCCTCGACGCACCGAACCCCGGACGCGGAGCCGTGGCTCGCGACCGGGGTCCGGGGGCGTGCGGAAGAGACCCGGAGGTCAGTTGAACGAGTCGCCGCAGGCGCAGGAGCCGCCCGCGTTGGGGTTGTCGATCGTGAACCCCTGCTTCTCGATCGTGTCGACGAAGTCGATCACCGCGCCCTGCAGGTACGGCGCGCTCATCCGGTCGACCCCGACCTTCAGGCCGTGGTAGTCACGGAACAGGTCGCCGTCGAGCGAACGGTCGTCGAAGAACAGCTGGTAGCGCAGGCCTGCGCAGCCACCGGGCTGCACGGCGATGCGCAGGTGCATGTCGTCGCGGCCCTCCTGCTCGAGCAGCGCGCGGGCCTTGAGGGCGGCGGCGTCGGTGAGTTCGACGCCGTGCGTCTCGGTCCCGACGGTGGTGTTGTCGACGGTCATGGCTCTCCCAACAACGAGCGGGCGTCGTGCTGTTCCCGTGTCCGGGCGTGTTCCCGTTTTGTCGTACCCCATAGTAGGCGCCCGCAACGGCATCGTCCGGTGACGTCGGTCGGTCGACCCCGACCTCGCACGACGGAGGGCGAGGTCGCGCGAGCGTTGCCTTGACGTCGACGGCGATCCCTGGCGTGGCGGGGCGCAGACGATCATTTGCCACGGAGAGGCCCGACGGTGCAGTTCGCCATCAGCTACAGCCCACCGCACCACGGCGTGCACCCCGACACGCTCACCGCCTATGCCCGGCACGCCGAGGACCCTCGGGCCGCGAGGAGATGGCCGCGTTCGCCGAGCGGTTCGCGCTCCCGCTCCGCCAGACGGCGTGACGGGACGCCGGGGACGCGGTTTCCGGGTCACGCAGCTCCGGGTCCGAACGCGGGCGGCCGGTCGGGACCCGCCGGCCCCGCCGGCCGCACGGGTTGCGCGGCGCTCAGCGGCTCCAGCGGGCCGCGACCTGCTCGGCCAGGGCGGCGAGGGTGCCCGCCGGGTCGGCCATCGACGCCTCGACGCCCCCGGCCGACTCGGCCACCGAGTAGGCGGAGTCGACGCCGACGGACGCGGCCTCCCGGCGACCCACCGACACCTGCCCCGCGAGCACCACGCACGGCACCCCGCGGTCGGCCGACGCCCGCGCGACGGCGGTGATGAGCTTTCCGCGCAGCGACTGCCAGTCGAAGCTGCCCTCCCCCGTGACGGCCAGCTGGGCGTCGTCGAGCTCGGCGTCCAGCCCGACGAGCTGGCGCACCAGCCCGGCACCGGACACCCGGCGCGCCCCGAGGGCCAGCAGCGCGGCCCCGAGCCCGCCGGCGGCGCCCGCCCCCTGCTCGTCGCGCACGTCGGTGCCGAGCGCGGCGGCGAGTACGTCGGCGAACCGGGCGAGCGCGTCGTCCAGCTCCGCCACCGCGACGGCGTCGGCGCCCTTCTGCGGCCCGAAGACGGCGGCGGCTCCGTGCTCACCGAGCAGCGGGTTGTCGACGTCGGCCGCCGCGACCAGCTGCACCCCGTCCAGCTGGGGGGTCCCGTCGATCCGTGCGCAGCGGGCCAGCGCACCGCCGCCACCGGACAGGGGCGCCCCGTCCTCGTCGACCGCGACCGCCCCGAGCGCCGCGAGCATCCCGGCCCCGCCGTCGGTGGTGGCGGAGCCGCCGAGCCCGATGACGACCTCGCGCACGCCGGCGTCGCAGGCGTCGGCGATCAGCTCCCCCACGCCACGGCTGGTGACCCCGCACGCCGTGGCGGGATCGCGCTGCTCTCGCGGGACGAAGTGCAGCCCGCACGCCGCCGCCGACTCCAGGTAGGCGGTGTCGCCGATCCGCAGCCAGCGCGCCTGGACCCGGTCGCCGAGCGGGCCGGTGACGGTGAGCTCGTGCCACTCCCCGCCGAGCGCGGCGTGCAGCACCTCGACGAAGCCGGTGCCGCCGTCGGCCAGCGGCAGGAGCCGTAGCTCGTCGTCCGGGGCGGCGCGCCGCCAACCCGTCGCGATCGCGTCGGCCGCCGCCGTCGCGCTCAAGGTGCCGCCAAAGGAATCC
>NZ_JAHKRK010000007.1:0-20213 GCF_019396355.1 Pseudonocardia nigra
CCGGGAAGGCCCCCAGGCCTCAGACTTTGCTTCGGGCTAGACGCACCAATGCCAACCGAGCTCAGCCGGACCCGACCCGATTCTCATACCTCGTGGCGGCCGAAGGCCATGGGGGACTTTGCTGCAATTCGGCCCGCGCTCTCCGGTCATCCCGAGGCGGCAGACGGCGGGTGGCTACAGGCCCAGCTGGCGGGCGATCAGCATCCGCTGCACCTCGCTGGTGCCCTCACCGATCTCCAGGATCTTCGCGTCGCGGTAGAAGCGGCCCACCGGGTACTCGTTCATGAAGCCGTAACCGCCGAAGATCTGGGTCGCGTCGCGCGCGTTGTCCATCGCCGCGTTCGACGCCACCAGCTTCGCGATCGCCGCCTCCTTCTTGAACGGCTCGCCGCGCAGCATCTTCGCCGCGGCCGCGTAGTAGGCCAGCCGGGCCGTGTGCGCCCGCGCCTCCATGTCCGCGATCTTGAACTGGATCGCCTGGTAGGAGCCGATCGCCTGGCCGAACGCCTCGCGCTCGCGGGCGTAGCGCAGCGACTCGTCCACGCACCCCTGCGCGAGGCCGACGCTCAGCGCGGCGATCGCGACGCGGCCCTCGTCGAGGATCGACAGGAACTGCGCGTACCCGCGGCCGCGCTCGCCCACGAGGTTGGCTGCGGGTACCCGGCAGTCGTCGAAGAACAGCTCGCGGGTGTCGGAGGCCGACCACCCGACCTTCGAGTACTTCTGCGACACCCGGAAGCCCGGGGTGCCGGCCGGCACCATGATCGCGGAGATCTCCTTGCGACCGCCGGACTCACCGGTGATCGCCGTGACCGCGACGACCGACGTGATGTCCGTGCCGGAGTTCGTGATGAACGCCTTGGAGCCGTTGATCACCCACTCGTCGCCGTCGAGCCGGGCCGTGGTGCGGGTGGCGCCCGCGTCCGAGCCGCCGCCGGGCTCGGTGAGCCCGAACGCGCCCAGCTTCTCGCCCGCCGCCAGCTCCGGCAGCCACCGCCGCTTCTGCTCCTCGGTGCCGAAGCGGTAGATCGGCATCGCGCCCAGCGAGACGCCCGCCTCGAGCGTGATCGCCACCGACGAGTCGACGCGGGCCAGCTCCTCCAGCGCGAGGCACAGGGCGAAGTAGTCGCCGCCCATGCCGCCGTACTCCTCACCGATCGGCAGCCCGAACAGGCCCATGGCGCCCATCCGCGCCACCAGGTCGTACGGGAACTCGCCGCGCTCGTAGAACTCCCCGATGACGGGGGCGACCTCCTTGCGGGCGAAGTCCTCCACCGTGGCGCGCAGCGCCTCGTGCTCCTCGCTCAGGGTGAGATCCATGCTCAGCTCTCCTGGTTCTCGACGGGTTCGACGACGGCG
Source organism: Pseudonocardia nigra (assembly GCF_019396355.1). GTDB lineage: Bacteria > Actinomycetota > Actinomycetes > Mycobacteriales > Pseudonocardiaceae > Pseudonocardia > Pseudonocardia nigra. Next base: position 1,360 of record NZ_JAHKRK010000007.1, read on the forward strand.
AGCACGGCGTCCTTCGCGACGGTGGCCCCCGCGCGGGCGCGCAGCTCGCGGACCACCCCGTCGACGGGGGCGGTGAGCACGTGCTCCATCTTCATGGCTTCGACGACGACGAGCCGGTCGCCCGCCGTGACCTGCTGGCCTTCGGTGACCTCGACGACCGTGACGGTGCCGGGCATCGGCGACAGCACGGGCCCGCCCGCGCCGTCGGCCGTGCTGCGGGCGGCGTCGAGGGGCTCCTGCTCGCGGATCGCCCACGCGTGCCCGTCGCGGCCGAGCCAGAGCGTCTCGCCGTCCTGGGCGCACACGCAGTGGCGGGTGACGCCGTCCAGCGTGACGGTGAGCGCGTCGCCGGCGCGGCGGACCGACACCGGGACCGCGGGCGCGTCGCCGACCGCGACCTCGGCCCGCGCGGCGCGCCCCCGGATCCGGACGACGACGGGCTCGTGCCCGGCGACGAGCATCCGCCACGTCGTCCAGGCCGGTTCGCCGATCCGCCAGCCGCCCGGGACGTCGAACGGGTCGACGACAGGGCCGGCCGGTTCGAGCGCGAGCAGGGCGTGGCCCGCGGCCGCGGTGAGCACGTCGTCGGGCAGCTCGGCGGCCGTCCAGTCGTCGACGCGGCGGCCGACGAGCCCGGTGTCCAGGCGCGCCGCGCGGACGTCCGGGTCGGCGAGCAGCGCGCGCAGGAAGCCGACGTTGGTGCCGAGGCCGAGCAGCACGGTGTCGCGCAGGGCGCCGTCGAGGCGGCGCAGGGCGTCATCGCGATTCTGGCCCCAGGCGATCACCTTCGCGAGCATCGGGTCGTAGTCCGAGCCCACGACCCCGCCCGCGGCGACGCCCGAGTCGACCCGGACGTCGGCCGGTTCGCGCAGGGCGAGGATCCGGCCGCCGGTGGGGAGGAAACCGGCCGAGGGGTCCTCGGCGTAGATGCGCACCTCGATCGCGTGCCCCGAGGCACGGATCCGCCTGGGCCACGGCTGCTCCTCGCCCGCCGCGATGCGCAGCTGGGACTCGACGAGGTCGACCCCGTACACCTCCTCGGTGACCGGGTGTTCCACCTGCAGCCGGGTGTTCATCTCCATGAAGAAGAACTCCTCGGGCCGGTCGCCGCCCACGATGAACTCCACCGTGCCCGCGCCGGTGTAGCCGACCGCGCGGGCCGCTTCGACCGCCGCGGCGCCCATCCGCTCCCGCTGCGCCGGCGTGAGCAGCGCCGACGGGGCCTCCTCGACGATCTTCTGGTGCCGCCGCTGGAGGCTGCACTCGCGCTCGCCCAGGTGCACGACGTTGCCGTGCGCGTCGGCGAGCACCTGGATCTCGATGTGCCGCGGGGTGGTGATGAGCCGCTCGACGAGCAGCGTGTCGTCGCCGAAGGAGGCGCGGGCCTCACGGCGGGCACTCGCGATCGCGTCGGCCAGGTCGGCGGGCCGGTGCACCTCGCGCATGCCCTTGCCGCCCCCGCCGGCCGACGGCTTGAGCAGCACGGGGTAGCCGACCTGCTCGACGGCGGCGGCGAGTTCCTCGTCGGACAGGCCGGCGCCGTCGGAGCCGGGGACGACGGGGACGCCCGCCTTCGCGACGGTCTGCTTGGCCCGGATCTTGTCGCCCATCGCCTCGATCGCCGACGCGGGCGGCCCGACGAACGCGATGCCGGCGTCGGCGCAGGCGGCCGCGAAGGCGGTGTTCTCGGACAGGAAGCCGTAGCCGGGGTGGATCGCCTGCGCACCCGTGGCCCGGGTCGCGTCGATCACGGCGGGTATCGACAGGTAGCTCTGAGCGGCGGGCGCCGGCCCGATCCGGACCGCGATGTCGGCGGCGGCCACGTGCGGAGCGCCCGCGTCGGCGTCGGAGTACACGGCGACCGACCGCACGCCGAGCCGCCGCAGCGTGCGGATCACCCGGACGGCGATCTCACCGCGGTTGGCGACGAGGACGGTGTCAAACACGGACGCCTCCGATCGGGGTGGTGATGGGTCGACCGCGCTGATCAAGGCGCAAACGTCGCTCCCGGAGATCGACATGCGACATCTGCGCCTTGATCACCGGGGTCGGGCCGGGCCGGCGCGCGCGGGGCGGGGCCGGGGCGGCGGCGTGGGGCGACACGGCGGTCACATCCGGAAGACGCCGAAGGCCGGGTCGGCCAGCGGCGCGTTGGCGGCGGCGGACAGGGCCAGGCCGAGGACCGTGCGCGTGTCGGCCGGGTCGATCACGCCGTCGTCCCACAGGCGCGCGGTGGAGTAGTACGGGTGGCCCTGGTGCTCGTACTGCGCGCGGATGCGGTCCTTGAACTGCTCCTCCGGCTCCGGGTCCTTCGGGCTGCGGACCGTCGAGAGCACCATCGCGGCCTGCTCGCCGCCCATCACGGAGATGCGCGCGTTGGGCCACATGAACAGGAACCGGGGCGAGTACGCACGCCCGCACATCGAGTAGTTCCCGGCCCCGAACGACCCGCCGATGATCACGGTGAACTTCGGGACCCTGGTCGACGCCACGGCCGTGACCATCTTCGCGCCGTTCTTCGCGATCCCGCCGGCCTCGTACTCGCGGCCGACCATGAAGCCGGAGATGTTCTGCAGGAACACCAGCGGGATGCCGCGCTGGTCGCACAGCTCGATGAAGTGCGCGCCCTTGAGAGCCGACTCGGAGAACAGGATGCCGTTGTTCGCGACGATCCCGACCGGGTGGCCGTGCAGCCGCGCGAAGCCCGTGACCAGCGTGGTGCCGTACTCGGCCTTGAACTCTCCGAATCGCGAGCCGTCGACGATCCGGGCGATCACCTCCCGCACGTCGTAGGGCGTGCGGGAGTCGGTGGGCACCACGTCGTAGACCGACGCCGGGTCGAGCAGCGGATCCTCGGTCGGCAGGACGTCCCACGGCCGCGGGGCGCGCGGCCCGAGCGTTCCGACGATCGAGCGCACGATCTGCAGGGCGTGGGCGTCGTCGTTCGCGAGGTGGTCGGTGACGCCGGAGACCTTCGAGTGCAGGTCGCCGCCGCCGAGCTCCTCCGCCGTGACGACCTCGCCCGTGGCCGCCTTCACCAGCGGCGGACCGCCGAGGAAGATCGTGCCCTGGTTGCGGACGATCACGGCCTCGTCGCTCATGGCGGGCACGTATGCTCCGCCCGCGGTGCACGAGCCGAGCACCGCGGCGATCTGGGGAATGCCCAGCCCGGACATCGTCGCCTGGTTGTAGAAGATGCGCCCGAAGTGCTCGCGGTCGGGGAACACGTCGTCCTGCTCCGGCAGGTAGGCGCCCCCGGAGTCGACCAGGTAGATGCACGGCAGCCTGTTGTGCAGGGCCACCTCCTGCGCGCGCAGGTGCTTCTTCACCGTCATCGGATAGTACGTGCCGCCCTTGACGGTGGCGTCGTTGGCGACGATCACGCACTCGCGGCCGGCCACGCGGCCGACGCCGGTGATCATTCCGGCGCCCGGGGCATCGTCGCCGTACATGCCGTTCGCGGCGAGCGGGGAGAGCTCGAGGAACGGGCTGGACGGGTCGACCAGGTCGTCGACGCGGTCGCGCGGCAGCAGCTTGCCCCGCTCCACGTGGCGCGCCCTGGCCCGCTCGGGGCCGCCCAGGCGGGCGGTGCCCAATCTCGCGTGCAGGTCCGCGACGAGCTCGCGGTGCGCGGCCGCGTACTGCGCGGCGGCGTCGTCTGACGGATCGACGGCGCTGGTCAGGACCGCGCCGGACGTCGCGACGGGCATGTCACCCCCTGGGTCGGCTCTCGGACCGATGTTAACGGTCATTAACGTGGGCCGCCAGGGCGCGGGCGGCCCGGCACGGCGACGGGGGCGTCCCCGTCACCCGATACGGTCTGCGCCGTGCGCGTACTGCTGGTGGAGGACGAGGTACCGCTCGCCGAGATGGTGAAGCGCGGTTTGGCGGCCGAGGGCCACTCGGTGCACGTGGTGCACGACGGACCGTCCGGCCTGGCGGCCGCGAGCACGGGCGAGTTCGACGTCGTGGTGCTCGACATCATGCTGCCCGGCCTGTCCGGGTACCGGGTGCTGCAGCGGCTGCGCGCCGCCGAGGTCTGGACGCCGGTGCTCATGCTCACCGCGAAGGACGGCGAGTACGACGAGGCCGATGCGTTCGACCTCGGCGCCGACGACTACCTCGTCAAGCCGTTCTCGTTCGTCGTGCTGCTCGCCAGGCTCCGCGCGCTGCTGCGCCGGTCCGGCGAGGCCCGGCCCACCGTGCTCACCGTCGCCGACCTCCGCCTCGACCCGGCCCGCCACCGGGTGCACCGGGGCAACACCGAGATCACCCTGACCCCGCGCGAGTTCGGCGTGCTGGAACACCTGATGCGGCACGCGGGCGAGGTCGTCACCAAGACCGACATCCTGCGCGCGGTGTGGGACGCCCACTACGAGGGCGAGGTCAACGTCGTGGAGGTCTACGTCGGCTACCTGCGCCGCAAGATCGACGCCCCGTTCGGCACCAGCAGCATCGAGACGCTGCGGGGCGTGGGCTACCGGATGGTCGAGCCGGGCTGATCGGGCCGGACGGGCACCGCTGCCGGCCGCCGCTCGTCGCGCGGCGAGGGCACGGGCGCGCGCCCGGGATGCGGCCGGGGCGCCGGCTGTGGCGCGGCGTCGGCGGACCCGACGGGCGGGATGCCCCACGGCATCGTCGCCGGATCGCGGCGGGCGTCGGCGTCCCGGACCGGGACGGGGGTGACCTGCGGCGCGGGCGCCTCGGCGGCCACGGGCTCGGGCTGGGGATCGGCGGCAGGCTGCTCGAGCGCGGGCAACCGCACCCGGAACAGGGCCCCGCCCGCCGGTGCGTCGGTCACCTCGACGGAACCGCCGTGCGCGGCCACGACCTCGGCCACGATCGCCAGGCCCAGGCCGGAGCCGCCGTCGGAGCGGGCGCGGGCGTCGTCGAGCCGGACGAAGCGCTCGAACACCCTGGTGCGGTCGGCGGGCGGCACGCCCGGCCCGTCGTCGGACACCTCGACCACCGCGACGTCGCCCTGCCTGCCGACCGTGACGAGCACCCGGGAGCTGGCGTGCCTGCGCCCGTTGTCGACGAGGTTGCGCACCACGCGGGCCAGCTGGCCGCGGTCGCCGATCACGCGGACCGGCTCGGTGCGGACCTCCGCCGGGATCCCGCCCTCGGCCGGCCGGCCGCGCTCGGCCTCGGCGACCTCGTCGAGGTCGACCTCCTCGCGGCGCGGCTGCAACCCGCGCTCGTCGGCCCTCGCCAGCAGCAGCAGCGCCTCGACGAGCTTGCCGAGCCGCGCGGTCTCGCCGCGCAGTGCCGTGACCGTGGCCGGGTCGCCCGAGCTGCGCTGCAGCAGCTCCAGGCCGGTCGCGATCGTGGCCAGCGGGCTGCGCAGCTCGTGGCTCGCGTCGGCGACGAACCGCCGCTGCACGCCCTGCGCGTCCTCCAGCCGGGCGATCATCCCGTTCATCGTCTCGGCGAGACGGCCGACCTCGTCGCGCGCCGCCGGGACGGGCACGCGCTGGGCGAGGTCCTTCTCCGTCATCGCGGCGACCTGGGTGCGGATCGCCTCGACCGGCCGCAGCGCACGCCCGGCGAACAGGTAGGTGGTGATGCCGGCGACCACGATGAGGATCGGGATGCCGAACGACAGGTAGAACAGCAGCGTGTCGGTGGCCGCCTGGACGCCGGTGAGCGGCATCGCGTACAGGACGTCGACGGGCCGACCCACGGAGCTGCCGCCGACCGCCACCAGCACGGCGTCGACAGAGCCCCCGCCGACCAGCGGGATCTGCGCCTCGACCAGGATGTTCTCCCCGGCGGCCGGCGCGAGGTCGGAGATCGGCACGTTGCGGTCGACCGCATCGGTGGCGGCCTCCACCACGACGGACTCGTCGTACTCGACCAGTACCTGGGCCAGGTCGCTGTCGGCGGTGAGGGCGCCCAGCGCCTCGCGCGCGTTCTCATTGACGGCCCCGCGGAAGTTGCCCGCCACCCGCTCGAGGATCAGCTGCGCCCGCTCCTCCGCGCTGCTCTCCACGGTGTGCCGCAGCGACTGCCCCACCAGGAACACCAGCGCGGCGCCCGCCACGATGAGCGACGCGGCCACCACGACGGCCGCCGACAGTGCCGACGCGGCGCGCACGCCCATGCGGGCGCGCAGCCATCGGGGGAGTCCGGGCATGAGGTCGAGGGTATCGGCCGGCACTGTGACCGCGCTGAGATGTGGCGATCTTCGGCGAGGTTAGCGCGCGTTAACCGGGACGGTAGGCTGCCCCCGTGGCGACCCCGGCGGCGCGCGCGGGCCGGAGCAGGCGCGAGCAGATCCTCACGGTCGCGGCGCAGCTGTTCGCCCGCCACGGCTTCCACGGCGTGAGCATCGCCGACCTCGGCGCGGCCGTCGGCGTGAGCGGTCCGGCGCTCTACCGGCACTTCCCGAGCAAGGAGGCGCTGCTCGCCGAGATGCTCGTCGGCATCAGCGAGCACCTGCTCGAGGGCGGGCGCGCGCGGGCCGCGGCGTCCGACGACCCCCACGAGGTGCTCGCCGCACTCGTCGAGTTCCAGGTGGAGTTCGCGCTGCGCGAGCCGGAGCTGATCGTGGTGCAGGACCGCGACCTGGCCAACCTGCCGGCGCCGGCCCGGCGCCGGGTCCGGCAGCTGCAACGCACCTACGTGGAGATCTGGGTGGACACGCTGCGGCGGGCCCACCCCGGCCTCTCCGCCGAGTCGGCGCGGATCGCGGCGCACGGCACGTTCGGGCTGCTCAACTCCACCCCGCACAGCGGCCGCGGCCCGGCCGTCGCGCCGCTGCTCGCGCGGATGGCCCTGGCGGCCCTCACCGACCTGGCCCCGCCGCCCCCGCCCTGACGGCCGCGCGCTCGAGCGGGACCGGCGCGGCCGACACCGGGGCCGCCCGGCGGGGCGGCACGAGCAGCCGCAGGCCGTTGAGGCAGACGAGCACCGTCGACAGCTCGTGCCCGGCCACACCGAGCGCCAGCGGCAAGGTGCCGAACAGGTCCCACCCGACGAGCACGACGATCACCGCGCAGGCGAACGCGAGGTTGGCCCGTGACACGCGACGGGCCCGCCGGGCGAGCTCGAGCAGCGGCGCGAGCGACGCCATCGGGTCGCGCATCAGCACCCCGTCGGACGCCTGGACGCTCAGCGCCCCCGCCCCCTCGCCGACCGCGAGGCCCGCGTCGGCAGTGGCGAGCAGCGGGGCATCGTTGATCCCGTCGCCGACGGCGAGCACGGTGCGCCCCTCCCGCTGCCACTCGCGGACGGCAGCGCTCTTGTCGGCCGGGAGCAGTTCAGCGCGCACGTCGGCGACGCCCAGTTCGGCCGCGACGGCGGCGGCGGGCGCCGGCGCGTCGCCGGTGAGCAGGACCGGGGCCCTGCCGATCACGCGCTCGAGCTCGGCGACCGTGGCAGCGGCCCCGGGACGCAGCCCGTCGGCCATTGCCAGCACCCCGACCGGTCGCCCGTCGGCGAGCACGACCACCGCGGTGCGGCCTTCGGCCTCGTGCCGGTCGACGACCGCACGGGCGCCCGCGTCCACGTGGTCCAGCAGGGCCGGACGGCCGACGCGCACGTCGGCGCCGTCCACCATCGCGCGCACGCCGACCCCCGGCAGCGCCGCGAAGGCCCGCGCCTCCGGCACTGCGACGCCGCGCCTGCCCGCGGCGGTGCGGACGGCGCGGCCGAGGGCGTGCTCGCTGCCCTGCTCGGCCGCCGCGGCCAGCGCGAGCACCCGCTCCGCGGGCTGCCCGAGCGGCTCCACGGCCACGACCTCGGGGCGGCCGCGGGTGACCGTGCCGGTCTTGTCCAGCGCGACCGCGTCGACGGCCGCGAGCGCCTCGACGACAGTTGCGTCCTTGACCAGCACGCCGCGCCTGCCCGCGGCGGCGATGGCGGCCAGCAGCGGGGGCATCGTCGCCAGCACGACGGCGCACGGCGACGCCACGATCATGAACGTCATCGCGCGGAGCAGCGTCGGCTCGAACGCCGCGCCGAACAGCAGCGGCACGGCGAGGAGCGCGACGGCGCCGACCACCACGGCGGTGGAGTAGCGCTGCTCGATCCGCTCGATCGCGAGCTGGCGCCCCGCCTTGGTCTCGGTGGCCTGCCGGACCTGAGCGGCGATCCCGGCCACGACGGTGGCGGTCGGGTCCCGCTCCACGCGCACCCGCAGCGTGCCGGTGCCGTTGACGGTGCCGGCGTGCACGGTGTCGCCCGGACCGACGGCGACCGGGAGCGGCTCACCGGTCAGCCCGGCGGTGTCGACGTCGCTGGCCCCGGAGAGCACGCTGCCGTCGCCCGGGATCCGCTCCCCGGGACGCACCAGCACCTCGTCGCCGACGGCGAGGTCGGCGGCGGCGACCCGCCGCTCGCCCGCGGCGTCGACCAGCGTGGCGCTCTCCGGCTCGAGGTCGAGCAGGGCCTCGATGCTCGCGCGGGTCCGCGCCGTCATCACCGCCTCGAGCGCCCCCGACGTCGCGAAGATGACGATGAGCAGGCCGCCGTCGAAGTACTGGCCGATCGCGGCGGCGGCGACCGCGGCCACGACCATCAGCAGGTCGACGTCGAGCCGCCGCTCGCGCAGCGCCCGCAGCCCTTCCAGTGCGGGCTCCCAGCCGCCCGCGAGGTAGCAGACCGCGTAGGTGACGGCGACGACGACGGCGGGCGCGCCGAGCAGGTCGGCCGGCACGGCGAGCGCGAACCCGGCGAGCGAGAGAGCGGCCCAGCGGACCTCGGACAGCGCGAACGGCGACGGCATGCGGAGGAGCGTATCTGCGCATGCATGCAGATAGCCAGGAAGTGGAGACCTGATCAGGTGCTCACAGGTAGGCTCCCGCTCGTGCACGACGGCATCCCGGGCTTCGCGATGCCGCACCCGGACGACGTCCGGCGGGCGGCCGACTCCATGCGCCTGCTCGCCGACCCCACCCGCATCAAGATCCTATGGGCACTGCTGCACGGCGAGGAGTCGGTTGCCTGCCTCGCCGAGCTGGTGGGCGCCGCGCCCACGGCCGTGAGCCAGCACCTGGCCAAGCTGCGGCTGGCCGGGCTCGTCGAGGGCCGGCGGGAGGGCACGTTCATCTACTACTCCGCGGGCAACGAGCGGGTGCGGGCACTGCTCACCGAGGCGCTCGGCCTGGCGCCGGCGCGAGACGGAAGTCACGCGAACGGCACTTTCGCACGATAGGTTCGCCCGAACGGCCCGTTCGCGCCCCCGGATCTACCCTCAGAGCTGCTCGTACGCCGCCAGCAGCTGCTTCTCCGCCGCGTGCAGGTAGTCCGTGATCTCGACCGCGGCGGCCTCGCGATCGCCTGCCTCGATCAACCCGGCGATCACGTCGTTGCGGGCGACGTAGGGCTCGAAGAACTCCCGGACGTCGGGCATGCGGTGGAAGACCAGGCGCATCTCCGCGAGCAGCAGCGCCATCTGCTGGTCGAGCCGGGCGCTCCCGGCGAGCGCGACGAGCGCGCGGTGGAAGTGCTGGTTGGCGGAACCGACGTCGTCCCAGCGGTCGTCAGCCGCGGCCGCCATCCCTTCGGTCACGGCGGCCCGCACCAGTGCGACGCCCGCTTCGTCGAAGGCCTCGCCGTGGCGGACGGCGGCGGGCTCGAGGATCCGGCGGGCGCGGTAGACGTCGCGGACGATGTCGCGGTCGGGCTCGGCGACGAAGACCCCGCGGTTGTGCTCGCGCACCAGCACGCGCTCGGAGACGAGCTGGCTCAGCGCCTCGCGGACGGTGTTGCGCGACACCCCGAGTGCGGCGCACAGCGCCTGCTCCGGGAGCCGGGCGCCCGGCAGCAGCCTGCCCTCCGCCACCTCCTCGCGGACGGCGTCGGCGACCCGTTCGGCCGTGGTGGTGCGGGCGATGAGGTGCCGCGCCCGCCCGAGGGAGGCGAGTGCGTCGCTCGCCGGATCGACGGCCGTCATGGGTACACGGTAGGTGACGAGCCGGTTTCGGTCGTCACCCGATCCCAACTTCCTATTGCCGGATTGTTGAACAATCCTTACGCTCACCAACACCGGTGAGCGCTGTGCGGCCGGTCACACCGCTCGACGAAGGAGCCGAGATGAGCGAGCGTCAGCGAGCGAATCATCAACACAGCGCCCGCGCGAAGCGCCGCCCGAGCGCCAGCGAGGGCGAGCGATGAGCGATCCGAAGGCCACGGCGGCGGTCGGCGCGGCGACGAGCCGCGGAGCCGTCATCGGCGCGATGTTCCTGATGGCGACGAGCGCGATCGGTCCGGGGTTCATCACCCAGACCACCACGTTCACCGCGCAGCTCGGGGCGGCGTTCGCGTTCGCGGTGCTCGTGTCGATCCTCGTCGACATCGCGGTGCAGCTGAACGTCTGGCGGGTCATCGGGGTGTCCGGGGAGCGCGCTCACGAGCTGGGCAACAAGGTCGCCCCCGGCGTCGGCTACCTGCTCGCCGGGCTCGTGGTGCTCGGCGGGCTGGTGTTCAACATCGGCAACGTCGGCGGCACCGGCCTCGGCACGAACGCGATGCTCGGCCTCGACGCGAAGATCGGTGGGGCGATCTCGGCCGCGATCGCCATCGCGATCTTCCTGAGCAAGCGCGGGGGCGTCGCGCTGGACCGCATCGTCGTGGTGCTCGGCGCCGTGATGATCCTCATGACGCTCTACGTGGCGATCGTGTCCGGGCCGCCGGTCGGGGAGGCGCTGCGCCAGACCGTGCTGCCCGACCAGGTCAGCTTCCTCGTCATCACGACGCTGATCGGCGGCACGGTCGGCGGCTACATCACCTACGCCGGCGCGCACCGTCTCCTGGACTCGGGAATGACGGGACCCGAGCACGTCGGCGCGATCACGCGCAGCTCGGTCGTCGGCATCCTGGTGACCGGCGTGATGCGGGTGCTGCTGTTCCTCGCCGTGCTCGGCGTGGTGGCCGGCGGCGTGACGCTGGCCCAGGACAGCCCGTCGGCCAGCGCGTTCGAGGCCGCGGCGGGCCAGGTGGGCCTGCGGGTGTTCGGCGTCATCCTGTGGGCCGCCAGCATCACGTCCGTGATCGGCGCGGCGTACACGTCGGTGTCCTTCCTGACCTCGCGCCGCACGTCCGAGCGGCGGCGCAACCTGATCACCGTCGCGTTCATCACGCTGTCGGCCGTGATCTACCTGGTGATCGGCGCGGCGCCGGTGACCCTGCTGGTGTTCGCGGGCGCGTTCAACGGGCTCATCCTGCCGATCGGGTTCACGGTCGTGCTGTGGGTGGCCTGGCGGCGCCGGGACCTGCTCGGCGGCTACCGCTACCCGGCCTGGCTGCTCGGCGTCGGCGTGCTCGCCTGGCTGCTGACGCTCTACCTCGGATACTCGTCCCTCTCCGGATTGGCGAAGCTGTGGACCTGAACTCGGATCTCGGCGAGTCGTTCGGCCGGTGGGTGCTCGGCGACGACGACGCAATGCTCGACCTGGTCACGTCGGCGAACGTGGCGTGCGGCTTCCATGCAGGCGACCCCTCGACGCTGCGACACACCTGCGCGCTGGCCGTGGAGTGCGGCGTGGCGGTGGGGGCGCAGGTCGGCTACCGCGACCTGGCCGGATTCGGCCGCCGCTTCATCGACATGGACCCGGTGCAGCTGGCCGACGACGTCGTCTACCAGATCGGCGCGCTCGACGGGATGTGCCGGGTGAACGGCACGGCCGTGCGCTACGTGAAGCCGCACGGCGCGCTCTACAACGCCGTGGTGCACCACGAGGCGCAGGCCGCGGCCGTCGTGGCCGCCGTCCGGGACTACGACGCGGCGCTGCCGGTGCTCGGCCTGCCCGGGTCCGCGCTGCTGCGCGCGGCGGAGGCGGCGGGCCTGCGCACGGTGCGGGAGTTCTTCGTCGACCGCGGCTACACGCCCGAGGCGACGCTGGTGCCCCGCTCGCAACCGGGCGCGCTGCTGCACGACCCGGACGAGGTGACCGCACGGGTGCTGCGCATGGTCACCGAGGGTGTCGTGACGGCCGTGGACGGCAGCGACGTGTCGGTGGCCGCGGAGTCCCTGTGCGTGCACGGCGACAGCCCCGGCGCGGTCGCGATGGCCGCCGCGGTCCGCAACGGCCTGCAGAAGGCGGGCGTGGAGCTGAAGTCCTTCGCATGAGTGCACTTCGGAGCCGTCCTGCTGCGGCCGGGGGGTCTGCGGCAGCACCATGGTTCCGACGTGCAGAGGAGAACTCGTGAACGTGCTCGCGTGCGGCGACTCCGCACTGCTCTGCGAGGTGGGTGAGCTGGCGGAGGTGCTCGCACTCGCCGATGCCCTGCGCGCCGACCCGCCGGCCGGGGTCGTCGACGTCGTCCCGGCGGCCCGCACGGTGCTGCTCCCGCTCGAACCCGGCACCGACCTCGCCGCGGTGCGGCGGTCCGTGCTGGCCCTGGAGGTCGAGCCGGGGACGGCGCCGCCGGACGGGGACGCGGTGGAGATCGAGGTGGTCTACGACGGGCCGGACCTCGACGAGGTCGGGCGGCTCACCGGCCTGGGCGCCGATGGCGTCGTCGCGGCGCACACCGCCACGCCGTGGCGCGTGGCGTTCGGCGGCTTCGCGCCCGGGTTCATGTACCTCGTGGGCGGCGACCCGCGGCTCGACGTCGCCCGCCGGGCCGAGCCGCGCACGTCGGTGCCGGCGGGGTCGGTGGGGCTGGCGGGCGAGTTCAGCGGCGTCTACCCGCGGTCGTCTCCCGGCGGGTGGCAGCTCATCGGCCGGACGGACGCGGTGCTGTGGGACCTCGACCGCGGCGCCCTCCTGCGGCCCGGCGGCTCCGTCCGCTTCCGGGCGGTCCGGTGACCGCCCACGACACACACCGTCCGGCGTCCGCACACACCGCCGGCCATGTGTGCGGACCCCACGCGGTGTGTGCGGTGACCCGGGACCTGCACGTCCTCGCCACCGGGGCGCTCGCGCTCGTCGAGGACCTCGGCCGGCCGGGGCTCGCCGCGTCGGGCGTCGGCCGGTCGGGGGCCGCCGACCGTGCCGCCCTGCGGCTGGCCAACCGGCTCGTCGCCAACCCCGAGGGCGCCGCCGGGATCGAGGTCGTGTTCGGCGGGCTGGCCGTCCGCGCCGGTGGGCTGCTCACCGTGGCGCTCGCCGGCGCCCCCGCCCCGGCCGACGTCGACGGCACGCCCGTCGGGCACCACGCCGTGCTCACCCTGCGTCCCGGCCAGGTACTGCGGCTCGGGGTGCCGCCGACCGGCCTGCGCACCTACCTCGCCGTCCGCGGCGGCATCGCGGTGGACCCGGTGCTCGGCTCGCGCAGCACCGACGTGCTCGCCGGGCTCGGCCCGCCGAAGCTCGCCCCGGGCCAGGTCCTGCCGGTCGGCCCGGAACCTGCGGACTTCCCGCTGGTGGACGTCGCGCCGGTGGCCTGCCCGCCCGGCGGCGTCGTGACCCTGCGGGCCATCGCAGGGCCGCGCGCCGACCGGCTCGCCGACCCGTGCGCGCTCGCCCGAACCACGTGGACGGCCTCGAGCCGCAGCGACCGCGTCGGGATGCGGCTGGAGGGCGGGCGGCTCGAGCGGGCCGGGGACGGCGAGCTGCCGAGCGAGGGCATGGTGCGCGGCGCGATCCAGGTGCCGCCCGGCGGCGAACCGGTGCTGTTCCTCGCCGACCACCCCGTCACCGGCGGCTACCCGGTGGCCGCCGTCGTCCTGGACGCCGAGGTCGACCGGGCGGCGCAGGTGCGCCCCGGCCAGTCGGTGCGTTTCGTGCTCGTGCCCCCACCCTGGAGAGAGGACCGGCCATGAACCCCGCCGAGGCACGCGCCCGGTTCCGCGACGGCCTGGTGACGGCCACCGCGGGCTGGTGCGACGGCTGGACCCAGGCCAACCTGATCACGGTTCCCCGCGAACTGGCCTGGGACTTCCTCCTGTTCGCACAGCGCAACCCGAAGCCCTGCCCGGTGCTCGACGTGCTCGACGCCGGGGCCGTCGCCGGGCCGCTGCTCGACGGCGACGTGCGCACCGACATCCCGCGGTACCGCGTCTACGTCGACGGGGAGCTCGCCGACGAACCCACCGACCTGCACGGGTGGTGGCGCGAGGACCTCGTCAGCTTCCTCATCGGGTGCAGCTTCACCTTCGAGCGGGCGCTCGCGGCGGCCGGCGTGCCGGTGCGGCACGTCGAGCAGAAGGTCAACGTCCCGATGTACCGGACGTCCTGGCGCTGCCGGGGCGCCGGGGCGGTGTCCGGCCCCTTGGTGGTGTCGATGCGCCCGGTGCCGGCCGCCCTCGTCGAGACGGCCGTGCGCGTGACCGCCGCGTACCCGGCGGTGCACGGCGCACCCGTGCACGTCGGCGACCCGCGCGAGCTGGGTATCGCCGACCTCGACGCGCCCGACTACGGCGACGCGGTCGTGTGCGAGCCGGCGGACGTGCCCGTGTTCTGGGCGTGCGGCGTGACGCCGCAGGCGGCGGTGGTCGAGTCGCGGCCGTCGCTCGCGATCGCCCACGCGCCGGGCCACATGCTGATCACGGACGCCCGCGACGAGGACTACCGCCTGACGTCGACGTAGCGGCGCGCCCTCCCGGACCCGGGTGGCAGCAAGGTGGCCATGCTGCCGTCCAGTGGCAGTAAGGCCACCTTGCTGACGTTCGGGCGGGCGGACAATGTGTGCCAGGAGTTGACCTAGTTCCTCCCTAGGGTTCCTGGCATGGACCTCGACATCCGCCCGTTCTCCATCGCGATCCCCCAGGCGACCTCGACGACCTGCGCGAGCGGCTCGCCCGCACCCGCTGGCCGCGGCAGCTGCCCGGCGGCGGGTGGAGCCGCGGCGTGCCCGTCGGACACCTGCGTGAGCTCGTGGAGCACTGGCGCACCGGATACGACTGGCGCGAGCACGAGAAGGCGCTCAACGTGTTCCCGCAGTTCACCACGGAGATCGATGGTCAGCAGATCCACTTCCTGCACGTCCGGTCGCCCGAGCCGGACGCCGTCCCGCTGGTGCTCACGCACAGCTGGCCGAAACTCGGTGGCCGAGTTCCTGCAGGTCATCTGCCCACTCGCCGACCCGAGGAGCCACGGCAGCGACGGGCCGGCGTTCCACGTCGTGGCGCCCTCGCTGCCCGGGTTCGGGTTCTCGCCGTTCCCGGAGCCCGCCGACGACCGGCCGTGGAGCGTCGAGCGCGTGGCGCGGACCTGGGCGGAGCTGATGCGCCGGCTGGGCTACGAGCGGTACGGCGCCCACGGCAACGACGCGGGCGCGCTGGTCTCCCCGCAGCTGGCCGTGGTGGACCCGGAGCACGTCATCGGAGTGCACATCACGGGCGGGCTCGGCATCCCGACCGGCGACCCGGCCGAGCTCGAGGGCCTGACCGAGCAGGAGCACGCGGAGCTCGGCGGGCTGATGCAGGGGTGGGCGGGCGCCAGCGGCTACGCGCCGTACCTGGCCGCCCGGCCGCAGACCCTCGCCTACGGCTGGCACGACTCGCCGGTCGCCCAGCTCGCCTACCTGCTGGAGCGGTTCCGGGAGTTCGATGGCTGGCCGGCAGGCGAGGACGTCCCGGCCGGGTCGGTGGGCCGGGACCAGCTCCTCACCACCGCGACGCTGTACTGGCTGACCGAGACCGGCGCTTCGTCGTCGTGGACCTACTACGACGAGGCCGCGGGCCTCCCGACCCACCAGACGGCGGTGCCGACGGGCGTGTCCCACGGCGGGCCGTCGGCGTTCCGCAAGCTGGCCGAGCGAGGGAACGACATCGTGCACTGGTCGGCCTCGAGAGCCCCGGGCACATGGTCGCCATGGCGGTGCCGGACGCGCTGGTGGGCGACATCCGCGCGTTCTTCGCCGCCTCGGCTGAGCGGTGGCTACCGGCGCCGGGACAGCGCCACCCCGACCAGGCAGATCGCGCCGCCGACGAACGCCAGCACCGGCGGGACCTCGGACAGCAGGGCCGCCGACATCGCGATCGTGATCGGCGGGACCAGATAGGTGCTCACGCCGAGCCGCCCGGCGTCCATCCGCGCAAGGGCGTAGCCCCAGGTGCTGAACGCGAGCGCGGTGGGCACGAGGCCGAGGTAGACCAGCCCGGCCGTCGCGCCCACCGGCGCCGCGGCGGCGTCGGCGAGCAGGGCCGGCGTGAACGGCAGGCAGGCCAGCGCGCCGATCGTGCACGCGAGCCAGGTGACCTGCAACGCGGGCAACCGGCGCAGCACGACCTTCTGCGCGAGCACCCCGATCGCATACGTCACCGCGGCGACGAGGCAGAGCACGACGCCCAGGAGGTCGGAGCCGGCCGCGTTCGCGGTGGACGCGCCGACGAGGACCGCGCCACCGAACGCGACCAGCGCCCCGATCACGAGCCAGCGCGGGAAGCCCTCACCGAGCAGCAGCCCGGCGAACAGCGCGATGAGGATGGGGCCGACGTTCACCAGCATCGCGGTGGTGCCCGCGTCGACGCGCTGCTCGGCGGCGTTGAGGGCCACGTTGTACACGCCGAACCAGGCCAGCCCGCACAGCGCGATCAGTGCCCACTCCCGCCTGGTCGGCTGCACCCAGCGGCGGCTGATGAGCAGGCCGGCCCCGAGGGCGAGCGAGCCGACGAGGAGCCGGCCCAGCGCCATCGGACCGGCGTCGTAGGACGCCCCGACCGAACGGATGCCGACGAACGCCGACGCCCAGGCCAGCACCGTGACGGCCACGGCTGCCAGCGCGGCCCACGGGTAGCGGGATGCGGGGACAGTGGGCGCGGACGCCAGCTGAGTCACGACTCGACGCTAACCCGCGGGCAGGAGGGCGCCGCATCGGAATTCCACGTCGGATTGCTCACCACGCGGCCGCGCCCCGGGGTAAGGGCTCCTCTCGATCCCTTACCGCGGCGCGTTCACCGCGTCGACCGGGGGAGGTCGGCCGAGCCCTCCCGGTAGATCTTCGCCGCCGCGATCCGGCCGCTCTCGATCCGGTAGAAACCCGCGATCGCGAACTCGGCGGGGACGCCGTCGTGCACGAGGTACTCGCGCAGCTCCGCCGCCACGCGGTCTCCCGCGGCCAGTACGGACAGCGGCCGCAGGGTCGGGGACACCGGGAACGCGCCGCGGAACAGGTCGGCGAGCTCGGCGCGCCCGCGGAAGGAGCTGGTTCCGGTGACCCACCGGGCGTCGGCGGTGAACCCGTCGAGCAGAGTGTCGAGATCCTGCCGGTTGAACGCATCGAGGTGCCGGGCTAGGACCTCGGGCAGAGCGGCGTCATCCATCGCCCGAGTGTTTCCCATGTCTGCGAGGGGCGTCCGTGTTTTTCGCTCACGGCTGCGAGCCTGCGACCTCTGCGGCGTCGCCCACCGGCGCCCGCTCGGGCACGGGCGTGGCGAGCCGGGTCGGCGCGCTGCGGCCCCGCAACACCGTGGCGTCGCCCAGCTCCCACCGGCGGGCTTCCCCGCCGCTCGCGAGCGCCACGGCCGCGCCGGCGGCCAGCACCCGCCCCGGCTCGGCCTTCGCCAGCTCGGTGAGCCGCGCGGCCTCGTTCACCGGGTCGCCGATCACGGTGTACTCGTAGCGGCGCACGTCCCCCACGTTGCCGGCTACCGCGTCGCCCGCGGAGATCCCGATCCCGGCGGTGAGTTCGGGGAGTTCGACGGCCAGCCGCTCGGCGAGGGTCCGCCCCGCGGCCAGCGCGCAGCCCGCGGGGTCGTCGTCGGCGACCGGTGCGCCGAACACGGCGAGCGCGGCGTCCCCCTCGAACTTGTTGATCCAGCCGCCGTGCTCCTCGACGACCTCCACCACGACCCTGAAGAACCGGTTGAGCAGACCGACGATCTCCTCGGGCGGGCGCTCGGCCGCCAGCCCGGTCGACCCGACCAGGTCGACGAACAGCACGGCGATCCGCCGCACCTCGCCGCCGAGCCGGACCTCGCCCGCCGCGGCCGCGGCGCGGGCGACGTCCCGCCCGACGTGCCTGCCGAACAGGTCGTGGATGCGCTCGCGCTCTCGCAGACCCTCCACCATCGTGTTGAGCCCGGCCTGCAGCTGCCCGAGCTCGGTGCCGTCGTAGACCGTCACGCTCGCGTCGAGCTCGCCGCCCTCCACCCGGCGCATCGCCCGCCGGACGGCGTTCACGGGGTCGGCCACGGCCCTGGCCGACCCCACGGTCACGAGCAGGCCGATGACGAGCGCGACCGACCCGATCGCGAGCACGATGACCGCGAGCCGGTCCGCCGGGACGTCGCCGTAGATCAGCGCGGACACCGCGGTCAGCATCAGCCCGACCACCGGCACGGCGGTGCCGAGCGCCCAGAACAGCAGCGACCGCACGGTCACACCGGGCAGCACGCGCCGCCGCGGCGGGTGCGCCCCGAGCACGCGGCCCGCGGTGCGGCGGAGGATCCGCTCGCTGAGCAGGTAGGACAGCGCACACGTGGTGATGCCGCCGAGCACGATCGTCTCCGCCACCGAAATCGCCAGGCGCGGCGAGAACCGAGCGTTCACCGCGGCGAACAGCGCGGCCGCGGCGATCCACAGGACGGCTTGCACGACCACCAGGCGCAACGGCCCGTACAGCACCATGCGTTGCTCCCGGCGCGCCGCGGCGTCGGCGTCGGCGGCACGGGGGCGCCGCAGCCGGAACCGCCTGCCGCCCCACAACAGTCCGATGGGTACCGCCAGCAGCACGTATGCGCCGAACAGGATGACGTTGAACCGGCGGACCATCGCGGGGTCGGCGAGCGGTCCCTCCGGCAGCACCCAGGCCGACAGGGCGAACACGACGACCGCGCCGATCACGTTCGCGACCACCACGACGACGGCGAGCGCGATGCGGGCCGGCCAGTCGAGCACCCACCCCCTGGCCTGACGGGACCGCGCCATGGGCCCGGAGTGTAGGCCGTTCGGGTCATGGCCTCGTCGGCTCGCCCTCGGCCGGCGCCCCGCGCACCCGGACCCCGACTCGCGCACCCTCAC
>NZ_JAHKRK010000007.1:20302-83498 GCF_019396355.1 Pseudonocardia nigra
CGCACCCTCACAGCCCGACTCGCGCACCCTCACAGCCCGACTCGCGCACCCTCACAGCCCGACTCGCGCACCCTCACAGCCCGACTCGCGCACCCTCACAGCCCGACTCGCGCACCCTCACAGCCCGACTCGCGCACCCTCACAGCCCGACTCGCGGACATCGGTGCGCAGCGCCGCGGGCTGCGCGTGAACCGATGACCCGGCACCACCGAAGCCGTCCTCTATTCGTGAAAGAAGTCCTTGATTCTTACCGGGCAGTAACCGCGCTCCTCCCACGAGTACTCCGGATTCGTCGGAGAATGTGTGGTTGCATCGAACCGCAGGCATGGTAGGAACCGTATGCTCGACCGGCTGCAATGGAACGAGCCCGACGAGGGGGGGTGAATGACGTCGGCGTATCGCTGATTACCCGTGCATTTCGTCGTTGCCTGCTGCTCCTCGGGCTGCTCGCCGGCGTGCTCGTTCTCGCTGCTCTCGGTGCGGGCAGCGCCCACGCCGACGAGGGCGACGGCCCACTCGACGACGTGATCGACAGAGTCGACGAGCTGGGCTCCGCCCGGGAGGCGGCGCGCGATGTCACGCGGTCCCTCGTGGCCGACGCGGCTGCGGCCACGCGCGGCTTCGACCACGACACCTCGGAGCGCGACGCCTCGGCCAGGTCGGAGGCAAGCGACGCCGCGGCTGGGCACGAGACCGGCGCCGAACAACAGCACCGGGACGATGCGGTGGACGCCGTCCGCGAGGCCGTTGCCGACGCGACGGCGCCGCTCACCCGGAGCACCACACCGACGGTCGAGGCGACCCTCGATGCGGTCACCGCCCCGGCCGGCGAGGCCGTCCAGGACCTCGGCGAGGTCACGGAGTCGGTGGCCGACGCGGCCGCCCCCTCCACCCGGGCCGTCGACCAGGTCGTCGACCCCGTCGTCACAGCCGCCGAGCCGGTGGTCGAAGCCGTTGCAGCACCCGCCGCCCCCGTCGTCGAGCAGGTCGCCCGTACCGCGCAACCGCTGGTCGAAGCGGCCGCCGACGTCGCCGCGCCGGGCGAGTCGCGTCCTGGAGCCGATCGTCGGCGCTGCGGTCGAGCCGGTCGCGCCGGCCGTCGAGAACGTGATCAGGCTCCTCGCACCGGCCCTCCCACCGCTGACCGATGCCGTGGCAACGACCGTGCAGCAGCTCGCGCCCGACGCGACGCGCCACGGCGCCCGGCCCACCGCGACGGCAGCCGGGTCGGCAACCGCGCCGCCGGTACCGCCTGCGGCCTTGCCGCCGCCGGTGGTCGTCGCCGAGCACGGCAGCCCGCCGGCCCTCCGCCCCGTCCCGGATCCGGCACTGTTCGCCGCGGCCGTCGATGTGGCGGCGCGGGGCGGCCACCACGCCGTCGAGTCGTCCGACTCCGCACCCGTGTCCCCCGTGGGACAGCACGTCCCCGCGAACCTGCCTGCACCCGCCGCCCCGACCCCGTCGGTCGGCGCGGCCGGCACACCTTTCGCGCTGCAGCCGCCCGTCCTCGACGCCGTGCTCGCCGCGTTGCTCGCCGGCGCAGCCCTGCTCGCCGCCCGCGCCACGCAGCGCATGACCTGGTGGTATCCCGAAGTGGCCGTCGGCCCCGACTGATCGCGGCGCCGCCCGATCCGTTCACCGTCGGCCGTCCGGTCGCACGGGGTTTTCCGACACCACTCGCACCATTTCTTCGAGAGGCAATTTCCTCATGCGTACAAACGCACGTCGCATTCTCGCCGTGGTCGCCAGCGCGGGCCTGCTCGCCCTCGCCGGCGCGGGTATCGCCACTGCCGACAGCCGCGGTGGTGACGCGCCTCGGGCGCCGCCGGGGTCGTTCAGACGCAGGACAACTCCACGTCCCAGTCGAACACCAACCAGGCGCCGGTCTCGCAGAACAACGAGGCACGCAACTCCGGCGGGTTCGGCTCCGAGGGCGACCAGGAGATCGAGCAGGACAACTCGGTCGACTCCAGCAACACCCATGGCAACGCCAACCACACCGGCCAGCACCAGGACGGCGACGCCCACGCCACGGCCGAGGGCGGCGACGCCACCGGCGGCAAGCACCGCAAGCACGACGACTCCAGCAGCGAGGGCGGCAACGCCTCGGCTCTCTCCGAGGTCCTCCAGGACCAGGGAAACGAGACCACGCAGTCCAACAGCAACTGGGCGCCGGTCACCCAGTCCAACCCGGCCGTGAACGTCGGCGGGGTTCGGCTCCGAGGGCGACCAGGACATCGAGCAGGACAACTCGGTCCACTCCAGCAACACCCAGGGCAACAGCAACAGCACCTCGCAGAGCCAGGACGCCGAGGCCGAGGCCACGGCCGAGGGCGGCGACGCCACCGGCGGCAAGCACCGCAAGGGCGACGACTCCCGCGGCGGTGACGCCGGGGCGTTCACCATCGTCGACCAGCTGCAGGACAACAGCACCGAGCAGGAGAACGTCAACTTCGCCCCGGTCACCCAGTTCAACCCGGCGTTCAACTTCGCCAGCATCCTGAGCGAGGGTGACCAGAGCGTCGAGCAGGACAACTCGGTCCACTCCGGCAACACCCAGGGCAACAGCAACGCCACCGGCCAGCACCAGGACGGCGACGCCCACGCCAAGGCCGAGGGCGGCGACGCCACCGGCGGCAAGCACCGCAAGCACGACTCCGACAACCGCGGCGGCGACGCCGACGGCAGCGCGGTCGTCGACCAGGAGCAGAGCAACAGCACCGAGCAGGAGAACCTGAACTTCGCCCCGGTCACCCAGTTCAACCCGGCCATCAACATCGGCGGGTCCGAGGGCGACCAGGACATCGAGCAGGACAACTCGGTCCACTCCAGCAACACCCAGGGCAACAGCAACAGCACCTCGCAGAGCCAGATCGGCAAGGCGCTGTCGTCCGTGCTGGGCGGCTGACGACTGCCGGTCAGGGCCGGCCCTGACCCGCACGACACGATCGGGCCCCGGCGGCTTCCACCCGCCGGGGCCCGATCGTTTGTGTCCGCTACCCGGCTGCCGGCCGGATCGCGCCGGTCAGGTGCGTCCTTTTCCGGGAGCGGACATCCAGGTCCCACCCATCGTCCGCGGATCGGGTCCGCAGCTCGACGGTGGAGGGGAGCAGCAGCGGCCTGCCGAACGCCACGTCATAGCCGAGCGCGTCCGGGAGCCGCCCCTGCAGCGCGGCGAGCGAGCGGGCAGCCGTCCACATGCCGTGGGCGATCGCGCGCGGGAACCCGAACGCCCGCGCCGTGAGCGGGTGCAGGTGGATCGGGTTCACGTCCCCGCTGACCCGCGCGTAGCGGCGGCCGGTGCCGGCATCGACGCGCCAGGTCGCCGTGGGCGCCCCCTCGGGGACGGCGGCCGGCTCCGCCGCGGGTTCGCCCGATCCCTCCGGTGCCGTCGCCCCGCGGGCCAGGTAGGTGCTCCGCCCGTCCCACACCGGCTCGCCGTCCACGGCGACCGCGGCGACCAGGTCGACCTGTGCACCCTTCGGATGCGCGACGAACCGCTCGGCCCGCACCCGCACGTCGAGCCGCTCAGCGGCGTCGATCCGCCGGTGCACGGTGATCGCGTTGCGCACGTGCACGAGCCCGGGCAGCGGCAGCGGGAACGCCCGGTCGGCCATCAGCGCCACCTGCAGCGGAAACGCCAGCACGTGCGGGTAGGCCGGCGGGAGCGCGTCGCCGACGGCGAACCCGCACACCCGTGCGTAGCCGGCGAGGTGGTCCCGGTCGACAGCCACGTCCGCACGCGCCAGTTCCGTGCCGGGCAGCGCCGAGCCCCGGCGGCCGACCGCGCCGAGCGCGGCCTTGGCGTAGAGCGCGCCGAGCCGCGGCGGTGCGTCGAGCACGGTTCGCATCACGCCCCCAGCATGTTCTGGCCGTCGACGCGCACGACCTGGCCGGTGACGCCCGCCGACGCGGCCTGGCCGAGCCAGCCCACGGCCTCGGCGACGTCCACGGGCAGGCCGCCCTGCCGCAGGCTGTTGACCCGCCGGCCCGCCTCGCGGGTGGCGAGCGGCATCTTCGCCGTCATCGCGGTCTCGATGAACCCCGGGGCGATCGCGTTGATCGTCGCGCCCCGCTCGGCGAAGCGCGGGGCGAGCGCGCGGACCATCCCGATCACGCCCGCCTTGCTCGCCGCGTAGTTGGTCTGGCCGCGGTTGCCCGCGATCCCGCTCATCGACGAGATGCCGACGATCCGCGCGCTGTCGCCGAGCAGGTCGGCATCCGCCAGCAGCGCGTCGTTGATCGCGAGCTGGGAGCGCAGGTTGACCGCGAGGACGGCGTTCCAGCGGTCGGCGTCCATGTTCGCGAGCAGCTTGTCGCGGGTGATGCCCGCGTTGTGCACCACCACGTCGACGCGGCCGTGCCGCTCCCGCAGGTGCGCGAGCAACCGGGCCGGGGCGTTGGCGGCGGTGATGTCGAGCTGCACCGCCGTGCCGCCCGTGCGGTTGGCGACCCGGGCCAGCGCGTCGCCCGCCGCCGGGACGTCCACGGCGACGATCGTGGCGCCGTCGCGGTGCAGCGTATGGGCGATGGCCTCGCCGATGCCCCGCGCGGCACCCGTGACCACCGCGATCCGCCCGGCGAGCGGACGGGCCGGATCCCCGGGCTCGACCGGACCGACCGGCGCGCCGACCCGCACGACCTGCCCGGACACGAACGCCGAGCGGGCCGACAGGAAGAACCTCAGCGTCGACGCGAGCGCCTCCGGCCCGGCGTCCGGCGCCACGACGAGCAGGTTCGCCGTGGCCCCGGCCCGCACCTCCTTGCCCGCGGACCGGACCAGCCCCTCGAACGCCTGCGCGACGGCGGCGGCCTCGGCGTCGGTGCTTTCGGAGCCGGGGTCGGCGACCGGGCCGAGGATCAGCAGCCGCCCGGACGGCGCGAGGCGCCGCACCGCCGGGGTGAGGAACTGCTGGGCGGCCGCGAGGTCGTCGAGCGTGCGGGCGCCGGTGGCGTCCAGGACGACGGCGGCGGGCTTCTCCGCCTCGGCCGCCTCGGGCACGCCCGCCTCGGCGAGCAGTGCGCGCACGCCGTCGGCGAGCCGGCCGTTCCCGACGGCGCCGACGAGCGCGGGCGCGTCGAGCAGCGGTTGTCCGGGTGCGTACCGGCGCAGCACCGGGATCCGGGGCACGCCGAGCCTGCGGACGAGCGAGTTCTGCGACAGATCACGCAGCGTGTCGTGGGACATTCGTTCTCCTCGCCAGCGCCTCGTCGGCGAATGCCCGAGACGCTGTGTTGATTTGTGAGCTCGCAAGCTCGCTCACGCCGCCTCCAGGATCGCGACGACGCCCTGGCCGCCGGCCGCGCAGATCGAGATCAGGCCGCGGCGAGGTCGATGACCGCCTCGTGCCTCGGCAGTGGCGCCCTTCTCGTGCAGCAGCTTCGCCAGCGTCGCGACGATGCGGCCGCCGGTGGCGGCGAACGGGTGCCCGGTGGCGAGCGATGAGCCCGCGACGTTGAGCTTCGATCGGTCGATCGCGCCCAGCGGGGCGTCCAGGCCGAGCTTCTCCTTGGCGAACGCCGGGTCCTCCCACGCCTTGAGCGTGGCGAGCACCGTGGAGGCGAACGCCTCGTGGATCTCGTAGAAGTCGAAGTCCTGCAGCGTCAGCCCGTTGCGCTCCAGCAGCCGCGGCACGGAGTAGACCGGGGCGGTGAGCAGCCCGTCGTCGCCGTGCACGAAGTCGACGGCGGCCGTCTCGGCGTCCACGACATGCGCGAGCACCGGCAGCCGGTGCTCGGCGGCCCACTCGTCGGAGCCGAGCAGCACGGCGGACGCGCCGTCGGTGAGCGGGGTGGAGTTGCCCGCCGTCATCGTGGCGTTCTCGCCGCGGCCGAACACCGGCTTCAGCTTCTCGAGCTTCTCGGGCGTCGAGTCGGGGCGGAGGGTGCCGTCGCGGGTGAGGCCGAGGAACGGCGTGACCAGGTCGTCGAAGAAGCCGCGCTCGTAGGCGGCGGCCAGGTTGCGGTGGCTCGCGGCGGCGAGCTCGTCCTGCTCCTCCCGGCCGATCTGCCAGTCCAGGGCGGTGCGCGCGGCGTGCTCGCCCATGGACAGGCCGGTGCGCGGCTCGGCGTTCCGAGGGATCTCGGGGACGATCTGACCCGGCCGCAGCCCGCGCAGTGCCGTGAGGCGCGCGCCGAGCGTCTTCGCCGCGTTCAGCTCCATCAGGACGCGGCGCAGGTCGTCGTTGAGCGCGACCGGGGCGTCGCTCGCGGAGTCCACGCCCGCCGCGATGCCGCTCTCGACCTGGCCGAGCGCGATCTTGTTGGCGACGAGGACGACCGTCTCCAGCCCGGTGCCGCACGCCTGCTGCACGTCGTAGGCGGGCGTGCTGGGGGCGAGGGTGCTGCCGAGCACCGCCTCGCGGGTGAGGTCGCGGTCGCGGCTGTGCTTGAGCACGGCGCCGCCGACCACCTCGCCGAGCCGCGCGCCGGCCAACCCGAAGCGGGCGCCGAGGCCGTCGAGGGTGGCGGTGAGCATGTCGAGGTTGGACGCGCGGGCGTACGCGCCGTTCGCGCGCGCGAACGGGATCCGGTTGCCGCCGATCACGGCAGCCCTCCGCCTGTCGCTGGCCATCGGTTCCTCCCGGGGTCGGCCGTCGGTCGCAAGGTTACCCGCGAGTAGCCGATACCAAAAGTACCGGGTACTGTCGGTGCCGTGAAGCCGCGCGATCGTCGGGCCAGCCGGTGGGACGCCCACCGGCGCAGCCGCCGCGCCGAGCTGACCGACGCCGCGATCGCCGCGATCCGGGCGCACGGGGCCGGCGTGGGGATGGACGACGTCGCCGCGCAGGCCGCCACCAGCAAGACGGTCGTCTACCGCCACTTCACCGACCGCACCCAGCTCTACGTCGCCGTGTGCGCCCGGGTCGCCGAACACCTGCTCGGGCAGGTGCGCGCCGCGATGGACGCCGCCACCGGGCCGCGCGGGAAGGCCGCCGCGGGGATCGAGGCCTATCTACGGCTCATCGAGCACGACCCGGAGGTCTACCGGTTCGTCGTGCACCGTGCGCCCGCCGCCGGCCCGGTCACCGACCTCGTCTCGCTGATCGGCGACGAGGCCGCCGAGATCATCGCCGAACAACTGCGCCGCGTCGGGCTCGACCCGGCCCCCGCCGTGCCGTGGGGCCACGGCGTCGTCGGGCTCGTGCGCGCCGCGGCCGACAACTGGATCGCGCGCCCCGCCGGGATGACCCGTACGCAGCTGGCCACGCACATCACCGACCTGGCCTGGGCCGGACTCTCCGGCGTCGTGGCTCCCCAGAAGGAGGACAAGTGAACGTCGATCCCCGAGATCTCCAGCGCGTGCTCGACGGCCGCTGGGCGGCAGTGCGCGAGGAGGTCCGCACCCAGTTCGGCGACCGGTCGCTGCACCCGGACCCCGACCTGAGCACCGAGGAGTACCGCGCGCTGACGACGGCGAACCTGGGCCTGCTGGCCGAGAGCCGCCGCCCGCACCTCGGCTTCGACCCGGCCTACGGCGGCGGGGGCGATGTCGGCGGGGTGGTCACGGCGTTCGCGATGCTCGGCTACGGCGACCTGTCACTGCTGGTCAAGGCCGGGGTGCAGTGGGGCCTGTTCGGCGGCGCCGTGCAGGCGCTCGGCACTTCGCGGCACCATGACGAGTACCTGAAGCCGATCATGGACGGGGAGCTCCTGGGCTGCTTCGCGATGACCGAGACCGGGCACGGCTCGGACGTGCAGCACCTGCGCACCACCGCGACGTACGACCAGGCGGCGCGCGAGTTCGAGATCTCCACGCCGGACGCGGGGGCGCGCAAGGACTACATCGGCAACGCCGCGCGCGACGGGCGGATGGCCGTGGTCTTCGCGCAGCTGATCACACAGGGAACATCCCACGGGGTGCACGCCCTACTCGTCCCGATCCGGGATTCCGAGGGGCGGCCGCTGCCCGGCGTCACGATCGGCGACTGCGGCCGCAAGGCGGGCCTCAACGGCGTCGACAACGGCAGGCTGAGCTTCGACCGCGTGCGCGTGCCGCGGGGGGCCCTGCTCAACCGCTTCGCCGACATCGCCGAGGACGGCACGTACGAGAGCCCGATCGCGAGCGAGTCGCGGCGGTTCTTCACGATGCTCGGCACGCTCGTCCGCGGCCGGATCAGCGTGGCGGGCGGGGCGGGGAGCTCCACGCAGAAGGCGCTCGCGCTCGCGATCCGCTACGGCGCCACACGGCGGCAGTTCAGCGATCCCGCGACGGGCGAGGAGGTGGTCGTCCTCGACTACCTCGCCCACCAGCGCAAGCTGCTCCCCGCGCTCGCGACGACCTACGCGCTGCACTTCGCGCAGGCCGACCTCGTCGCGGACATGCACGAGCTGCAGGGCTTCGGCGCGGCGGGCGACGAGCGGCGGCAGCGCGACCTGGAGACGCGTGCCGCCGGGATCAAGGCGGCCGCGACCTGGCACGCCACGGCGACGATCCAGACGTGCCGGGAGGCGTGCGGCGGCGCCGGCTACCTCGCCGAGAACCTGCTCCCGCAGCTCAAGGCCGACACCGACGTGTTCACCACGTTCGAGGGCGATAACACCGTGCTCCTGCAGCTCGTCGCGAAGACGCTGCTGTCGGACTACGGGCGCCGGGTCGGGAAGCTCGACCTGCTCGGCAAGGCCCGGTTCGGGGCGCGGCTGGCCGCCGACGCGGTGGCCGAGCGCACCGGGCTGCGCGCGGTGCTGCGGCGCGGCGACGTGCGCGACCGGGCGTACCAGCGGTGGCTGCTCGTCGAGCGCGAGGAGCACCTGCTGGCGAACGCGGCGCAGCGGATGCGCAAGGCGCTCGCGCCCGGGGCCGACCAGTTCGCGGTGTTCAACGATGCCCAGGACCACCTGCTGGTGGCGGCGCGGGCCCACGTCGACCGGGTCGTGTTCGACGCGTTCGCCGCGGCCGTCGCCCGGGTGCCCGACCCCGGCGTGCGCGCGCTGCTGGCGCAGGTGCACGCCCTGTACGCGCTGTCGGTGCTCGAGGGCGACCGGGCGTTCTTCGTCGAGCACGCGTACCTGACGCTGGGGCGGGCGAAGGCCGTGACGCAGGCGGTCAACGCGCTGTGCGGACGGCTGCGCCCGCACGCCCGGACGCTCGTGGACGGCTTCGGCATCCCCGAGCCGTGGCTCGCCTGCCCCCTGCTGGACGGCGAGCACGACCCGACGGCCGCCGCCACCGACCCCGCGCCGTCCCGGGAGGAGCCGACCGACCTGGCCTCGGTGGGGTGACCCCGGCCCGAGTGGGGGGACGAGGGTCAGTGCTGCGCCAGGTCGGCGTGCTCCTCCCGCAGGGCCCGCTTGAGGATCTTGCCGCTGGGGTTCTTCGGCAGCGCGTCGGCGAGCACCACGTACTTGGGCCGCTTGTAGCCGGCCAGCCGTTCCTTCGTGTGGGCGTCGACGTGCGCCGCGGTGAGTGTCGCCCCCGGCTTGGGGACGATGACGGCGGTGACGGCCTCGATCCAGTGCGGGTGGCTGATCCCGAACACCGCCACCTCAGCAACGCCGTCCAGTTCGTAGATGGCCTCCTCGACCTCCCGGCTGGCCACGTTCTCGCCACCGGTCTTGATCATGTCCTTCTTGCGGTCGACCACCGACAGGTAGCCGTCCTCGGTCATCACGCCGAGGTCGCCGGAGTGGAACCAGCCGCCGCGGAACGCCTCGGCGGTCTTCTCCTCGTCCTCGTAGTAGCCCAGCGTGGCGTGCGGGCTGCGGTGCACGATCTCGCCGACCTCGCCCGGCGGCACGGGCTCGCCCAGCTCGTCCACCAGCATCGTCTCGACATTCAGCGCCGCCCGGCCCGCGCTGCCCGCCCGCTCCAGCTGCTCGTGCGGGCGCAGGATCGTGGCGAGCGGGGCCATCTCGGTCTGGCCGTAGAAGTTCCACAGCTGCACGTCCGGCAGCCGGCGCTGCAGCTCGCGCAGCACCTCCACCGGCATCGGCGACGCGCCGTAGTAGCCCTTGCGCAGGCTCGACAGGTCGGTCGCGTCGAAGTCCGGGTGCCGTAGCAGTGAGATCCACACCGTCGGCGGGCAGAACAGCTTCGTCACCTTCTCCCGCGCGATCGTCGCCAGCAGCGCCGCCGGGTCCGGGCCGGGCAGGATGACGCTCGAGGCGCCCAGGTAGACGTCCACGGAGAAGAAGCAGTCCAGCTGCGCGCAGTGGTACATCGGCAGCGCGTGCACCTCGACGTCGCCGGCCTCCATCCCACCGTCGACGATGCACGACACGTACTGCCCGATCAGCGACCGGGACGACAGCATCACGCCCTTGGGCCGCGACTCGGTGCCCGAGGTGTACATCAGTCGCAGCGGGTCGTCGTCGGCGACCACGACGTCCGGCGCGTCGACCGGCCCGTCCCTCCACCACGCGTCGACGTCCTCCCACCCCTCGGCCGCGGCCGCGCCGGACAGCGGGATCGCCCCGCGCACGCCGCGCTCGACACCCGCCGCCGTCAGAGCGTCGGCCGCCGTCGCCACCAGCGCGTCCTCCGCGACGATCCCCGAGGCGCCGGAGTGGCGGAGGATATAGGCGATCTCGTCGGCGGTGAGCATGAAGTTCACCGGCACCAGCACCACGCCGAGCTTCGCGGTGGCGAACGCCAGCACCGCGTACTGCCAGCAGTTGTGGGAGAGCAACGCCAACCGGTCGCCCTTGCGCACGCCGCGCCCGGCCAGCGCGTGCGCGGTGCGGTTCACCGCGACGTCGAACTCGGCGTACGTGACGCGCAGGTCGCCCGCCACCACGGCGAGCTTGTCGGGGTAGCGGCGCGCGGTGCGGTGCAGCAGGTCGCCGACGGCGTGCTGGCGGGCGCGGTCGATCGCGGCTGCGGTGCCGGGGCTGAAGGACATGCCCGGATCCTGCCGGAGGAGCGCCGCGAATTGCAGCACCCGGGGCGGAGTGGGGCGGGGGCGGCTCAGGTTGGGCGGGCCGTCAGGTGGCCCGCTACCACCACGGCGATCGTGATCACCGCCGACAGCGCCAGGCCGGCTGCCAGGTGCCACCGCAGCAGCGCGGCACCCGCGGCCGCGCCCAGCAGGATCAGCGCCACCGCACCCGCCCGCCGCCGCCACGCGGCGCCCGTGCCGCCGGCCAGCCGGGAGTCGGCGGCCAGGCCGGTGAGCGTCGAGGTGACCACCACCGTGGTGACGTCCTTGACCGCGAGCTTCCGGGCGGTCGCAGCCTGCGCGCCCATCACGAACCCGAGCGCCGCGGTGACCAGGAGCAGCGGCGCGGACACCGTGCCCGGCTCGCCCGGCTCGGCGCCGTCGATGCCGAGCAGCGCGGCGCCCACGGCGAGCGCCGCCAGCACCAGCCCGACGAGCAGCAGGAGCACCGTGGTACGGACCGTCCAGGCCGCCGGGGCACCCTTCAGCACGCGGCCCGCGGCGACGGCCCCGGCGAGGAACGCCACCAGCGCGACGACGGGGCCCAGCACCGGCAGGTCCTCCGCGCCGGCGAGCCCCATGCCGAGGATGACCACGTTGCCGGTCATGTTCCCGGTGAAGACGCGGTCCAGCCCCAGGTAGCCGACGGCGTCGATCACACCGGTGGAGAACGTGAGCGCGAGCATCAGGGCCAGCGACCAGCTGTCGCGGCGGGAGCGGACGGCTGCCCCCGCCGGTGCGGCCGCACTCGTGGACGACATCGAGGTCGACGCTCCTTAACAGAGAGGAAACATCCGCTGCGTACGGTGCGATTGTATACATCTCCCCCTCGCCGAAGGGCCGATCCGTGCACCACCCCTCGCGCCGCCGCGCCGCTCGAGTGAGCCTCGGTGTCCTGCTCGCGATCGGGCTGACCGGGTGCATCCCCGTCCAGCCGGTCGAGCCCGCGCCGCCCCGCCCCGACGTCCCGGCGGTGCCGATCGACGGGCGCCCCGTCCGCGAGGGCGGTGATCTCGTCATGGCGCTGTCCGCCGAGCCCGACCGCCTCGATCCCACGACGTCGTCGTCGCTCTACACGCGGTACGTGATGAACACGATCTGCGAGAAGCTCTACGACATCGACGCCGAGGGCGAGCTCGTCCCGCAGCTGGCCACGGCCCTGCCCACCGTCTCCGCCGACGGCCTCACGGTCACCATCCCGGTGCGCACCGGGATCTCCTTCGGCGATGGCACGCCGTTCGACGCGGCCGCGGTGGCCACGACCCTGCAGCGCCACCTCACGCTGGAGACCTCGGCGCGCAAGAGCGAGCTGGGCCCGATCAGCAGCATCGAGGTCGCGGACCCGGCCACCGTGGTCGTCCGCTACGAGCAGCCGTTCGCGCCGCTGACCGCCTCGCTCGCCGACCGCGCCGGCATGATCATGTCACCGGCCGCGATCGCGGAGCTGGGCGCGGACTTCGGGGAGTCCCCGGTGTGCGTCGGGCCGTTCCGGTTCACCGAGCGCGTGCCACAGACGTCGATCAACGTGGAGCGCGACCCGAACTACTACGACGCCGACCAGGTGCACCTCGACTCGATCACCTACCGGATCATGACGGACGCGAACATCCGCGCCGCCAACCTGCGCTCCGGCGACGTCCAGGTGGCCGACAGCATCTCCCCGCAGGACGTCGACGCCCTCCAGCAGGAGCGCGGGATCGGCGTGCTGCAGATCGGGTCGCTGGGCTACCAGGGCGTCACGTTCAACCTCGGCAATGTCAACGGCGTCGGCGAGCCGCCGGAGCCGATCGACACGCCCATCGCGTCCGATCCGCGCGTGCGGCAGGCGTTCGCGCTGTCGGTGGACCGGACGACGCTGGTCAACTCCGTGTTCAACAACTGGTTCGAGCCCGCGTGCTCGCCGATCTCCCCGGACAGCCCCTACTCGACGCCGGCGAGCGAGGCGTGCCAGCCGCACGACCCGGCCCGGGCGCGGCAGCTGCTGGCCGAGGCCGGGGTAGCCACCCCGTACCCGGTGACGATGCTCGTCAGCAACAACCCCGACACACTGCGGCTCGCCCAGGCGCTGCAGGCCAGCGTCCGCGACGGGGGCTTCGAGGTCACCATCCAGCCGGTCGAGTACTCCACGCTGCTCGACACCCAGGATCGCGGCGACTTCGAGATCCTGCAGCTCGGCTGGTCGGGGCGGATCGACCCGCACAGCAACATGTCGACCTTCCTGTCCACCGGGGCGGGCAACAACGTCGCCGGGTACAGCAACCCGGAGGTCGACCGGCTGCTCCGCGAGGCGACGCAGGTGAACGACCAGGCCGTCCGTGCCGATCTCTACGGCCAGGTGGTGGAGATCATCCAGCGGGAGCTGCCGATCCTCTACCTCTATCGGCAGCGCAACCTGACCGCCTACACCACGGATGTGGCCGGCATCGCGACCTACGCCGACGGCGTCGTGCGGCTCGGCCGGGCCGCCTTCCTCGCCGAGGAGGAAGACTGACATGGGCCGCTACCTGTTGACCCGCCTCGGCCAGGGCCTCATCACCCTGCTGCTCGCCTCGATCGTGGTGTTCGCCGGCGTGCGCGCCCTCCCGGGCGACCCCGCCCTCGCGTTGGCCGGGGAGGAGGCCACGCCCGAGATCGTGGCCGCCATCCGGGCGCAGCTCGGGCTCGACGAGCCGCTCGTCGTGCAGTACTTCCGGTTCCTGGGCAATGCGCTGACCGGCGACCTGGGCAGCTCGGTGCGCACCGGCACGCCGGTCACCGAGCTCATTGCGACGACGCTGCCGGTCACGGCGTGGCTGTCGCTCTACGCGATCGTCATCGCCGTCGTCGTCGGGATGGCGGCCGGCGTGCTGGCCGCGGTGAAGCGCGGCCGGTGGCAGGAGCTCGCCGTGAACGGCGCGTCGCTGCTGTCGCTGTCGGTGCCGAACTTCTGGCTGGGCCTGCTCGCGATCCTCTACCTCGCCGTCGGCTTCGGCTGGTTCCCGGCGTCGGGATACGTGCCGGTCACCGAGGAGCCGTTCCGGGCGCTGTGGCACCTGACGCTGCCGGCGCTGATCCTCGGCACCGGGCTGGCGGCGATCGTGATGCGCCAGACCAGGGCATCGATGATCGACGCGCTCGCGGCCGACTACGTGCGCACCGCGCGGGCGAAGGGCTCCTCGCGCAGCACCGTCATCGTCCGGTACGCGCTGCGGAACAGCCTCGTCGTCGTCGTGACGATCGTCGGCCTGCAGCTGGGCGGGCTGATCTCCGGGGCCGTGGTCACGGAGCGGATCTTCGGTCTCCCCGGCTTCGGGAAGCTCACCCTCGACAGCGTCTTCAGCCGGGACTACCCCGTGATCCAGGGGGTCGTGCTGGTCGTGACGCTCGCCTACATCCTCATCAACCTCGCGGTCGACGTCCTCTACTCGGTGATCGACCCGCGGATCCGCGTCGGAGGGACGGCCTGATGGCTCTTGTCACGCCCACCGTGGGCCCCACCGACACCGACCTCGGCAGCAGGCGCGGGCGGATCGTCAAGGGACTGCTGCGCAACCGGCTCGGCGTGGTCGGCGGCGGCATGCTGCTCGTCGTCGTGCTCGCCGCGGTGCTCGCCCCGTGGCTCGCGCCGTACCCGCCGAGCGAGGTGCACTTCGCCACCCCGTTCCAGCTGCCGCGGACCGTGGGCTTCCCGCTGGGCACCGACGACCTCGGCCGCGACATCCTGTCCCGCATCCTGTACGGGACGCGCGCATCGCTGCAGGTCGGTGTGCTCGCCGTGGCGCTGGCGATCGTCGTGGGCGCCCCGCTGGGGCTGCTCGCGGGCTACTGGCGGTGGCTGGACGGACTGATCTCGCGGTTCACCGACCTGCTGCTCGCGTTCCCGTTCCTCATCGTCGCGGTCGGTCTCGCCGCCATCAACGGCGCCAGCCTGACGAACGCGGCGATCGCGCTCGGCCTCGCGCAGGTGCCCACGATGATCCGGGTGGTGCGCGCGGAGACGCTGCGGCTCAAGGGCCACGAGTTCGTGCTCGCCGCCCGCAGCATGGACGCCTCCGGCGTGCGCATCCTCGCCACGCACGTGCTGCCCAACGCGGTGTCGTCGATCATCGTGCAGGCGACGGTGATCATGCCGGTCGCGGTGATCGGCGAGGCGCTGCTGTCGTTCCTCGGGCTCGGCATCCAGCCGCCGAGCCCGAGCCTGGGCATCATGCTGTCCGATGCGCAGCAGTACATCGTCCGGGCGCCGTACGCCGCCGTCTTCCCCGGCCTCGCGATCGTCGTGATCTGCCTGGCCTTCAACCTGTTCGGCGACGCACTGCGTGACGTGCTGAGCCCCGGCTCCCGCCGCTGACCTGAGAGGATCTTCGTGAGCTTCGTCCCGCCCGCCGAGTTCACCACCCGCCCCAACCTGCAGGGGACGTTCGGGATGTCGGCCACCACGCACTGGCTCGCCACCGCGACCGCCCAGGCCGTGCTCGAGCGCGGCGGCAACGCCGTGGACGCCGCGACCGCGGCCGGGTTCGTGCTGCACGTCGTCGAGCCGCACCTGAACGGCCCCGGCGGCGACATGACCGCGATCTTCGCGACGGCCGACGACCCCAGGCCGCAGGTGCTGATGGGGCAAGGGCCCGCGCCCGCCGCCGCCACGATCGAGCACTACCGCGGCGAGGGCCTCGACCTCGTCCCCGGCGCGGGCGGGCTCGCCGCCGCCGTCCCGGGCTCGGCGGACGCGTGGCTCATGCTGCTGCACGACCACGGCACCTGGGAGCTCGCCGACGTCCTCGCCTTCGCGATCGGCTACGCCCGCGACGGCCACCCCGTCATCGGCCGGGTCGGCAGCACGATCCAGACGGTTGCGCAGCTGTTCACCGAGCACTGGCCCACGTCGGCGGAGCTGTGGATGCCGGACGGGCGGGCGCCCCGCGAGGGCGAGATCATCCGGAACCCGGCCTACGCGCGGACCCTCGAGCGGCTGCTGGAGGCCGGTTCGGGTGCCGCGGACCGCCGCGGACGGATCGCCGCGGCCCGCAAGGAGTGGAAGGAGGGCTTCGTCGCGCGCGAGGCCGTCGAGTTCCTCCGCACCCCGCACCGGCACTCGTCGGGCACCGACCACGCCGGCGTGATCGAGGTGTCCGACTTCGCGGAGTTCTCCGCGTCGTACGAGCCCGCCCTCACCCGTGAGTTCCGTGGCACGACCGTCGCGAAGATCGGCCCCTGGGGCCAGGGACCGGTCCTGCTGCAGGCCCTCGCGATCCTCGACGGGCTGCCGGACGAGGCCATGGACCCGTCCACCGCCGCCGGCGCGCACCACGTGCTGGAGGCGCTCAAGCTGGCGCTCGCCGACCGGGACGCGCACTACGGCGAGGACATCGCCGACGGCGTGCTGGACGTGCTGCTGTCCGACGACTACGCGCGGCAGCGCCGGGAGCTGATCGGCGCCGAGGCGTCGCACGAGTTCCGGCCGGGGCGCCCCGACGGGCGCGAGCCGTTCCTGCCGCCGCTGCTGGCCGAGCCCGTGGGCGAGACCGCCGGCGTGGGCGAGCCGACGGTCGTCCTGTCCGGGGAGACCCGCGGCGACACCTGCCACATCGACGTCGTGGACCGCTGGGGCAACATCGTCTCCGCAACCCCGTCCGGCGGCTGGTTGCAGTCCTCCCCGAACATCCCGGAGCTCGGGTTCTGCCTCGGCTCGCGCCTGCAGATGAACTGGCTGGAGCCGGGTGCGCCGTCGTCGCTGGCGCCGGGCAAGCGGCCCCGCACCACGCTCACCCCCACGCTGCTGCTGCGCGACGGGAAGCCGGTGTGCGCCCTGGGTTCCCCCGGCGGCGACCAGCAGGACCAGTGGCAGCTGCTGTACCTGCTGCGCACGCTCGTCGGCGGCTACTCGCCGCAGCAGGCGATCGACGCCCCGGCCCTGCACACCACGTCGATGCCCGGGTCGTTCTGGCCGCGCACCTGGACGCCCGGGGGCGCCGTCGTCGAGGACCGGCTGGGCGAGGAAGTCATCGCCGAGCTCGAGCGCCGCGGGCACAAGATCACACGTGCGGGCGACTGGAGCCTCGGGCGCCTGTCCAGCGTCGGCCGCGACCCCGAGACCGGCGTGCTGTCGGCCGCCGCCAACCCCCGCGGCGCGCAGGGCTACGCCGCCGGTCGCTAGGAGCGAGTTCATGACGACCACCCAAGAGAGCGGCACCCAGGAGAGCGGCCCCCGGAAGAGCGGCGGTGCGCCGCTGCTGCGGATTCGCGACCTCGAGGTCAGCTACGCCGACCACGCGGTGCTCCGGCCCGTCGTGCACGGGATCGACCTCACCGTGGGCCGCGGTCAGCGGGTCGCGATCGTGGGCGAGTCGGGATCGGGCAAGTCCACCAGCGCCGCCGCCGCGATCGGCCTGCTGCCGGGCACCGGCCGCGTCACCGGCGGCACCATCGAGTTCGACGGCGAGGACGTCACCACGGCCATCACCGCCGGCGACGAGCGGCGGCTCCGCAGGCTCCGCGGCCGCCAGATCGGGCTGGTGCCCCAGGACCCGATGTCCAACCTCAACCCGGTGGCGCGGGTCGGGCGGCAGATCGCCGAGACGCTGGTGACACACCGGCTGGCCCGCGGGCAGGCGGCGAAGCGGCGGGCCGTCGAGCTGATGACCGAGGCGGGCATCCCGGACGCCGAGCGGCGCGCCCGGCAGTACCCGCACGAGTTCTCCGGCGGGATGCGCCAGCGCGTGCTAATCGCGATCGCGCTGGCGTGCGAGCCGCAGCTGCTCATCGCCGACGAGCCGACGTCCGCGCTCGACGTCACCGTGCAGCGGCAGATCCTCGACCACCTGGAACGGCTCATGGCAGCGCGCGGCACGTCGATGCTGCTCATCACGCACGACCTGGGGCTCGCCGCCGACCGGACGGACGAGGTGGTCGTCATGTGCCAGGGCCGGGTCGTCGAGACCGGCCCGGCCGCGCAGATCCTGCGCGACCCGCAGCACGAGTACACGCAGCGGCTGGTGGCGGCGGCCCCGTCGGTGGCGGGCAGCCGCAGCCGGGTGGTGGTCCCGGCCGTCACCGAGGAGTCCCCGGTGCCCGCGCTGGAGGTCACCGACCTCGTCAAGGAGTACAAGGTGCGCGGCCAGCGGGAGCCGCTGCGGGCCGTGGACGGGGTCTCCTTCGCCGTGCCGCAGGGCACCACCACGGCCATCGTCGGCGAGTCCGGCTCCGGCAAGACCACCACGGCCCGGCTGGTGCTCGGCCTGGAGCGGCCGACGGCGGGGCACATCCGCATCGCCGACCAGACCCTCGACGGCGCCGACCGCACGCGCAGGCGTGCGATCCGGCGGCAGATGCAGCCGGTGTTCCAGGACCCGTACGGGTCGCTGGACCCGGTGCTGCCGGTGGAACGGCTGATCGACGAGCCGCTGCGGGTGTTCGGCATCGGCGACCCCGGATCGCGGCGGCGACGGGTGGCCGAGCTGCTCGACCACGTCGCCCTGCCCCGGGGGGCCGCCCAGCGGCACCCCGTCGAGCTCTCCGGCGGACAGCGCCAGCGCGTGGCGATCGCCCGCGCGCTCGCCCTCGCGCCGAAGCTGGTGATCTGCGACGAGGCGGTGTCGGCGCTCGACGTGCTCGTGCAGGACCAGATCCTCGAGCTGCTCACCCAGCTGCAGCGCGACCTCGGCCTGTCCTACCTGTTCATCACCCACGACCTCGCCGTGGTGCGGCTGATCGCCCACGACGTCGTGGTGATGCGGCGCGGCCAGGTCGTCGAGCACGGGAGCACGGCGGAGATCTTCGACCGGCCGCAGGCCGAGTACACGCGCACCCTGCTCGACGCGATCCCCGGCGCCGGCGCGGTGGCCTGAGCGCAGCGGGCAAGCTGGAGGGGACGGACGGGGAGAACATGAGTGGTGCGGCGGGCCGGGTGCTGCGGGCCCTGCGCAGGGACATCCTCAGCGGTGAGCTGGAGCAGGGCATGCGGCTGACCGAGACGAGCCTGTGCACCCGCTACGAGGTCTCGCGGGTGCCGGTGCGGGAGGCCATCCGGACCCTCGCCGCGGAGGGCTTCGTCGCCGTGCGCCCCAACCTCGGCGCGACTGTTGCGACGATCTCCGCCGACGACGCCGACGACCTCTACGCCGTGCGGTGCACCATCGAGGAGATCACCGCCCGCCGGTGCGCCGCGCTGGTGGCCGCGTCAGCCACCGGTGCGGACGGGTTGGTGAGCCGGCTCGACGAGATCGTCGAGACCGGGCTGGCCGCGGTCGCCGCCGGTCGGGCGGGCGAGCTGCCCGTCCTCAACACCCGCTTCCACCTCACGATGGCGGAGCTGAGCGGCAGCGCGAGCCTGCTCTCGCTGTTCCGGCAGGTCGCCGACCGCATCCAGTGGATCTACGCGACCAACGTGTCGGTGCAGGGCAGGCGGTCCTGGACCGAGCACCGCGGCATCGTCGATGCCATCGCCGCTGCCGACGAGGCCGCAGCGGCGCGCCGGGCGCGGGAGCACATCGCGAACTCCCGGCAGGGCTTCCTGTCCGCGCGCGGGGCCTGACGCCGCGCCCGGCATCGCAGCAAAGCCACTTTCCTGCAACCAGGTGGCAGGAAAGTGGCTTTGCTGCAACTCGGGATCGGCTCGCACCTACGCCTTGACGCTGGCCGATGCGCGTCCCTACCATCCCCGCACACGGCTTGAAACGATTCAAGACGCAGCCGACGTCTGACGAAGAGGTCATACGATGCGCAAGCCCACACCCCGACGCACCCGGATGCTCATCGCCCTCGCGACCGCTGCCGTCGTCGCCACCGGCTGCAGTGCCGGCAGCCTCGGCTCCAGCGGGGGCGACGGCGAGGGCGTCGCGCTGTCGTTCCTCACCGGCAACAACCCCGACGACGTAGCCCTCGCCGAGGGCTTGGCCGAGGCCTACATGGCCGAGAACCCCGATGTGAACGTCGAGGTCCAGACGCGCCCCGGCGGCACCGAGGGTGACAACCTCGTGAAGACGCGCCTCGCGACCGGCGACATGGCGAACGTCTTCGTGTACAACTCCGGCTCGCTCCTGCAGGCCCTCAACCCGACGCAGACCCTCGTGCCGGTCACGGACCAGCCGTGGGTCGCGGACCTCGACCAGACGTTCGTCGACGCGGTGTCCGCGAACGGCGAGGTCTTCGGCGCCCCGGTCGGCACCGTGCAGGCCGGCGCCGTGATGTACAACAAGGCCGTCTACGAGCAGCTCGGGCTCGAGGTCCCCCGCACCTGGGACGAGTTCATGGCGAACAACGCGGTGATCGCCGAGCGGACCGACGCCGCGCCGGTGATCCAGACCTACCAGGAGACCTGGACCTCCCAGCTGTTCGTCCTCGGTGACTTCCACAACGTCCTGCAGGCCGAGCCGAACTTCCCCGAGCGCTACACCGCGGGCGAGCTGAAGTACGCGACGTCCGAGGCGGCGCTGCGGGGCTTCCAGCACCAGCAGGCCGTGCACGAGGCCGGATACATGAACGAGGACTTCGCCTCCGCCACCTACGAGGAAGGGCTGCGGATGCTGGCCCAGGGCGAGGGCGTGCACTACCCGATCCTCACCAGCGCGCTCGCCGAGATCGTCGCCAGCTACCCGGACGCGGTCGACGACATCGGCGTCTTCGGGCTGCCGGGCCCCGACCCGGCGACGCACGGCATCACCGTCTGGACGCCCGGCGCGGCCTACATCCCGCAGACCACGGAGGGCGCGCAGCGCGAGGCGGCGCTGGACTTCCTGGCCTTCATCGCCAGCCCCGCGGGCTGTGCGGCGATGACCGAGGCGGCGACCCCGGTCGGCCCCTACGTCGTGGAGGGCTGCGAGCTCCCCGCGGACGTGCCGCCCGCGGTGGAGGACATCCGGGCCTACCTCGAGAAGGGCGCGGCGAGCCCGGCGCTCGAGTTCCTGTCGCCGGTGAAGGGTCCGAACCTCGAGAACCTCACGGTGGAGGTCGGTTCCGGCATCCGCTCCGCTGAGGACGCCGCCGCGCTGTACGACCAGGACGTCGCTCAGCAGGCTCAGCAGCTCGGCCTCGAGGGCTGGTGACCGCGGCGCGCTGAGCGCCGGCAGACCCGGTCCGGTCGCCGGGCCCGGCTCGTGACAGCACGAGCCGGGCGCGGCGCCGGACCCGCGCAGGGAGGCGCACGATGGCGACGAAGACCACAGCACAACCTGCGGCCCCGCCGGGCCGCAGCGCTCGACAGGTGAAGGCGGGCGGCCGGAGGAAGAGCTTCTACCCGTACTGGTTCTACCTCCCGGCGGGGATCGTCTACGCGCTGCTCTTCCTGATCCCCACCTTCGCGTCCTTCTACTTCAGCCTCACCCGGTGGACGCTGTTCGACACGGAGTTCATCGGCTTCGACAACTTCGTCACGTTCTTCGAGCAACCGCAGCTCGTCACCGGCCTGACGAACACGATGATCTACGCCTTCGTCACCTCAGGCGCGAAGGTGGTGCTGGGCCTGCTGCTGGCGGTGTTCCTCACGTCGCAGATCATCGCCCGCGACTGGCTGCGGTCGGTGATCTTCTTCCCGGTGCTCGTGAGCACCGTCGGCGTCGGCATCACGTTCCAGGTCCTCATGGATCCGCAGGAAGGGCTCATCAACGAGTCATTGGCACTGCTGGGGATCGACGGACCCGGCTGGCTCACCGACCCCGCCCTCGCCCTGCTGTCCGTCGCCGCGGTCGACATCTGGAAGGGGGTCGGCCTGGCGACCGTCATCTACATCGCCGGCATCGTCTCCATCCCGCAGGAGTACTACGAGGCCGCGAAGGTCGACGGCGCAGGGTCGCTCCAGAACTTCTGGCACATCGTCCTACCGCTGGCGCGACCCGCCACCGCGACGGTGATCATCCTGTCGCTCATCGGCGGTCTGCGGTCATTCGAGCTGATCTGGGCGATGACGCGCGGCGGGCCGGGATTCACGTCCGACGTCATCGCATCGGTCATCTACAAGCAGTACCAGGCCGGCTTCTACGGGATCTCGACGGCCGGCAACGTGGTGCTGTTCCTCGTCGTCACGGCGATCGTCCTGCCGCTGACGCTCTTCCTCAACCGGCGAGAGGTGGAGATGTGAGCCGCACCTACCGCTACTGGGCCAGCACGCTCGGCCTCGTCCTCACCGGGATCGTCTTCGTCGTCCCGTTCGCCTTCATCCTCCTCACCTCGCTGAAGACGCGACAGGAGGCCGGCCTCCTCGGGTTCTCCTGGCCCACGGAGATCGCCCTCGTCGAGAACTTCGCCGAAGTGATCCAGGCGCGCGACTTCATGCTCGTGATCGCCTTCATCAACAGCACCATCCTGACCGT
The DNA here is from genome assembly GCF_019396355.1 of Pseudonocardia nigra. Lineage (GTDB taxonomy): Bacteria > Actinomycetota > Actinomycetes > Mycobacteriales > Pseudonocardiaceae > Pseudonocardia > Pseudonocardia nigra. The sequence goes on from NZ_JAHKRK010000007.1 coordinate 42,465, forward strand.
CGCCAGCGTGGCGGGCATCGTGGTGCTCTCGGCGATGGTGGCGTTCGTCCTGCAACGGCGCAAATCGCGCTGGAACGCGTTCATCAACTTCCTCGTGCTGTCCGGGCTCATCATCCCGCCGGCGGTGGTGCCGACGATCTGGGTGCTCCAGGGGATCAACCTGTTCGACACGATGTTCGGGCTCATCCTCATCGAGGTGGCGTTCGGCCTGTCGTTCTCGATCCTGCTCTTCCGGGCCTTCATCTCGACGATTCCCCGCGAGATCGACGAGGCCGCGATCATCGACGGGGCGAGCCCGCTGCGGGTCTTCTTCCGGATCATCCTGCCGCTGCTGAAGCCGGTCGTCGTCACGGTCGTCGTCGTGCAGGCGGTGCAGGTCTTCAACGACTTCGTCAACCCGCTGTACTTCCTGCCCGGAAACCCCACCGTCCAGCTCACGCTCTACAACTTCCAGAGCCAGTTCCAGACGAGCTACAACCTGCTCTTCATGGACATCCTGCTCATCACCATCCCGCCGCTCATCATGTTCATCTTCTTCCAGCGGCAGATCGTCGCCGGCATGACCGCCGGCGCTGTGAAGGGCTGAGAACATCCCGGCCTTCGCCCTCGTGAGTGGAAACGAGTGCTGGAGCACTCGTATCCACTCACGGCCCGCACCGCTCCCAGGAGGGAACCCGTGACCGCCGCGCCGTCGACCCGCGTCGTCCGCACCACCGCCGAGCACGCCACCGACCGCAGCACCGTCGCCACGCCGACACCACGCCTGTCGTGGGTCGTCGAGACCGACGTCCCGAACTGGCGACAGGCGTCCGCCGAGCTCGAACTCGCACACCCGCGCGCCGCGGGCCCGACGACGGTCCGCCTCGACGGGCCCGAGTCGGTGCTCGTCGACTGGCCGTTCGAGCCGCTCGCGGCAGGCGACGAGGTCGCCGTCCGGGCGCGGGTCACCGGCGCGGACGGTGGGACCTCCGCGTGGAGCGAGCCGCTGCCCGTCGTCGCAGGCTTCCTCGCCGACGGGGACTGGACCGCGCGGATGGTCGGCCTCGCCGACCCGCAGCGGCCTGCGCAGCCGGTACTCGTGCGGCACGCCTTCACCCTCGACCGCCCGGCGCGGCGGGCGCGCCTGTTCGCCACCGCGCACGGCGTCTACCAGGTCGCGGTGAACGGCCGCGACGTCGACGACGAGGTGCTCAAGCCGGGCTGGACCGCGTACCGGTGGCGCCTGGTGCACGAGACGACCGACGTCACCGACCTCCTCGCCGCGGGCGAGAACGCCATCGGCGTGCGCCTCGCCGGCGGGTGGTGGACCGAGCGCTTCGGCTTCCGGGACGCCGCCGCGCCGGTCTACGGCGAGCAGCCTGCGGTCGCGGTGCAGCTCGTCGTCGAGTACGAGGACGGCACGAGCGAGACGATCGCCAGCGGCGAAGGCTGGCGGGCGACCGGCGACGGGCCGACGACCCGCAGCGGGATCTATCTCGGCGAGCGCTTCGACGCGCGGCGCGAGGCCACCGGCTGGTCGAGCCCCGGCTTCGACGACGGCGCGTGGTCGCCCGTCCGGGTCGACGGGGACTTCCCGGTGCCGCAGGCGCGCCGCTCGCCGGGGGCCCGCCGCGTCGCCGAGCTGCCGGTGCGAGAGGTCATCACGACCCCGAGCGGCAGGACGGTGCTCGACTTCGGGCAGAACCTCGTGGGCCGGCTGCGTCTCACCGTGCGCGGCGCGGCCGGGACCACGGTCACGCTCAAGCACGCCGAGGTGCTCGAGCACGGCGAGCTCGGCACCCGCCCGCTACGCGCGGCCGAGGCCACCGACACGTACACCCTCGCCGGCACCGGCGAGGAGACCTGGGAGCCGTGGTCGACGTTCCACGGCTTCCGCTACGCACAGATCGACGACTGGCCCGGCGAGCTCGACCCGGCCGACGTCGTCGCCGTCGTCCTGAGCAGCGACATGCGCCGCACCGGCGAGTTCACGTGCTCCCACGAGCAGCTGCAGCGGCTGCACGAGAACGTCGTGTGGGGCATGCGCGGCAACTTCCTGCACGTCCCGACCGACTGCCCGCAGCGCGACGAGCGGCTCGGGTGGACCGGCGACATCCAGGTCTTCGCACCGACCGCCACCGACCTCTTCGACTGCAACGGCTTCCTGGTGAGCTGGCTGGAGGACCTCGCGCTCGAGCAGGAGGCCGCGAACGGGATCGTGCCGTTCGTGGTCCCGCACGTCCTCGGCCGGGCCATCCCGGCGGCTGCCTGGGGCGACGCCGCGACGGTCGTCCCGCAGGTGCTCCACGAGCGCTACGGCGACCGGCAGGTGCTCGTCGACCAGTACCCGAGCATGCGCTCGTGGGTGGACACGATCCTCGCGCTCGCCGGCGAGCGCCGGCTCTGGGAGGGGAAGTTCCAGTTCGGCGACTGGCTCGACCCGGCAGCGCCGCCCCAGCGGCCCGGCGAGGCGAAGACCGACCCGGATGTCGTCGCGAGCGCGCACGTCTTCCGGTCCACCGACATCCTCGCCCGCACCGCGGCGCTGCTCGAGTACACCGACGACGCCGAGCGGTACCGGCGCATCGCCGAGGAGGTCCGCGCCGCGTTCCTGCGCGAGTACGTGACCGGCGCCGGCCGGATGCTGTCGGACACCCAGACCGCGTACGCGATGGCGCTCGAGTACGGGATCGCCACGGACCCGCAGGTGCGCAGGCAGATGGGGGACCGCCTCGCCGACTTGGTCCGCGCGGCCGGCTACCGGGTGGCCACCGGCTTCGTCGGCACCCCGATCGTCTGCGACGCGCTGACGAGCACCGGGCACGTCGACGTCGCGGGCCGCCTGCTGCTGCAGACCGAGAACCCGTCGTGGCTCTACCCCGTGACGATGGGCGCGACGACGGTCTGGGAGCGCTGGGACAGCATGCTGGAGGACGGGTCGATCAACCCGGGCCAGATGACGTCGTTCAACCACTACGCGTTCGGCGCTATCGCCGACTGGATGCACCGCACCGTCGCCGGCCTGGCGCCCGCCGCGCCCGGGTACCGGGAGCTGCGGATCGCGCCGCAGCCGATCGCCGGGCTCGACTTCGCCCGGGCCGCGCACGAGACGCCGTACGGGCGAGCGGCCGCCGGCTGGGAGCGCACCCCGGACGGCGTGGTCGTCACCGCGCAGGTGCCGGCCGGCACCACGGCGACCGTGCACCTGCCGGACGGGTCGGACCCGGTCGCCGTCGGTTCGGGCTCGCACTCCTGGACCGTCGCCGTGGCCGCCCCCGCCGCGGCCGACGGCGTCGTCTCGCTCGAGTCCGAGCTCGCCGACATCGTCGACGACCCGGCGGCGTACGCCGCCGTCATGGGCACGCTGCGCGAGTACGACGAGGGGCAGGCGCGCGAGTTCCGCGACACGACGCGATGGGTGCGCGGCAGCCGGCTCGCCGACGTGATGCGGCGGATCCCCCCGGTCGTCCAGGCCGACGTGGCCAAGGCGCTGGAGACCGTGAGCCGCTCCCGCGGAACTGGCTGAAACGTTACATCCATGGTCGTCGCGGCAGTGCACACCGGACGCCGACGGTGCACAGCGCCGGAGGTGTGCACGGGCGCCGGCCGGTGTGCACCGCCGGCGTCACGCCACCGGCTCGACCCGGTGGTCGTCCCCGACCGCGATCTCGCCGGCCACCGTGACGTCGGCGTAGACCCCCGCGCACGCCCACGTGCCCAGGTTCGGGATGTCCACGCGGTTGTGCTTGGCGATGGTGCGCAGCGTGACGGGGTCGCGGGGCAGGTCGCCCTGCGCGAGCGTGGTCATCACGCAGCGCATGGTCGGGATCGACACGGTGATCCGCGGACCGGCGTCGAACGCGATCGTTCGCCCGGGCCACTCGTTCTCGGCGAAGCCCGCCGGCGCGCCGTCGAGCACCAGGTTGGGGCGGTAGCGCTGCGCGTCGAAGGTGGCGTCCGGGGCGAGCTCGCGCAGCCGGTCCAGCGTCGAGCCGGTGAGCACGTGCAGCACCGCGAGGTCGAAGAACGCGGTCGACCCGGGCGCCATCGCCGCGACGTCGAACCGGCTCACCGCCTCCCCGGTGTCCTCCCGGCGCACCTGCGTGCCGTCGATCACCGCCTGCGGCGCGAGCCCCTCGATCTCCGGCCAGACCTCCTCGAAGTGCGCCTCGGCGGGTCGGGCCGTGGTCAGCCGGACCGGACGGCCCAGGATGGCCGAGAGCGCCTCGTCGATGCCGGGGTCGTCGCTGCGCAGCACCGACCCGTCCGGGAAGGTGATCTCCACCGGCAGCGGCGCCTCCCCCGGGCGGGGCTCCGCCACGTAGCGCGCGGAGAAGTCCAGCAGGCCCGACCAGCGGCGCGGTACCTTGGCACTCGCCACCGTGCCCGTCCCGGCGTCGACCACCGCGTACGCGCGGTCGCCCGGGATCCCCCTCGAGTCGACGACGCAGCTCGCCAGCGACTCGCCGAGCATGGACTTGACCGGATAGCGGTGGATCGCCGTGATGGGCATCTCCCGGTTCTAGCAGTGGCCGTGCGCCCCGGCCACTGCTCGATCGGACGGGAGCGTGAGGACCCGCGGCCCGTCCTCGGTGATCGCCACCGTGTGCTCGACGTGCGCCGCGCGGCTGCGGTCGGCGGTGCGCACCGTCCAGCCGTCGGGGTCGTGGCGGTAGGCGTCGGCGCCGCTCGCCACGAGCATCGGCTCCAGTGCGAGCACCAGCCCGGGCCGCAGGGTCAGCCCGCGCCCGGCGCGGCCCTCGTTGGGGACGAACGGCGCCTCGTGCATCGCGCGCCCGACGCCGTGCCCGCCGTGGTCGGCGAGCAGGCCGAACCCGGCGGCACGTCCGACGCTGCCGATGGCGTGCGCGACGTCGCCCAACCGCGCGCCGGGCACAGCGGCGGCGATCCCGGCCGCCAGCGCCCGCTCGGTGGCCTCGATCAGCGCGACGTCGACGGGGTCGGCGCGCCCGACCACGACGCTGAACGCCGCGTCCGCGCACCAGCCGTCGACGTGCACCGCGAGGTCGACGCTGAGCAGGTCGCCGGGGCGCAGCGGCTTCGCGTCCGGGATCGCGTGCACCACGGCGTCGTTGACGCTGGCGCAGATCACGCCGGGGTAGGGACGCGGCGCCCAGTCGGGGTGGTAGCCGAGGAACGTGGGCCGCGCGCCGGCCTGCGCGATGAGGTCGGCGGCGAGGACGTCCAGCTCGCGGAGGGTGACCCCGGGCGCGGCACGGTGCTTCACCGCGGCGAGGACGTCTCCCACGACCCTCCCGGCGGCGCCCATCGCGTCCAGTTCGCCCGGGTCTTCAACTCGATCATGCCGATAACTATACCGGTATTACTATTGGGCGTCATGGTGCGCGTCCCCCTCACTCCGGCCGACCGCGAGCGCGGCGAGCGGCTCGGCCGCCTCCTGCGGGAAGCCCGGGCCGACCGCAGCCTCACCGAGGTCGCGGGCGCTGCCGGCATCTCGGCCGAGACGCTGCGCAAGATCGAGACCGGCCGGATCCCGACCCCGGCGTTCTTCACGGTCTCGGCACTGGCCGGAGCGCTCGGCCTGTCCCTGGACACGCTCGTCGCCGCGGCGGCCCCGCCGCCCGAGGAGGAGAAGCGGGCCGTGTGAGCGGCCGGTCGCACTGCTTGACCTGAACTCAAGCTCATCTTCCAGGCTTCTCCTCGACCACGGAGATCGAGTCGAGGAGCACAGGGACATGCAGGTCGTAGAGGTGACGGAGTTCGGCGGCCCCGAGGTGCTGGTGCCGCGGGAGGCACCTGACCCGGTGGCCGGGCCCGGCGAGGTGGTGGTCGATGTGGCCGCCGCCGACGTGCTGTGGGTGGAGACGATGGTGCGCCGCGGCCTGGGCGGCGCCTACTTCCCCGTCACGCCGCCCTACGTGCCGGGCGGCGCCGTCGTCGGGCACGTCCGATCGGTCGGCGACGGCGTCCTTACTCACTGGGTCGGCCGGGTGGTCGCGGCCCGCACCGGCGGGTACGGCGGGTACGCCGAGCGGGTCGTCGCGCCCGCCGCCGGGCTGGTGCCCGTGCCCGACGGGGTGGAGCTCCCCGCGGCGGCGGCGCTGCTGCACGATGCGGTCACGGCGCTCGCGCTGTTCGAGGGCGCGGGGATCGGCAGCGGGGACCGCGTGCTGGTGGTGGGTGCGAGCGGCGGGCTCGGGATCGTGTCCGTCCAGCTCGCGAAGGCCCGGGGCGCGCGGGTCGTCGCCGTCGCCCGCGACGAGCGCAAGCTCGCCCGAATTCGCGAGCTGGGCGCCGACGCCGTCATCGACTCCGAGACGCCCGACTGGGTGGGGCAGGCCCGCGCCGCGCTCGGCGGATCCGGCGCCGATGTCGTCCTCGACAACGTGGGCGGGCAGGTCGGCGAGGCCGCGTTCGCGACGCTCGCGCCGGGCGGCCGGTTCTCCGCGCACGGCACCCCGAGCGGGCGGTTCGCGGAGGTCGACCCGGCCGAGGCCGAACGCCGCGGGATCACCGTGCGCGGGATCGGCGACGTCCAGCTCGACGACACCGCCCTCATGCGCCTGACCGCGGAGGCGCTGGCGGAGGCCGCCGCCGGCCGCGTCGTACCCGTCATCGGGCAGACGTTCCCGCTGGTCAAGGCCGCGGACGCGCACGCGGCGATCGAGGCCCGCACGGTGTTCGGAAAGACCCTGCTGTTGGTCTGATCGGGTGATCTCGGTTCGGCCGCCGACGCCGGCGTCCGAACCCGGCCGCCGGCTCCGAGGTAGCGGTGCACGCAGGACGAACCGCACTGAAGGAGCAGGACATGACCGACATCGCCCACGACGACCAGTTCCCCGCCTACGAGGCCGCCGCTCCCAGCGACGCCGTCCGCGCCCTGGACCGGCTCGTCGGGACGTGGCGGGTCACCGGCGGAGCCGAGGGCAAGGTGACCTACGAGTGGATGGAGGGGGGCCACTTCCTCCTGCAGCGGGTCGCGCTCGAGCAGTACGGGCAGCGGATCACGGGGCTGGAGGTGATCGGCCACCTCCGCCCGTTCGGCGAGGGAGCCAGCGCCGACATGCATTCCCGCTTCTACGACGCGGCGGGCAACACGTTCGACTACGTCTACGAGCTCGAGGGAGACACCTTGCACATCTGGGCCGGGGCGAAGGGCTCGGCCGCGAAGTTCACGGGAACCTTCGACGAGGGCGACCAGGTGATGGCCGGCGAGTGGGTCTACCCGGGCGGGGGTGGCTACCCGTCGACGATGACCCGGACCGCGGGCTGATCACCGCGGGGCGACTCGCCCGCGGAAAACGGGCGACTCGCGCGCAGAAAACGGGCGACTCACGGAACTCCCCGCGAGTCGCCCGTTCCTGCCCCGCGAGTCGCCCGGTTCTGCCACGCGAGTCGCCCGTTCTGGCCCTGCGAGTCGCCGGGTTTCGCCGGCCCGGGTCGCCCCCCGGTGACACGGCGGCCGGATCGGGCGGTCAGCCGCGCAGCGCGCCCAGCCGCGACACGGCCTCGGTGAGCACCTCGGCGCGCTTGCAGAACGCGAAGCGCACGAGCGTGCGGCCGAGGTCCGGGTCGCTGCAGAACACCGACACCGGCACGGCGGCAACGCCGATCCGCTCGGGGAGGCTCCAGCAGAGCTCGGCGCCGTCGCCGAACCCGAGCGGCGTCACGTCGGTGACGACGAAGTAGGTGCCCGCCGACCGGAACACCGTGAAGCCGGCCGCGCGCAGCCCGTCGGAGAGCAGGTCCCGCTTGCCCTGCAGTTCCTCCGCCAGGCCCGAGTAGAAGGTGTCGGGCAGCCCGAGTGCGGCGGCGATCGCCGGCTGGAACGGCGCTCCGCTGACGTAGGTCAGGAACTGCTTGGCCGCCCGCACCGCGGAGACGAGCTCGCCGGGGCCGTGCACCCAGCCGACCTTCCAGCCGGTCACGGAGAACGTCTTGCCGGCCGAGGAGATCGTGAGGGTGCGCTCGGCCATCCCCGGCAGCGTCGCCATCGGCACGTGCCGTCCGCTGTCGAAGACCATGTGCTCGTAGACCTCGTCGGTGACCACGACGGCGTCGTACTCGGCGGCGAGCTCGCCGATGAGCGTGAGCTGCTCGCGGTCGAGGACGGTGCCCGTCGGGTTGTGCGGGGTGTTGACCAGCACCACCCGGGTGCGCGGCGAGAAGGCGGCCCGCAGCTCGTCCGGGTCGAACGCGAAGTCCGGCGCCGCCTGCCCGTCCGAGCCGTACTGCGGACGCAGCGGCACCGGCCGCAGGGTCGCGCCGGAGAGCGCGATCGTGGCGGCGTAGGAGTCGTAGTAGGGCTGGAAGGTCACCACCTCGTCGCCCGGGCCGCACAACGCGAGCACGGCGGCGGCGATCGCCTCGGTGGCGCCGGTGGTGACGAGCACTGCGTCCGGGTCGACGTCGAGGCCGTAGAAGCGCCGCTGGTGCTCGGCCACAGCAGCCCGCAGCTCGGGGATTCCGGGGCCGGGCGGGTACTGGTTGACCCCCGACTGGATGTTCGCCGCGGCGTCGGCCAGCAGCGACGGCGGCCCGTCGGTGTCGGGGAAGCCCTGGCCCAGGTTGATCGCCCCGGTGCGCACGGCGAGTGCAGACATCTCGGCGAAGATCGTCGACGTGAACGGGCGCATCCGCTCCACCAGCATGCGCGCACGGTAACCCGCCGGTCCGCGCGCCACCGACGCTCCCCGCACCGCCCGAAACCCGCTCGATCCGCGCCGCGTCCGCCGCTACCGTCGCGGCACCCATGCGTCACGAGCAGCGATTTCCCCGCCCCCGGCCGCCGCGCGGCCGCGAGGGCCTGCTCGCCTGACGGTCCTCGCGCCGCAGCGGCCGGGGGGTGTTCCGCCACCGCCCACCGCTTCGCGAGGACGCACCCATGGTCACCCTGCTCTCCCCCTCCGAGATCGCGTCGGCGCTGCAGCTGCGCGACCTGTCCGATCCCGCCCACGGCCCCCACGCGATGCAGCTGCTGCTCGACCGCGCCGTCGACGCCCTCGCCGCCCGCTGGGGCTGCGCCGTCGACGTCCGGCGGCCGCGGCCGGTCGTCGCCGTCGAGGACAACTACGACCGGCTCGGGTACGAGCGCTCCGCCATCACCCGCGACAGCCGCTACACGCGCTACGTCAGCGAGACCACGATGCTGCGCAGCCACACCACGGCGGGCGTGCCGCCGCTGCTGCGCGAGCTGGCCGCCCGCCCGGGCGGCGCCGACGTGCTGCTCGTCCTCCCCGGTCTCGTCCACCGGCGCGACGTCATCGATCGGCTGCACGTGGGCAGCCCGCACCAGCTCGACCTGTGGCGGATCCGCGACGACGGCCCGGCGACCGCCTCCGACCTGCAGGAGATGGTCGAGACGCTCGTCAGCGCGATCCTGCCCGGTGTGCGGTGGCGCGCCGAACCCGCCGAGCACCCCTACACCGAGCGGGGGCGCCAGGTCGACGTCCACACCTCCGACGGCTGGGTCGAGGTCGCCGAGTGCGGCCTCGCCGCCCCGCACGTGCTCGCCGGGGCGGGGCTCGACCCCGGCCGCTGGCACGGCCTCGCGCTCGGCATGGGGCTGGACCGGGCGCTCATGCTGCGCAAGGGCATCCCGGACATCCGGCTGCTGCGGGCGGCGGAACCGCGGATTGCCGGGCAGCTGCTCGACCTCGACCCGTGGCGGCCGGTGTCGATGATGCCGCCGGTGCGCCGCGACCTGTCGATCGTGGTCGACGGCGATGTCGATGCGGAACTGCTCGGTGACCGCGCCCGCGACGCGCTCGGCGGCGATGCCGACGTGCTCGAGGACCTCTCCGTGCCGGCCGTCGTGCCGCACGACGACCTGCCGCCGCACGTCCGGGAGCGGCTGCTGATCCGGCCGGGGCAGGTCAACGCGCTGGTCCGGATCAGCCTGCGCCCGGTGGCTCACACCCTGACCGATTCGCAGGCCAACGCGCTGCGCGACCGCGTGTACGCCGCCCTGCACGAAGGCCCGGTCGGAGAGTGGACGACGTGGCGGTAGGTGATCGTGTTCCCGCCCACAGTGCGGCCCGATCGGGAACAGTCGCCCACCCGTCCCGTCTTGATCGATCCGTGACGCTGACTCCCGATCGTGTCCCAATGGCCGTACCGGACACCCGGGGGGAACGCCTCCGGCTGATCCTCACCTTGGGTGCCTTCGTCGCCCTCGGCCCGCTGACCATCGACCTCTACCTCCCCGCGCTGCCCACGATCACCCGCGAGATGCTGACGTCGGAGTCGGCAGTGCAGCTGACGCTCACCGGCACGCTGCTCGGCCTCGGCCTCGGGCAGTTGTTCATCGGCCCGCTGTCGGACACGCTAGGCAGGCGCGTGCCGCTGCTCATGGGCACGTCGTTGCACGTGCTCGCCTCGGTGCTCTGCCTGGTCGCGCCGAACATTGCCGTGCTCGGCGGGCTGCGCGTCCTGCAGGGCCTGGGGACGGCGGCGGCCGCCGTCGTCGCAATGGCGATCGTGCGCGACCTCTACAGCGGACGGGCCGCGGCCACCCTGCTGTCCCGGCTGATGCTGGTGATGGGCGCCGCGCCGGTGATCGCCCCGACCCTGGGCGGCTGGCTGCTGCAGGTCACCTCGTGGCGCGGCCTCTTCGCCGTGCTCGCGCTCTACGGGCTGCTGATGGTCCTGCTTGCCGCCCGCGGGCTGCGCGAGACGCTGCCCGTGGAGCGCCGCAGGCCCGCGAGCCTGGCCGGCACGCTGCGCACCTACCGCGGCCTGCTGCGCGACCGCACGTTCGTCGGCCTGGTGATCGTCGCCGGGCTGAGCATGTCGGCGATCATGAGCTACGTCTCGGGCGCCTCGTTCGTGTTCCAGGGCCAGTTCGGCCTCGACGAGCAGCAGTTCGGCCTGCTCTTCGGCGCCGGTGCGATCTGGCTGATCGCCGCCAGCCAGCTCAACCCGGTGCTGCTGCGCCGCTTCGAGCCGCGCCAGCTGCTGCTCGCCGCCGTCAGCTTCGGCGCGGTGGGCGGCCTGCTGTTCGTCGTGCTCGCGGCCACCGGCACCGGGGGCCTGCCCGGCGTGCTGCTGCCGCTGTGGATGGTGCTGTTCGCGGTGGGCATGGCCGGCCCGAACGCCCCGGCCGTCGCGCTGTCCCGGCACGGTGAGGCGGCGGGCACCGCGGCGGCCCTGCTGGGCGCCGTCCAGTTCGGGACCGGGGCGATCATCTCCCCGATCGTCGGGGTGCTCGGCAACACCGCCGCCGCCATGGCCACCGCCGTGGCCGGTGGGCTCACGCTCGCGCTCCTCGTGCTCGTCACCGTCGTGCGCCCCTGGCAGCTGCCGAACGTGGAGCCGTCGCCCGTCCCGGCCACCGCGGCGGCGCACTGACCGCTCGTTCGCAGCAAGGTGGCCATGCTGCCGCCCAGTGGCAGTAAGGCCACCTTGCTGGCGTTTCAGGGCTGCCGGTCCCGCACCGCCACCAGCGGCAGGAACGCCTGGGTGAGCGGGCCGATCGCAACGGCGTAGAGCACGGTGCCGATACCGGCGGTACCGCCGAGCAGCCACCCGACCGCGAGCACCGTCACCTCGATCCCGGTCCGCACGACGCGCAGCGACCATCCGGTGCGGGCGGCGATCCCGGTCATGAGGCCGTCACGCGGGCCGGGACCGAGCCGTGCCCCCACGTAGGCCGCCGTCGCCAGCCCGTTGAGCACCACCCCGCCCACCAGGAGCGCGATCCGCGCGGGCAGCGCCTCCGCCGCCGGCATCACGGCGAGTGCCAGGTCGACGACCACGGCGATGACGAGCACGTTCGCGACCGTGCCGAGCCCGGGGCGCTGGCGCAGCGGGATCCACAGCAGCAGCACGATGACCCCGGTGATCGCCGTGATCAGACCGAAGCTCAGCGGCGTCTGCTTCGCGAGGCCCTCGTGCAGCACGTCCCACGGGTTCAGGCCGAGGCCGGCGCGGATCTGCATGGCCATGCTCGTGCCGTAGAGGGTGAGGCCGCCGATCAGCTGGGGAATCCGACGAGCCGGGTCGCGGGTGACGGGGAGCGGGCGGAGCTCGACGGATGCCATGCCTCCCATCCTGCGTCGCTCCGCCGGGGCCGCCATGGGCCAATCCGCGGCGAGTGGACCGTTCGTGGCGTCGGCCGAGCCGCCATGATGGCGCTGTTGCCGAGGGTGGAGGTCGTCGTGCGCAGATTCTCCGCGATCGCGGCCGTGCTGGCGGTGCTGCTGCTGGGCGGCGCCGCGACAGCGCCGGCCGAGCCGCCGTTCCGGCTGGCCGACGGGGTCACCGACCGCGCGGGCGTGCTCGACCCGGCCGGCACGGCCGCCGTCGCCGACGCCGTCGGCGAGTTGCGCGCCGACGAGGGGATCGACCTCTTCGTCGTCTACGTCGACAGCTTCTCCGGCGCGGACGGACCCACCTGGGCCGCCGAGGCGGCCCGGCTCTCGCAGCTCGGGCGGGAGGACGTGCTGTTCGCGGTGGCGGTCGGCGACCGCGCCTACGGCGTGCACGTCGACCCGGAGGTGTCGCTGTCGCAGTCGGCCATCGACGACGCGCTGACCGCCGCGGAGGACCGGCTGGCCGCGGACGACTGGGCCGGTGCCGCCGTCGCGCTCGCCGACGAGCTGGGCGGCGGCTCCGGTGGCTCCGGTGGCGCGGTCGCGTGGACGCTGGTGGCGCTGGCGGGTGCCGTCGTCGTGATCGGCGGGTTCTTCCTGCTGAGCAGGCGCAGGCGGTCCCGGACGGCGCCACCGCCCGCCGCCGCGCCCGCCCCGGGCGACGAGTTCGGCGAGGTGGCCACCGCCGACCTCGCCTACCGGGTCAGCTCGGCGCTCATCGAGGTGGACGACGCCGTGCGCACGTCCGAGGAGGAGCTCGCCGCGGCCCGCGCGCACTTCGGCGCCGAGGCCGTCGCCGGCTTCGCCGAGGCGCTCGAGAAGTCCAAGGCGGACATGCTCGCGGCCTTCGCGACCCGCCAACGCCTCGACGACGACGAGCCCGAGGACGAGGCTGCGCAGCGCGCCCTGTACGCAGAGATCATCCGCAGCTGCCGGGCCGCCGACGAGCGCCTCGACGCGCAGGCGGAGGCGTTCGACCGGCTCCGCGGCCTGGAGGTGCGGGCCGAGGAGTTCGTCGGCGGCCTCGGGACGCGGCTGGACGCCGTGACCGCGCGTGTGCCGGCCGCGGAGTCGGCGTGGGCGCGGCTGGTGGCCCGCTACGCCGCGGCCGCGCTGGAACCCGTGGCCGACCACCTCGACCGGGCCCGGCAGCTGCTCGCCGACGCACGCACCGAGGTGGCCGAGGCGCAGGCCGAGCTGACGCGCGGCGCGCGTGCGGCATCGGTGGTGTCGGGCCGGGTCGCGGAGGACGCGCTGACCCAGGCCGAGGTGCTGCTGGACGGCGTCCCGCGCCGGGAGGGCGAGCTCGCCGATGCCGCCACCCGCATCCCCGCCGCCCGCGCCGAGGTCGAGCAGGACCTGGCCGAGGCCGGCGCTTCCCCGAAGCGCCCGCCCCGCTGGTGGCCAGGGCCGAGGCCGCACTGCGGGCCGCCGACGAGGCCGCGCACGCCCCGATGCCGGACCCGATCGCCGCGCTGCACCTGCTCGACGAGGCCGGCAGCGCGCTCGACGAGGCGCTGGCCGCGGCGCGCGAGGCCCAGGACCGCGCCCGCCGGTCGGCCGCCGCGCTCGACCACGCCCTGCTCACGGCCCGCTCGGCGGTGGCCGCGGCCGCCGACTTCATCGGCACCCGCCGCGGCGCCGTCGGCAGCGGGGCCCGCACGCGGCTCGCCGAGGCCCAGCGGCACCTGCAGCGAGCCGGTGCCGGGGGCGACCCCGTGGAGGCGCTCCGGGAGGCCCAGCACGCGGACGCACTCGCACAGGAGGCGCTGCGGCTGGCCCGGGCGGACGTGACGCAGTGGGCGGCAGCGACCGGCGGCAGGCGCGGGGGCGTCGACCTCGGCAGCCTGGTCCTCGGCGGGATCCTGTCCGGCGCCGCGCGCGGCGGGGGCTACCGCGGCGGCTTCGGTGGCGGCGGCTTCGGCGGCGGGGGTGGTTTCGGGGGCGGCCGCCGCTCGCCGGGCAGTTTCGGCGGCTCGGCCACGCGCGGCAGGCGCGGAGGCGGCGGCCGGTTCTGACCCGCCCGATCCCGACCCCGAGTGTCCGGAAAGCCACGTTCCTGTCGTTGAACGTCAGGAACGTGGCTTTCCTGCCAGTACGGGGCGGCTCAGGACCGGGTGATCTCCGTGTCCACCACCCGCCGGTCCGCCGTGCTCACCTCGTGCACGGGACCGGTCAGCTCCACCGTCGCGGTGAGCACCGGGTCGGCACAGCTCGTCCCCACGAACAGCTCGACCGTCCCCGGCTCCACCACGCGGACCATGCGCCGGTCGCTGAACGCCAGGCGGTGCGTCGGCACGTCGAAGGTCACCTCGGCGGACTCACCGGCGGCCAGCTCGACCCGCGCGTAGCCGAGCAGCTGCACCACCGGCCGGGTCACCGAGGCGACCACGTCCCTGCCGTAGAGCTGGACGACGTCCGCACCCGACCGGTCACCGGTGTTCGTCACCCGGCAGGTGGCCACGATCGCGCCGTCGGTGGGCACGTGGTCCGTCGCGAGCCGCAGGTCGCTGTGCGCGAAGGACGTGTAGGACAGCCCGTGCCCGAACGGGCGCACCGGGGCGGTGTCGATGTTGCTCACCGAGCTGGCGCCGCCGAGCTTCGGGTGCAGGTAGCTGTAGGGCTGCACGCCGACGGAACGCGGCAGGCTCACCGGCAGCCGCCCGGACGGGTTCACCCGCCCGGACAGCACGCCGGCGGTCGCCGCCGCGCCCTCCTGCCCGGGGAAGAACGCCTGGACGACGGCGGCGCAGCGCTCCAGCGCCCAGCCGACGGCGTACGGCCGGCCGGTGAGGAGCACGAGCACCACGGGGGTGCCGGTGTCCAGCAGTGCCTCGACGAGCGCGCGCTGCACGCCGGGCAGCTCCAGGGACTCGGCGTCGCAGCCCTCCCCGGAGGTGCCGCGGCCGAACAGGTCGGCGCGGTCGCCGACGACCGCCACGCACACCTGCGCGTCCCGCGCGGCCTCGACGGCGGCGGTGAACCCGCTGGTGTCGGCGCTGTCGACGTCGGCGCCGCGGGCGTGCACCAGCTCGACGCCGGGCAGCTCGGTCCGCAGCGCCTCGAGCGTGGTCGCAACGTCGAGTCCCAGCTCGACGCCCGGATGCTGAGACAGCACGTGGTTGGCGAAGCTGTAGCACCCGAACAGCGCGGAGGTGTCGTCCGCGTTCGGGCCCACCACGGCCACCCGGCCGAGGGCGCCGGCGTCGAGCGGCAGCGTGCCGTCGTTGCCGAGCAGCACCACCGACTCCTCCGCGAGCCGGGCCGCGAGCTGCCGGTGCGCGGGCGGATCGAGGTCGATGCGCTCGGTGTCCACGTCCCCGAACGCGGCGTCGAGCAGCCCGAGCCGCGCCTTCTGCGCCAGCACTCGGCGGACCGCGCGGTCGACGACGTCCTCGGGCAGCTCGCCCGACCGCACCCGCTCGGCCAGCGGGCCGAGGTAGGCGTTGCCGGTGGGCAGCTCGACGTCGATTCCGGCCGTGAGCGCCTGCGCGCCGGCATCCCCGAGGTCGGCGGCCACACCGTGCAGCGTCGTGAGGAACGCAACCGAGAAGTAGTCGGCCACGACCGTGCCCTCGAAGCCCCAGCGGTCGCGCAGCAGTGCCGTCAGCAGCCCGGCGTCCGCCGCCACGGGGAGCCCGTCGACCTCCGCGTAGGAGTTCATCACCGACCCGACGCCGCCGTCGAGCACGGCCATCTCGAACGGGGGGAGCAGGACGTCGGCGACCTCGCGCGGCCCCGCGTGCACGGGAGCCAGGTTGCGCCCGGCGCGGGAGTTCGAGTAGCCGACGAAATGCTTGAGCGTGGCCACCACGCCCGTGGACTGCACGCCGCGGACGTACGCCGTGGCGACCGTGCCGACGACATAGGGGTCCTCGGAGATGCACTCCTCGACACGACCCCAGCGGGCGTCGCGGACCACGTCGAGCACCGGCGCGAGGCCCTGGTGCACGCCCAGCGAGCGCATCGACGCGCCGATCGCGGCACCAATCGCCTCCACGAGCCCCGGGTCGAAGCTCGCGCCCCAGGACAGCGGCGCGGGGAACGTCGTCGCCTTCCACGCGGCGAGCCCGGTGAGGCACTCCTCGTGGACGAGCGCGGGGATGCCCAGGCGGGTGCTGTCGACGAGCCAGCGCTGCTTGGCCGCGAGCGCGAGCGCGCCCTCGGCCGGATCCACGGGGGCGGTGCCGAACGGGCGGGTCAGCTGGCCCAGGCCGTGCCGGGCGAAGGCGGCGAACTCGCTCTCCTCCTGCTGCATCGCGTCCTGCATCGGAGCCACGTCGCCGCCCTCACCGGAGCCGCCACGCCCCTCCCACAACCCGACCAGCTGGGCGAGCTTCTCCTCCAGGGTCATGCGCGCGAGAAGCTCGGCGACCCGGGGGTCGTCACCCGCTGTGGTGCGGGGAGACACGTCCGTGCTCATGGGTTCCTTTCGCCAATGGGGATCGAACGAGTGCGGATCACTTGCCGGCGCCTGCGGTGAGGCCGGCGAGCAGGTAGCGGCGGCCCAGCAGGTAGACCACCAGGAGGGGGACGAGCGACAGGGTCACCGCCGCCGTCACCAGTGGGACATTCGTGCCGTACTGACCCTGGAAGTCCCACAGGCCCAGGGTCAGCACGCGGACCGAGGCGTCCTGGGTGAGCACCAGTGGGAACAGGAACCCGTTCCACGCCTGCAGCGCGGTGAAGATGCCCACCGTCGCGAGCCCTGGCCGGGACAGCGGCAGCACCAGCGAGAACAGCGCACGCCCCGCCCCGGCACCGTCGATCGTGATGGCCTCGTAGAGCTCCTTCGGCACGTCCCGGAGGCTGGAGGTGAGCACGACGATCGACAGCGGCAGCGCGAACGCCGCCGTGGGCAGGATGATCGCGAGCAGGCTGTCGTACAGCCGCATCTGGGTGATCATCAGGTACAGCGGGACGATCACCGCCTGGTTCGGGACGGCGAGGCCGAGCAGCATCACGGAGAAGCCCGTGGACACCAGCCTGCTGCGGCTGCGCACGATCGCGTACGCCGCCGGGAGCGCCAGCACCAGCACGATCGCGACGCAGGCAACGGTGACGAGCACGTTGTTGACGAAGTACCGCGGGAACTCCGAGGTCAGCACCTCGACGTAGTTCTCGCCGGTGACATTCGTCGGCGGCGCCATCGGCCCGTCGGCGAGGTAGCCGCTGGAGATCCGGATGCTGGTGACCGCGAGGAAGTACAGCGGCACACCGACGATCACCAGCCAGACGCCCGCCCCGATGCCGCCCAGGATGTTGGGGGACTTGTGGGTGACGGACCGGCGACGGCGCTGCTGCAGCGGCGCGCCTGCCCCGGGCGCTTCCCGGGGCGTGGTCACGGTGGCGGTCACATGCCCTCCCGCTGGCTGGTCATCCTCCGGTAGCCGGTGACCCGGGTGATCACGAGCGACAGCACCGTCCCGATCACCAGCAGCACCACGGCGAGCGCGCTGGCATAGCCCATCTGGAAGCTGCGGAAGCCCTCCAGGTACATGTGCAGCGGCAGGATCCGCGTCGCGGTGCCCGGGCCGCCGCCGGTGAGGATCAGCACCACCTCGAAGTAGGTGAGCGACCCGACGATCATCAGCACGCTTGAGGTGATGATCGTGTCGCGCAGCTGCGGCACCGTCACCGACCGGAACTGCCGCCACCGGTTCGCACCGTCCAGCGTCGCCGCCTCGTACAGCGACTCCGGGATCGCGCGCGTCGCGGCCTGGTACAGCAGCGTGTGGAACGGCATGAACTGCCATGAGATGACGAACAGCGCCGAGTAGAACGCGAGCGACTCGTCGCCGATGAAGTTGCCGTCGTCCACCCCGACCAGCGGGCCCAGCACGCTCGCCAGGCCGAAGTTCGGGTCGAACAGGGTGCGCCAGAGCACGGCGATCGCGGCCCCGGACATCAACAGCGGGACGAAGAAGATCGCCGCCAGCACCGCACGGCTGCGCCCCGGGCCGGCGAGGTAGACCCCCAGCGGCAGCGCGATCGCGGTCTGCACCGCCCAGGACAGCACGGTGAGCGTGCCCGACAGCCGCAGCGAGTCGAGGAACACCGAGTCGCCGGCGAGGGCGAGCCAGTTCTGCAGCCCGACCCACTGCGGCGGGTTCAACCCGTCGTAGGAGGTGAAGCTGAGGTAGACCACCGCCAGCATCGGCACCAGGGCGAAGAAGCCGAAGAACAGCAGGGCCGGGGCGGCCCAGGCGATGCCCGGGCGCCCCGCCTCGACGCCTGCGGCGCGCGTCGACTTCGCCGTCACTGCGCCGACGCCTCCATGGCCGCCCCGAACTCCTCCGGGGTGATCTGGCCGAGGAAGACCTGCGAGAGGTTGGTCAGCATCGCCTGTGCGACGTCGGCGGGCAGCGCCTGGTCCCAGGACTGGGTGAACGTGGGCGCGTTCTGCACCGTCTCGTAGACGTAGGAGTTGAAGTCGGCGAACTCGCCGACCGCGACCTCCTCCTCCAGACCCTCGATCGCGGGCACCTGCCCGACGTCGATCATGCCCTGGACGTAGGCGTCGCTGGTCATGTGCTCCATGAGGAAGCGGGTGGCCGCGTCGACGTCCGAGGAGCTCGAGGTGACGGAGTAGAAGTTGCTCGGGTTGCCGACGATGTTGGCCGGGTTGCCGGTGCCGCTCTCGACGGCCGGGAAGTCGGCCCAGCCGAGCGTGCCCGCCTCGAGGAAGTCGGGGAAGTTGTCGTTGAGGCTCGTGACCTCCCACGACCCCATCAGCTCCATCGCCGCACGGCCGCTGGTGAGCAGCGCCTGGGAGCCCTGGTTGTCGTAGTTCACGGCCGCGAAGTTGGTGCCGAACGCACCGCGGTCGACGAGCTCGCGGATCATCTGCAGCGACGTGACGACCGCCGGGTCGCTCCACGCGCCGGGCGTGCCGTCGACGATGGCCTGGAACTTCTCCGGGCCGCCGACGCGGTCGAGCAGGTACTCCAGGTACATCAGCTCGGTCCACGGCTGCGAGCCCGCGAGCGCGATCGGCTGGATGCCGGCGGCCTTGAGCCGCTCGATCACGTCGAGGAACTCGGTCCACGTCCTCGGGAACTCCGCGATGCCGGCCGCGGCGAAGACGTCCTTGTTGTAGAAGAACGACACGGGCTGCACGCCCTGCATCGGGATGCCGTAGACCTGGCCGTCGATCGTGCCGACGTCGAGCACGCTGGGCAGGAACGCGTCGCGGACCTCGGGGTTCGCGTCCAGCGCCGCGGTCAGGTCTGCGACCTGGCCCGCGTCGACGTAGCCCTGCAGGTTGCCGCCGCCCCAGTTGTAGAAGATGTCGGACGCGTTGGGCGAGCCGATCGCCGTCTGCAGGGCGGCCTTGTATGGGTCGTTGACGTAGGTGCTCAGCTCGATGTCGGCGCCCTCGCCCTGGTTGAACGCGTCGACCGCGGCCTGCTGCACCGCGTTGATGCCCTCGTTCTCGAGCGTCCACAGGGCCAGCTCGCCTGAGCCGCCGCCCGCGCCTGCGGGGCCTGCCGTGCCGCATGCCGCGGCGGCCGTGAGCGTCAGCGCGACGGCTCCGGCGGTGAGCGCCGAGCGGGCGCGGGACCAGGGTGACATGAGCTCTCCCTCGAGCGTGGAACGGTGGGGGTGGGTCCGTGGTCGGGGCGGCATCAGGTGGCGGCGGCCATGGCGTCGCCGAACTCCTGCGGGGTCAGCTGCCCGTTGAAGACCTGCTGGATGGCGGTGAGCAGGGTCTGCGCCTGGTCGGCCGGCAGCGCCTGGTCCCACTGCTGGGTGAAGGCGGGGGCCTGCAGCACCTGGTCGTAGGTGTAGCTGTTGAACTCCGCGAACTCGCCGACCGCGACCCGCTCCTCCAGGCCGGTGAGCGGTGGCACCTGGCCGGTGGCGATCAGCCCGTCGACGTACAGGTCATTCGCCAGCTGGGTGAGCAGGAAGTCGGCAGCGGCGGTGACGTCGGCGGACTGCGTCGTCGCCGAGTAGTAGTTGCTCGGGCTCCCCACCACGTTCCGCGGGTCGCCGGCTCCGCCCTCGATGCCGGGGAACGGCGCCCAGCCGAGGTCGCCGCTCGCCACGAAGTCGGGGAAGTAGTCGTTGAGGTTGGGCATCTGCCACGCCCCTGCAGCTCCATGGCCGCGCGGCCGGAGCTCACCAGCGCCAGCGTGCCCTGGTTGTCGTAGTTCACCGCGGCGAAGTTCGTGCCGAAGGCCCCGACGTCGACCAGCTGCCGCACGTAGGTCATCGCCTCGGTCATCGCCGGGTCCTGCCAGGCGCCCGGGCTCCCGGCGAGCACGGCTCGGAACTTCTCCGGCCCGCCGATCCGGTCGAGGAAGTACTCGACGTACATCATCTCGGTCCAGGCCTGCGAGCCCGCGAGCGCGATCGGCTGGATTCCCGCGGCCTTCAGCGCCTCGACCGCGGCCAGGAACTCCGACCAACTTCGCGGGAACCGCTCGATGCCGGCGGTGGCGAACGCGGCGGTGTTGTAGAAGAACGACACCGGTGAGGTGCCGGCCATGGGCAACCCGTACACGCGCCCGTCCAGGCTGCCGACCTCGAGAATGCTCGGGATGAAGCGGTCGCGGGTCGCCGGCTGGGCGTCCAGCGCCGGGGTCAGGTCCACGACCTGGCCCGCCTCGACGTATCCGGCGAGGTTGCCGCCGCCCCAGCTGTAGAAGATGTCCGGGGCATTCGGCGAGCCGACAGCTGTCTGGAGCTTCGCCTTGTACGGATCGTTGACGTAGGTGCTGATCTCGATCTCGGGACGGCCTGCCGCGACGAAGGCGTCGACCGCCTCCTGGAGCAGCTCGTTCTGGCCGGGGGACCCGAGGGTCCACAACTGCAGCGCCCCGGAAGCCCCGGGCGCTCCGCCCGGACCGGAGGTGCCACACGCCGCGGTGCTGCCCGCGGTGACGGCAAAGGTGCCCGCCGCCAGAGCGGCGCGCAGGAAGGACCGTCGCTTCATCGGACTCTCTCCCTTGAGTTCGGTCCGAAACTTTCCGAGACTTGCGGAAGTGGATGCGACCGTATGACCAGTGGCGACGGACGTCAAGGCGGAGATTCGGCTGATACGCCCCGGTGACCCCACTGAGAAAGTTTCGCTAGCATTCGTCGGACGTCGCCGAACCCCGGGAGGACCCCTGCCCAGGCCCAGCAGCCGCGTGACGATCGCCGAGATCGCCGAGCACGCGGGCGTGTCCGTCCCGACGGTCTCCAAGGTGCTCAACGGCCGCGCCGACGTCGCCGAAGCCACCCGCAAGCGGGTGCAGCAGGCGATGGCCGACCGCGGCTACCAGCGCCGCAAGCCTGCTGCGCGCAGCCGCGCAGGCCTCGTCGACGTCGTGCTCGACAACCTCGACTCCCCGTGGGTCGTCGAGGTGCTGCGCGGCGCCGAGGCCGAGGCCAGACGGGCGGGGTGCCAGATCGTCCTCACCTCCACCGAGGGCGGGCCGGCGGGTGACCGGCAGTGGCTGGACCGGCTGACCGCCCGGCGCTCCGACGGCCTGGTCCTCGTGGTGAACGAGCCCCTGCCGGAGGCCGTCGAGCAACTGGCGGCCCTGCACACCCCGGTCGCGCTCCTCGACCCGGTCGGCGGCAGCGACCCGGCCTTCGCCACCGTCGGAGCCACGAACTGGGCGGGCGCGCTCAGCGCGGTCGAGCACCTGGTCACGCTCGGCCACCGACGGATCGGCGTGGTGTCCGGCAGACCCCGCCTGACCTGCAGCCAGGAGCGGGTGGAGGGCTACCGGGCCGCGCTCGGCCGAGCGGGCATCCCCGTCGACGAGGACCTCGTGCACTTCGGGGATTTCCGGCCGGCGGGCGGCAGGCGCGGGGCCGAGGCGATGCTCGCGCTGTCCGACCCACCCACCGCGATCTTCGCCGGATCGGACATGCAGGCCGTCGGCGTCTACCAGGTGGCCGCGAGCCTCGGCCTGCGGATCCCGGACGACCTGAGCGTCGTCGGCTTCGACGACATCGCCTTCTGCGAGCACATGAGCCCGCAGCTCACCACCGTACGCCAGCCGCTCGCCCGGATGGCGGGCGAGGCCGTGCGGCTCGTGCTCGCCGCCGACTCCGACGACGAGAGCGTCCCTACAGGACCGGCGCCGCGCGTGGAGCTCGCCACCTCCCTCGTGGTGCGGGAGAGCACAGGCCCCGCGAAGGCGTAGCGTTCCGATACTTTCGGAAATATTGCTGCTTGTGATGTCGCAAGTAGCTGTGCGAGAGTCGGCACGCCCTGCGATCGCGGTCACACCCGATCGGGCGCCGTATCCGCAGCATGCCGTCGACGGGCTGCTCACCCTCCCTCTGCATCGAGAGGAAGCCCCATGCTCAGACCACGACGACGTGGCCTCCGCCTCGCCGTTCCGGCCATCGTCCTGGGGGCCGTGCTGGCCGCACCCGGCGTCGCCGCGGCCGCGCCGCCCCACGAGGCCGACACGAGCCACCGGACCGACGCGAGCCTGCGCCAGCTCGCCGACCGGCACCGGCTGCCGATCGGCACCGCGGCCGACGACGCGGCCCTGACCAGCGACGCGGCCTACCGTGAGGACATCACCACCGAGTTCTCCTCCGTCACGGCGGAGAACGTGATGAAGTGGGAGTCACTCGAGCCCGAGCGCGGGCAGTACGACTGGGCGGCCGCCGACCGGCTCGTCGAGACCGCCGAGGCCAACGGCCAGCAGGTGCGCGGCCACGTCCTGATCTGGCACAGCCAGCTCCCGGACTGGCTCACCGAGAACGAGGCCTCGATCAGCACCGAGGAGTTCCGGGAGATCGTCCGCAACCACATCCAGACCGTGGTGGGCCGCTACAAGGGCCGCATCGCCGAGTGGGACGTGGTCAACGAGGCGTTCTCCGACACCGGCGGCCTGCGCGACAGCATCTTCCTGCGCAAACTCGGTCCTGGCTACATCGCCGACGCCTTCCGCTGGGCCCACGAGGCCGACCCCAAGGCCACGCTGTTCTACAACGACTACTCGGCCGAGGACGTCAACCGGAAGAGCAACGAGGCGTACGCGCTGATCAAGGACTTCGTCGCCACGGGCGTGCCGATCGACGGGTTCGGGATGCAGGCGCACCACTCCGCGAACTACGCGCCCACCACGATGCGCGAGAACATTCAGCGGTTCGCCGCGCTCGGCCTCGTCACCGCGGTGACCGAGGCGGACGTGCGCATGCAGCTGCCGGTGGACGGCACGAAGCTGCAGGCCCAGGCCAACGTGTTCAGCGTGCTGCTGTCGAGCTGCCTGGCCGAGCGCAGCTGCATCTCGTTCACCAGCTGGGGCTTCACCGACAAGTACTCGTGGGTGCCCAACACCTTCGAGGGCCAGGGCGCCGCGCTCTTCCTCGACGAGAACCTGCAGGCCAAGCCCGCCTACGAGGCGATGCGCAACGACCTGCTGCTCACCGAGCCGGTGCGCGGCAAGCGGGGCCACGGCCGGGGCTGACGCGGCTCCCCCTTGCAGCAAAGCCACTTTCAGGCAACCACGTTGCGTGAAAGTGGCTTTGCTGCAACCCGGGTCCCCCGCCCACGAGCGCTCCCACATCCTCGGGCGTATACTTGCCTATTGGCAGGCAATTATCTCGGGAGGCCGGCATGTCCGACGCGTTCGACGCCGAGGACGTCGCCCGGCTCCGGATCGCGCTCGCCCGCATCTCGCGCATGCTCGACCGGCAGTCCCGCGGCGACTCGCTCACCCGCACGCAGACGTCCGTGCTCGGCACCGTCGCGCGGCTCGGCCCCGTGCGGATCAGCGAGCTGGCGGAGATCGAGGGCGTCAACCCCACGATGCTCTCGCGGATCGTCGCGAAGCTGGAGGACGCCGGCCTGCTGCGGCGCCGCCCCGACCCCGCCGACGGCCGGGCGGCGCTCGTCGAGGTGACCGACGCGGGGGCCGCCGAGCACCGGCGCCTGCGCACCGAACGCACCCAGCTGCTGACCGCCCGGCTCACCGCGATGCCCGAGGCCCACGCCGCGGAGCTGCTCGCCGCGCTGCCCGCCCTCGAGTGCCTCGCCGAACAGCCGGAGAACCGATCCACGGAGAGCTCATGACACTGATCGGCGAGCGCGCGCTCGCCCCGCTCGACGCACTGCGCAAGCAGACCTTCGCCGCCCTCGCCAACCTCAACTTCCGCCGCTACTTCCTCGGTCAGTCCGTGTCGCTCGTCGGCACCTGGATGCAGACGATCGCCCAGTCCTGGCTGGTGCTGGAGCTCACCGGCTCGCCCACCGCGCTCGGTGTGGTCGTCGCGCTGCAGACGCTGCCGACGCTCGTGCTCGGCCCGTACGCCGGCGTGGTCGCCGACCGGCTGGACAAGCGCCGGCTCATGATCGGCCTGCAGTCGGCGATGGGTGTGCTCGCGCTGCTGCTCGCCGTGCTGACGATCACCGGGGTCGTCCAGCTGTGGCAGGTCTACGCGCTCGCGTTCCTGCTCGGCCTCAACAGCTGCTTCGAGAACCCGGCCCGGCAGGCGTTCATCCTGGAGATGGTCGGTTCCGACAACCTGCGCAACGCGGTGAGCCTCAACTCGGTGCTGGTCAACGTCGCGCGGGCGGTCGGCCCGGCCATCGCCGGCATCGTCATCGCCACCGGCGGGCTCGGCGTGTGCTTCCTGCTCAACGCGGCGAGCTTCGTCGCCGTCGTCGTGTCCCTGGCCCGGCTCGACGTCGGCGCGCTGCGCCCGTCGGTCCCGACGCCACGCGCGCCGGGCCAGCTGCGCGAGGGCCTGGCCTACGTCCGCCGGACCCCCGAGCTGGCGGTGCCGCTGTTGATGATGGCGCTCGTCGGATGCCTCGCGTACGAGTTCCAGGTGGTGCTCCCCGTGGTCGCGAGCGACACGTTCGGCGGTGACGCCCGCACCTACGGCTTCCTGACGGCCGCGATGGGCGTCGGCGCCGTGGCGGGCGGGCTGTTCGTCGCGGCCCGCGGCCGCACCGGACTGTGGTCGCTCGTCGGCGCCGTCACCGCGTTCGGGGTGTCGATGCTGGCCGCGGCCCTCGCCCCCACGCTGCCCGTGGCGATCGTCGCGATGGGCCTGGTCGGCGCGGCGAGCGTGGCGTTCCTGTCCACGGGCAACAGCACCCTGCAGCTCGCCTCGGCCCCGCACATGCGCGGCCGCGTGATGGCCCTGTGGGCCGTGGCGTTCCTCGGCTCGACGCCGATCGGCGGCCCGATCGCGGGCGCCGTGAGCCAGCACTTCGGCGGGCGGGCCGGGCTCGCGCTCGGCGCGGTCGCCTGCCTCGTCGCCGCGGTGATGGGCGCGCTGGTGGCCCGCCGGAGCGCAGCGGCGGCACCCGCGGCGACGGTGCCGGTGCCCGCGGGGGACACCGCGGCCCCCGTCGCCGCCACGCGTGGCACCCCTGCCTGACGGGACACTGCTCACGTGGACGAACCGACGCTGCGGCAGCTCGCCGGTCGCCTGGTCCGCGTGCCCGGGGTCGTCGGCGTCATGCTCGGCGGCAGCCGGGCCCGCGGTGACCATGCGGCCGACTCCGATGTCGATCTCGGCCTCTACTACCAGGACGACCTCGACGTGGACGCCCTCGGCGCGCTCGCCAGGGACGTCGCAGGCCCCGGCGCCCGCGTCACCGGGCGCGGCGAGTGGGGACCGTGGGTCGACGGCGGCGGCTGGCTGCGGATCGACGGGACCGCGGTCGACTGGATCTACCGCGACCTCGCGCGCGTGCGCTCGTCGTGGGCCGCCGCCCGGGACAGCCGCTACGACTTCCATCAGCAGGTCGGGCACCCGCTGGGTGTTCCGGACTTCGCGTACGCGGGCGAGGTCGCACTCGGCGTCGTCCTGGCCGACCCGGACGGGACGCTGACCGCGCTCCGCGCCGAGCTGCAGGACTATCCGGACGCCCTCGGCGACGCGCTGGTCGCCGGGCTCTGGGAGGCCGACTTCCTGCTCGACCTCGCCCGCAAGGCGATGTCACGGGCCGACACCACCTACGTCGCGGGCTGCCTGTTCCGGGTGGTCACGATCTGCGCGCACGCCCTGCACGGGAGCGCCGGGCGCTGGCTGGTCACGGCTGCCGCCCGGCTCCCCGGGGCCCCGCCGCGGTTCGGCGACCGAGCCCGGCACGTCCTGGGCTCGCTCGGTACCGAACCCGGGCAGCTGCAGGGTGCGATCGACCGGGCCGGCGAGCTGGTCCGCGCCACGGCGGAGGCCTGCGCCGGCGCCCCTCACCGCCCGGGCGACTCGCCCAACAGCTCGCGCAGCGCCGCGACGTGATCGCGGTACGCGGCACGTCCGGACTCGGTCAGGGACAGCCCAGACCCGCTGCCGCGTGTCGCGGACGGCGCGGCGCTGCGCGACCTAGCCGGCGTCCCCGAGCACGCTCACGTGCTTGCTCAGCACCGACGCGCTGAACCCGAGCCGCTCCTGGACCAGGCTGAACTCCGCCTGCTCCAGGGCGTCGAGCAGCGCGCAGATCCGCAGCCGGTTCGACACGGAAACCTGAACTGTCCACACGTGTGGACAACGCGGTGGATGAGCCGAACGGCTGTTCGATCACCCGCGTCCGATGAACGGCATGGCGGTGGCGGTCACCGTCAGGAACTGCACGTTCGCGTCCAGCGGCAGCCCGGCCATGAACAGCACCGCCTCGGCGACGTGGGCCGCGTCGAACGTCGGTTCCGGTCGCACGCTCCCGTCCGCCTGGCGCGCGCCGCGAGCGATCCCGGCGGTCATGTCGGTGGCGGCGTTGCCGATGTCGATCTGCCCGCACGCGATCCCGTACGGCCTGCCGTCGAGCGAGAGCGACTTCGTCAGGCCGGTGACGGCATGCTTGGTCGCCGTGTAGGCGATGCTGCCGGGCCGCGGAGCGTGCGCGGAGACCGAACCGTTGTTGACGATCCGGCCGCCGCCGGGTTCCTGTGCCCGCATCATCGCGAACGCCGCGCGGGCGCAGAGGAACGCACCGGTGAGGTTGACGTCCACGCACGTGCGCCAGTCCTCGTCCGACACCTCGTCGGGCAGACCCCCGCGGCCGAACGTCCCGGCGTTGTTGAACAGCAGGTCGACCCGGCCCCACGCGTCCCGGACGGTGCGGAACAGTGCCTCCACCGACGCCGGGTCGCCGACGTCGGTCGGGGCGACCAGCGCGTCGTCGTGCCCCGCGGCCGTCCCGGCCAACGCCTCCCGGCGCCGCCCGGCCAGCGCCACGCGGTACCCCGCGCCGAGCAGGGCCTCGGCGACCACTCTCCCGATGCCCGAGCCCGCCCCGGTCACCACCGCCACGCCACCGTCCGCCATCGCACGCCTCCCGAGATCCTCGCACCCGATCGGGCGATCCTGCCGTCGGCGCGGAACCCGCGGCCCGGCGGGGCCGACCCGGTGCACGACCGCCCGTTTCCGTCGAGAGGTTCGCCATGCGCCACATCGCCACGTTCTGCGGCCAGTGCAACTGCGGATGCCCGGAGCTGTTCATCGACGACGCGGCGCCGGACGACAAGCGGGTGGTGATCACCGACGACTTCGGGCAGCGCATCCACATGAGCCTCGGCCAGCTCGCCGACCTGGTGGCCGACGTGCGCAAGGGCATGCTCGACGACCTGCTCGGCGAAGGGCTGACGACACCGGTGCTCGGGGTCCGGCCTGGCGCTCAGCGCAGCGCGATCAGACCGCCCGCGGTCGGGGAGAACCCGCAGCGGCCGAGGTAGAACGGGGCGAGGTCGGCCACGAAGTCGACGTGCAGCCACGCGCATCCGGCCGCTGCCGCGAGCCGTACGGCCTCGGCGACCACTGCGGCGCCGAGGCCGCAGCCCTGCCGCTCCGGCTCGACCATCACGTCGACCAGGAACGCGTGCACCCCGCCGTCCCAGGCCACGTTCGCGAAGCCGACGAGGCGCTCGCCCTCGAACGCGCCCACCCACGTCAGGCTGTGCCCGTCCAGCCGCTGCGCCCACCGCTGCCGCCCGTCGGTCCCGCCGAACGCTGCGGCGTGCAGCGCCGACAGCACCGCGTCGTCCACCGGGAACCGCTCACGCAGCACGACGGTTGCGTCCATGCGAGCGACGGTAGGCGCGCTCGGGTGCCGCCGTCAGGCGCCGCTGGTCATCGGCCGCGGGGTACCCGCGACCAGCCGCACGGTGAAACCGTCCGACGCCCTGGTCAGACTCACCCGGCTGCAGAGCTGGTGGGCCATCCACAGCCCGTGGCGTTCCGGCACGCCGGCGCTCGTGTCCGGGAGGAGGCCGGCGTAGGGATCGGCCGGCCCGGCGCCCTGGTCGCGCACTGCGACCACGACGCGGTCCGGCACGCCCCACGCGCGGAGCACCACCGGGGGCCGCCCGTGGACGATGGCGTTGGTGACCACCTCGTTCACCGCGACCACGAGGTCCTCCACCCGGCTCGCGGGGACCTCGGTGGAGCGACCCAGCTGCGCGACCGCGCGCCGGGCCGCTGCCGGGGACGCGTCCACCAGGTCCAGGTCGGGCCGGGTGCGTTCGAGCGGGTCGACCTCGCGGCGGACCCGCTCGGCAAGGAACTCGGCGGGCTCGGCGTAGTCCGGGTTGGCGCGGTGGCCCCCGTCGGCGCTCGCGAGCCTGTCGTGGGTGCGAGTGACGTCAACGAGCACGTCGGGGGGCGTGTTGCGCAGGTCGTAGGGGCAGATCGCCCACACGGGGAACGCGGCGAAGAGGTGGTTGATCGCGGCCTCGTAGCGGACCCAGCCGTCCCACGGCGCACCCGTCCCCGGATGCGGCACCTCGCCGAGGATCCGGACCTGCCGCACCCCCGCCGCGACGTACTCGCGGAACATCTCGTGGTTGAGCTGCAACGCCGTGAACGGCTGGGCGTACCGGTCGTCGAGCACGGTCACGCCGGCGACGTCGCCCAGCGCCTCCCGCACGAGCCGGTGCTGCCGGGCACCGATGCTGAGCAGGGTCGGCACGCCCGCCAGCACACCGTCCCGCAGGAACGGCACGGCGACTCCGAGGAAGGCCTCGTCGGAGTCGTAGATCGCCGCCTCGTGCACGAAACGGGACGGGGCGCTCCCGTCGGACGCGTGCTCGTCGACCATGTCCGGGTCACCGATCAGCCGGTCCTGGGTTCCCACCGGGTTCGCAGAGGTGTTCCCCCGGGGCTTCGCTGCCGTTGTCTGCTCGCCGCACCTCCGCCAGGTACCCGCCGGTGATGTCGGCCACTCGGGCGCCCGCGAGGTAATCCTTTCGGATCCATGACGGGAATCCCTGCACGCGGTGGGACGGGCCTCACGCCGCGTCGACGGACTCGTCCCCGAGGCCCACGAGCAGTGTGCGCAGGAGGCCGGCGAGCTGCTCCTGATCGGGCGCGGCGAGCGGCGACAGCATCCGCGCCTCGTTCTCGACGTGGCAGACGACGACCTCGTCGACGAGCTGGCGACCCCGCTCGGTGAGGGTGATCAGCACGGACCGGCGGTTGCCGGGGTCGGTCTCCCTGGTCACCAGCTCGCGGGCGACCAGCCGGTCGATCCGGTTGGTGATGGCGCCGGAGGTGACCATCGCGGACTCGACGAGCCCACCGGCGGTCAGCTGGTACGGATGCCCCGACCGGCGCAGCGTCGCCAGGATGTCGAACTCCCAGGTCTGCAGGTCGTGAGCGGCGAAGTGGTCGCGCAGCCCGCGCTCGAGCAACCGGGCGGTCCGCTGGATGCGACCGACGACGCCCATGGGCGCGGCGTCGACGTCCGGTCGCTCGGCGGCCCACTGCTCCAGCACGCGGTCGACGTGGTCAGCCACGGGACTCCTCAACGTTGAACTGTTTGACGAACAGTAGCAGGAGCGCTAGCGTCCTACTCGTCTTAATATTGAATAGTTCAACACTGAGGAGCGACGATGGTTCTGGTTCGTGAGGCGGCCGCGCCGCGCGAGGTCCGCAGCGCGGTCTGGACAATCACCGCCCTGACCGCACTGGCGCCGGTGGCCTGGGGCACCACGTACCTGGTGACGACGGAGTACCTCCCCCCGGATCGACCACTGCTCTCCGGGGTGATCCGGGCGCTCCCGGTGGGCCTGGCCGCGCTCGCGGTCACCCGCACGCTGCCCCGCGGCTCATGGTGGTGGCGCTCGGCCGTCCTGGGCACGCTGAACATCGGGGCGTTCTTCGCGCTGCTGTTCGTGGCGGCCTACCGGCTGCCCGGTGGCGTGGCAGCCACCTTGGGTGCAGTGCAGCCGCTCGCGGTCGCCGCGCTCGCGTTCGCACTGCTCGGGGACCGCCCGACGCGCTGGCGCCTCGGCTGGGGCCTGGCCGGAACGGCGGGCGTCGGGCTGATGGTGCTGCGCGGGCAGCTCGCGTTGGATCTCGTCGGCATCCTGGCCGGCCTCGCCGGCACAGCGGCGATGGCGGCCGGGATCGTGCTCACCAAGCGGTGGGGCCGCCCGGTCGGAGTGGTCACCTTCACCGGCTGGCAGCTCACCGCGGGCGGCCTCGTGCTCGCGCCGGTCGCCCTCGCCGTCGAGGGGCCGCCGCCGGCGCTGGACGTCCCGGCGCTCGCCGGATACGCGTGGCTGGCGATCGTGGGCACCCTGCTGGCCTACGCCCTGTGGTTCCACGGTGTGGCTCGGCTGCCGGTGGCCGCGCTGTCGTTCCTCCCGCTGCTCTCGCCCGCCGTGGCCACCGTCCTGGGCTGGCTCGCGCTGGGCCAGTCCCTCACCCCCGCCCAGACCCTGGGCATCGCACTCGCCCTGACCGCGGTCGCCGCCGCACAGCTCACCCCCGACACCGCACGCCGGCTCATCCGCCGCCTCACCCGACGGAGCCCGCGATGACCACGACGACCCCCACGACCCTCCGGATCGCCGTGATCGGCGCCGCGGGCAGCGTCGGCAGCCGCGTGGTCGCCGAGGCGCTGTCGCGGGGCCACCAGGTCACCGCGGTGGTGCGCGACCCGGCGCGGTTCCCCGAGCTCGATCCCGCCGCTCGCGCCCGCAGCGGCGATGCCGGGAACGTCGAGGACGTCGCCGGGCTGGGCGCCGACCACGACGTCGTCATCAGCGCGACCCGCCCGGTGACGGGCGGCGAGAGCGCGCTCCCTACGACCACCAAGGCGCTGCTGGCCGGCCTCGCCGGGAGCGGGACACGCCTGATCGTCGTCGGCGGCGCCGCCACGCTGACGGTGCCCGGAACGGGCGGTACCACCGTCGTCGACGACCCGCGGTTCCTCTCGCCCGAGTACCGCCCCATCGCGCTGGCCTGCGCCGAGCAGCTCGCGGTCTGCCGCGCCGAGACCGCGGTCGACTGGACCTACCTGAGCCCGCCCGCGCTGCTCGAGCCCGGCGAGCGCACCGGCCGCTACCGGCTGGGCACCGACGAGCTGCTCGTCGACGCGGAGGGCAGCTCGGCGATCTCGGTGGAGGACCTTGCAGTGGCGCTGGTCGACGAGGCCGAGCAGGCCCGGCACCGGCGGACCCGGTTCACCGTGGCGTACTGACCGCGACCGAGCGCAGGCGCTGTGTTGATGATTCGCTCGCAAGCTCGCTCATCGCTCGGCCTCGCTGGCGCTCGGCCGGCGCTTCGCGCGGGCGCTGTATTGATGATTCGCTCGCAAGCTCGCTCATTCCCAGACCACGACGTTGCGCCGGACCGGGGCCGCTCCGGTGTTCGCGGCGAAGAGCTCCGGCGAGCGCAGGCGGACCTGCTCGATGTCCTCGAAGACCGCGCGGAGGTGCTTGCGCATGATGCCCCTGGCGAGCGCGGTGTCCCCGCCGACGACGGCCTCGAAGATCTCGACGTGCTGGTGCACGAACACGTCCGGGTCCGTCTCGGAGAGCCCGAGGCGCCGTGCGCGGTCGAGGTGCCCCTTCGCCGACACGACGGTCGGCCACGCGCTCGCGTGCCCGCTGAGCTCCAGCAGCCCGTGGTGGAACGCCTCGTCGAGGGCGAAGAACTCCTCCACGTCGATGTCGGGGGAGAGCTGGCGGTCGAGGTTGGCGCGCAGCCGGCCGACGACGTCGGGGTCCGGCTCCGCGGGAATGTCGTCGAGCGCGGCCAGCTCGACGGCCTCGCGCAGGAACTGGGCGTCGGCGACCCGCTGCGGATCGACGCGGGAGACGAACGAGCCCACCTGCGGGAAGACCTGAACGAGGCCCTCCTGGGCGAGGAGGATGAGGCTCTCCCGCACCGGTGTGCGGCTCACCCCGAGTGACGCGGCGAGCTCGTTCTCCGACAGGGCGGTCCCCGGCGGCAGCTCGAGCGTCAGCACCTTGCGCCGCAGCGCCTCGTAGACGGTGCGGCGGTTCGTCCGCTGCGGGCGGGGGGCGGCCATTCCTCCACCGTAGTCGACCCGGGCAGCCGCACCGCGGTGCTCTGACCAGGCCGCACGCCGCATCCGCATGCCTCCAGCGCCTTGACGCGCTTCGCGACCGATGCTTGTATACCAGGACTGCCACACCAGTACGATCGCCCGAGGAAGTGGGTCCGTGAGCACCATCGAGAGGGCCGAGGTCTTCGTCGCCTCCCCCGGCCGCAACTTCGTCACGCTGCGGATCACCACGTCCGACGGCGTCACCGGCCTCGGCGACGCGACGCTCAACGGCCGGGAGCTGGCGGTGGCCGCCTACCTGCGCGAGCACGTCGTCCCGCTGCTCGTCGGGCGGGACCCCGCACGCATCGAGGACACCTGGCAGTACTTCTACCGCGGGGCCTACTGGCGGCGCGGGCCGGTGACGATGACGGCGATCGCGGCGGTCGACACCGCGCTGTGGGACATCAAGGGCAAGGTCGCCGGGCTGCCGGTGTACCAGCTCCTCGGCGGGCGCTCGCGCGACGCCGTCATGGTCTACGCGCACGCGAGCGGGACCGATGTGCCGTCGCTGCTCGACGACGTCGCCCGGTTCCGCGACCTCGGCTACCGGGCGGTGCGGGCCCAGGCCGCGGTCCCCGACGTCGGCGGCACGTACGGCGTCCGCAAGGGGTCGGTGTACGAGCCGGCGGCGAGCGCACTGCCCGACGAGCAGCCGTGGTCGACCGAGGCCTATCTGGACTTCGCCCCCACCTACCTCGAGGCCGTCCGGGACCGCTTCGGGTTCGACTTCCACCTGCTGCACGACGTGCACCACCGGCTCACGCCCATCGAGGCGGCCCGGTTCGGCAAACGCGTGGAGGACTGCCGGCTGTTCTGGATGGAGGACCCCACCCCGGCCGAGGACCAGGAGGCGTTCCGGCTGATCCGGCAGCACACCACCACCCCGATCGCCGTCGGCGAGGCGCTGACCTCGATCTGGGACGTGCAGCGGCTCATCACCGAGCAACTGATCGACTACGTGCGCACGACCGTCGTGCACGCGGGCGGCATCACGCACCTGCGCCGCATCTTCGACCTCGCGGCGCTGCATCAGGTCCGCACCGGCTCGCACGGGGCCACGGACCTGTCCCCGGTCACGCTCGCCGCCGCCGTCCACCTCGACGTCGCCGTGCCGAACTTCGGGATCCAGGAGTACATGGAACACGCCCCCGAGACCATGGAGGTCTTTCGCAGCGGGGTCCGGTTCGCCGACGGGGCCCTGCAGCCGTCCGAGGCGCCGGGCCTGGGCGTCGAGTACGACGAGAAGGCGGCGGAACGCTTCCCGTACGAAGGCCGCTACCTGCCCGTCGCCCGCAGGCTGGACGGCTCGGTCCACGACTGGTGACGCCGCCCGGAGCGCCCCCTCCCACCGAACCCGCAGACAGCCGGCACGCGGTCACCGCGCAAAGGAGCAACGATGACGAACAGCACCCCCGCCCCACCGGGGGCCGCGACCAGGACGACCGGTGACCTCAGCAGGGCCGCGGTGTCGGGCTGGCTCGGCACCGCGATGGAGTTCATGGACTTCCAGCTGTACTCGCTGGCGGCCGCCATCGTCTTCAACGAGATCTTCTTCCCCGAGTTCGACCCCGCGGTCGGCCTCATCGCCGCGATGGCGACGTACGGCGTCGGGTACGTGGCCCGTCTCGCGGGCGCGGTCTACTTCGGCCGGATGGGCGACCGGATCGGCCGCAAGAAGGTGCTCTACCTGACGATCATCCTGATGGGCGCCTCGACCACGCTGATCGGCGCGCTGCCGACCTACCAGCAGATCGGGCTGGCCGCGCCGATCCTGCTCGTCGCCCTGCGCCTCGTCCAGGGCTTCGGCGCGGGCGCGGAGATCGCCGGCGCCACCGTGATGCTCGTCGAGTACGCGCCCGGCCGTCGGCGCGGGCTGATCTCCTCGCTCGTGTGCCTCGGCACCAACTCGGGCACGCTGGCCGCCTCGGCCCTCTGGGCCCTGCTCGTCGCCGTGCTGTCGGAGGAGCAGCTGCTGAGCTGGGTGGCGGCTGCCGTTCCTCGGCAGCTTCCTCCTGATGA
The DNA here is from genome assembly GCF_019396355.1 of Pseudonocardia nigra. Taxonomy (GTDB): domain Bacteria; phylum Actinomycetota; class Actinomycetes; order Mycobacteriales; family Pseudonocardiaceae; genus Pseudonocardia; species Pseudonocardia nigra. The sequence goes on from NZ_JAHKRK010000007.1 coordinate 76,803, forward strand.
TCTTCGCCGTGTGGATGCGCCGGAACCTCAAGGAGAGCCCGGTCTTCGAGGAGCGCGAGGAGCGCGTCGACGAGAAGCACGAGAGCGTCCTGGAGGCCGGTCTGCGCCAGCGCAAGGGCAAGGCGTTCCTCCTGGCACTCGGGCTGAGGTTCGGGCAGGCCGGCAACTCGGGTCTGGTCCAGACCTTCCTCGTCGGCTACATCGCGACGACGCTGCTCGTGGACCGCTCGGTCGCCACCAGCGCAATCGTGTACGGCTCCCTGATCGGATTCGCGACCATCCCGGTGGTCGGGCTGCTGGGCGACCGCTTCGGACGACGCCCGGTGTACCTCGCGCTGACCGCGCTGACCGCCCTGTTCGCGGTGCCGATGATGATCATGATCACCGGTGGCAGCACGCCCGTCCTCGTCATCGCGATGGTCCTCGGGCTGAACATCGGCGTGCTCGGGCTGTTCGCACTGGAGAGCGTGACGATGGCGGAGCTCTTCGGCTCCCGGACCCGGTTCACCCAGCTCGCGCTGACCAAGGAGATCGGCGGCATCCTCGCCACCGCCGTCGGCCCGCTGCTCGCCGCCACCCTCACCGCCGTCACGAGCCACTGGTGGCCGATCGCGGCGATGCTCGTCGCGTACTCCCTGATCACGTTCGGCTCGGCGCTCGCGTCGCCGGAGACCCGCGGGCGCGACCTGGTCCGGCTGGAGGACGCGGCATGAGAGCGGTGGTGGTACACGGCCCGGGCGACCTGCGGATCGACGAGCTGCCGGACCCGGTGCCGGGCGCCGGTGAGGTGCTCATCGCCGTCGAGTGGGGCGGGATCTGCGGCTCCGACCTGTCCTACTGGCGCCACGGCGCCTCGGGCACGGCGGTGCTTGCACATCCCCTGGTGCTCGGCCACGAGGTGGCCGGCCGGATCGCGGGCGTCGGCCCGGACGCCGACGGGTTCGCCGTCGGGCAGCCGGTCACCGTCCACCCGGCGCAGCTGGTCGGGGACGGGGTCCTGCCCGAACGGCTCGCGGGCCGCACGAACCTCTACCCCACGGTGCGGTACCTCGGTTCGGCAGCGCTCGACCCGCACACCGACGGCGGCTTCAGCGAGCTGAAGGCGGTGCGGGCCGAGCAGGTGCGGCCGCTGCCCGCCGGGGTGAGCACCCGGGACGGGGCGCTGGCCGAGCCGCTCGCGGTGGCGATGCACGCCGTCCGCCGCGCCGGCGACGTACGCGGCCGCGAGGTGCTCGTCAACGGCGCGGGCCCGATCGGGTCGCTGGTCGTGGCGGCCGCGAGGTTCCGCGGCGCCGGCCGGGTGGTCGCCGCCGACGTGGCCGACTCCTCGCTGGCCGTCGCGCGGGCGATGGGGGCCGACGAGGTCCGCAACGTCACCGCAGGCGACCCGCTCCCCGAGGACGTCGAGCTCGTGTTCGAGGCCTCCGGAGCCCCGGCGGCGCTCGGCGCGGTGCTGCGGGCCACCGCCCGCGGGGGAACGCTCGTGCAGGTGGGGAACCTCCCCGGAACCCCGGCCCCGGCCGTCCTCGGCGACCTCGTGACGCGCGAGATCACCTGGGTGGGCTCCTACCGCTTCGCCGACGAGATCGACGACGCGCTCGCGGCCCTGCACGCCGGGCTGGACGTGGCCCCGCTGGTCACCCACACGTTCCCGATCCAGGACGCGGCACGGGCGATGGCCGTGGCGGCCGACCGCGGAAGCGGCAGCAGCAAGGTGCTGCTCCGGCTCGCGGCCGGCTGAGCCCGTCAGGCCGGGAGGGCATCCTTCCAGGCGGCGCCGGCCGCGCGGCCGCTGCGGATGTCGAACACGCTCTGCAGGGAGTGCGCGGGCACGGCGGCCTCGGTGACCACCGCGAGCAGCGACGCACCGGCGTCGAGCAGCGACGGCGACACGTCCGGCGCCCCGTTCGGCCGCACCAAGGTGATCTTGTACGGCTCGCCGGCTGCCGTGAGCCTGCACCCGCCGCCGAACCAGTGCCAAGGCCAACGCACGTCGGTGACCTCGGCGATCGGGACGGCGAACACGGGGCCGTCCTCGGTCACGAACGCCAGCCGCCCGTCACCCGCGGCGAGCACGCCCGGCACATTGCGCAGTCGGCCCGCCATGATCCAGGCGGGGGTGGCGAGGCTCGCCGTCGTCATCTCGTCCTCCGTTCCGTGCCCGGTGGTCCCACCGGTGCGCTCGCTCCATCCCACCCGGCGCGCGGCCGTGCGCCCATCGCGTCACCTGGCCGGTTCGGAGGGGGTGCTGGCCACACCCCGACCGTCTGGGGAGCGCGATGGCGGCGACCGGCAGCCCGAGCGGACAGTGATACGGCCGGGTGCCAGGGGAGCACGTGCCCGGCTGTGAGGGGACGCCGGTGGTGGGTCGGGCTGGGGAGCGCCGGCCCACCACTTGCCAGGCCGGACCTGGTCGGCGGGCGCAGACCCCGAGTCCTACGTGAGGTCCCGGAAGGAGTCGAGCGCGGCGACGATCTCACTCCCGAAGCTCCCGCCGCCGTGCCCGGCGTCGTCCACGACGACGAGGCGGCTGCCCGGCCACGCCCGGTGCAGCCGCCATGCGACGTCGAGCGGGCCGGAGACGTCGTAGCGGCCGTGGACCAGGACCGCAGGGATGTCCGCGAGCTGGGGCATGCCGTCGCGGACCTCTTGCTCGGCCAGGAAGCAGCCGTTGCTCCAGTAGTGCGTCACGAGCCGCGCGAAGACCATGCGGGACGTCGGATCCCGGTGCTGCAGGAACGGGATCGCGTCGGGACCCAGCGAGATGTGGGTGTCCTCCCAGATGCACCACTCGAGGGCGGCGTGTTCGCGCACGGCGGGATCGGGGTCGGCGAGGAGCCGGGCGTAGGCGGCGGCCAGGTCGCCGTCGCGCTCCCCGACCGGCACCTGGTCGGCGAAGCGCTCCCACTCGCGCGGGAACACCCGTCCCATGTCGCGCGTGATCCAGTCCGTCTCGCGCCGTTCTCCGGAGGTGACGGCCGCGAGCACCATCGCGATCACCCGCTCGGGGTGGCGCTGGGCGTAGACCAGGGCGAGGGTGACACCCCAGGAGACCCCGAGGACCACCCAGCGGTCGATGCCGAGGTGCTCCCGCAGCCGCTCGATGTCGGCCACGAGGTGATCGGTGGTGTTCGTGGCCAGGTCGGCGTCCGGCTCGCTCGCCAGTGGTCTGCTGCGCCCGCACCCGCGCTGGTCGAACAGCACGGCCCGGTAGGCATCGGGGTCGAAGTTGCGCCGGGCGCCGGGGGAGGCGCCTCCGCCGGGACCGCCGTGCAGGAGCACGGCGGGCGTTCCGTCGGGAGTGCCCACGGTCTCCCAGTACAGCTGGTGGCCGTCGGTCACCTCCAGCATCCCGGTGGCATGGGGCTCGATCGCGGGATAACGGTCGGTCACCGATCAAGTCTCCGGTCGGCGGTGTCCGTACCGCGACCCGGCCCAGCAGCATGGGTCGACTCGATCGGGTGACGCCAGCCACACTGCACCCGTTCCTGGATCGTTCCAGTAGGCGGCGTGGCCTCGTGAGGACCACCCGCCCGAGCGGAGGGTGTCGGATGCGGAGAGCGGTAGCGACGGCCGTGGCGGCGATGACCGCCTGGTGGTGGGGGGCGGCTCCGCGGCCGCGCAACCGGAGGTACCCGGGCCGGTGGCCGCCGGCAACCCGGAGTTCACGGCGAACGTGATGGCGCCGCTCAAGGTCACCGACTTCGCCGACTTCGAGTCCGACCTGCGCACCGTCGCCGGCTACGGGGTGGACGCCGTGAGCGTCGACGTGTGGTGGGGCGACGTCGAGGGCACGGCCGACAACGCGTTCGACTGGTCCTACTACGACCGCGTGTTCGAGCTGATCACGGCGAACGGGCTCGACATCATCCCGATCCTGTCGTTCCACCAGTGCGGCGGGAACGTCGGCGACGACTATACGAGCCTCCTGCCTGCATGGCTGTGGCCGAAGTACGCCGAGCGCGCCCACCGCGGCGTCAGGCTGGGTCCCGACGGGCTCAAGCACCGCAGCGAGCAGGGCAACCACTCCGCAGAGACCGTGCAGGGCTGGGCCGACCAGGTGGTCGAGAACGAGTACCGCGGCTTCACCCGAGCGTTCGCCGACCACTTCGCCCCGCGCTACAACGACGCCGTCACCGAGATCAATGTGTCGCTCGGCCCGTCCGGCGAGCTGCGCTACCCGTCCTACAACGCCCACGACACCGGCACCGGCTACCCGACCCGCGGCGGCCTGCAGGCCTACTCGGACCTGGCGGTGGAGGACTTCGAGCGCGCGGCGCTGAAGAAGTACCGCTCCCTGCAGGGCGTCAACGCGGCGTGGGGCACGGCGTACGCGTCGCGGGAGGAGATCCGGCCGCCCGCCGACGCCGAGGCGTTCTTCACCAGCCTCGCCTACCGCGACACGACCTACGGCCGCGACTTCGTCGACTGGTACAACGGCTCGCTGGTCGACCACGGCGAGCGCGTGCTGGAGACGGTGGTGCGCGCCCTCGGCCACGACTTCGCCGAGGCCGAGATCGGCTACAAGGTGCCCGGCATCCACTGGACGATGACGAACCCGGCCCACCCGCGGGCCACGGAGGTCACCACGGGGCTCGTGCAGACCAGCGTCGACCTCGACTCCCCCGCCACCGGCCACGGCTACCAGCGGATCATCGAGCTCGCCAACCGGGTCGACGCCCGTGGCCGCCAGGTCGTCATGCACTTCACCGCGCTCGAGATGGACGACCAGGACTACGCCCCGCAGTACTCGCTGGCGAAGACGCTCGTCGGCTGGATCGGCCAGTACGCCCACGACGCCGGCGTCGAGCTGAAGGGGGAGAACGCGCTATCCGGCGGCGTGCACTCGGACGCGGGCTGGGACAACATCCACGACGCGTTCGACACCTGGGGCTACCTCGGCCTCACCGTCCTGCGGATGTCCGACGTGAGCGAGGGGATCGGCGCGGAGCGGTACGCGCTGTTCATCGACAAGTACCGGGGTTGACCGGCGCTGTCGGACGCCACGGGCGCAGCCGCGGCCGCCAGCCGGGGACGTTGCGGCGGTACTCCTCGTACTCCGCGCCGAACCGGCGGGCCAGCACCGGTTCCTCCCACAGGCGCACGAACGTCGCCACCGGCACGGCCATGGCCGCCGGGTACAGCAGGAGCTTCGGCCTGCCGAGCAGCAGCGCCTGCCCGGCGACCGCGGCGGCCATGGCGAGGTACATCGGGTTGCGGACGTGGCGGTAGACCCCTCCCACCACGAGGTGCTCCGGCGGCGCGATCGGCGCCGGGGTGCCCAGTCCCTCGGTGACGAACCGGACGAAGGAGTGGCCGATCACCGCGGTGCCGCTCCCGACGAGCACGGCGCCGGCCAGGCGGGCGGGCCACCCACCGGGCACCGGGCGGCGGACCTGCCACCGGGTCAGCAGCCACGGGATGACGCCGGCGAAGATCGACGGCCCGACCGCCATCAGGAGGTGCCGACCGTCGCCCGCCTCCTCCGGCGGGCGACGGCATCAGGGGACGCAGCCATGGCTCATTCTCGCGCCACGAACGCCCTCTGCTCGGCGAGATGACCGTGCGCGAGATCCCCGTTCAGCCCGGCGCCGACGACTCACTCGCCGAACTTCCACTCCCACACACCGCCGCCCACCCAGAGCGCCCTCGGCCGCGGCGTCGACGCCGGCGTCCGGCATCGGGTCGCCGAGCTCGACGAGGGCGTACCAGAGGTGCTCCTGCGCAAACGGGTCGCGCGCCCCGACGCAGTGGCGGAGCACGAACTCGAGGCTCTTCCGGGACATGACCTCGAAGCCGGTCAGCCGGTCACCCACCCGCTCGCGCACGACGCCGATCAGGCTTCGCCCCGGTAGGCCCCGCGCCAGTCCGTCAAATGCCCGCGCATCCGGTCGGGATCGGCGACCAGGCCGGCGCAGCCGACGACGTCCCCGAGCGCGGTGACGAGATCGGCCCGACGCGCGTGCTCATACCGGATCCTCCTGTGGCAGGCGACCCCGCGCCTCGACCTCGGCCAGGCCAGGTCGCCGATCGATGCCCGTCCAAGACCTGTCGGGCACGGGACTCGTGCGCGGAGGAAGTCCGGCTTGGGCGGTCACGGCGCGGTGAGTGGTTCGGCCTGGTAGGCCCGGTGGAGCAGCGCCACGAACGTCGGTGCCTCGGGCACGGGCACGGAGTCGATCCGGTGCACCGCCACACCCGGCGTCCACGAGTTCATGACCACGGCCCCGGCCAAGGCGGTCAGGTCGGCGAGCGTGATCTCCTGGAAGCGCTGGGGGACACCCAGCCGGTCCAGCTGCCGGTGGGCGACGCCCATGGTGGTCCCGCCCAGCATCTCGGCGACGGGCCACACCACCGCGGCGCCGTCCCAGAAGGCCAGGTTCCAGATCGAGCCTTCGCTGAGCCGGCCCCGACGGTCGACGAAGGCGGCGTCGTCGAAGCCGTCCCCCACGGCCTGCCGGAGGAAGTAGGTCTTGGCCACCTCGCCGACGTGCTTCACCGCGGGGAGGACCCGCTCGTGCTCGACCGTCGCCAGCGCCAGTGGGCCCGTCGGGCCGGACGCGGCCGGTCCGTCAAGCGTGCTGGCGACCTGGACGTTCTTGCCAGTCGTCTTGTGCTTGCCCGAGTACATCTCCGGATGACCGGCCCATGACCAGCAGGGAAGCAGCGTTCCGTCCACGACGTACTGCCTGCGGT
>NZ_JAHKRK010000070.1 GCF_019396355.1 Pseudonocardia nigra
CCCACCACCCGGGCGGCCGACGGCACCGCTCCGGCCGCCGCCGCCGCGCCTGCTGCCGCCCCGGCGACCGAGGGCCCCGCGAGCACGCCCGCCCCGGCGGCCGAGGCGGCCTCCGCGAGCGCGCCCGCCGATGCGCCCACCGCCCCGGCGACCCCGTCCACTCCGGACACCGAGCAGGGCGGCAGGCGGTCCCGCCAGCGGCGTGGCCGCGGCGAGCAGAACGACGGCGCGGGCGAGCCCGGCGCCGGTGAGAGCACGGGCGACGACCGGCAGCGCGGCCGCAACCGCGGCGACGGACGGGACGAGCGCGACAACAACCGGGGCGACGGCCGGTCCGACAACCGGGGCGACGGGGGCCGGGGCGACGGCGGCCGCGGCGGCCGGGACAACCGGCCCGACAACCGGGGTGACAACCGGGGCCCGCGGGACAACCGGCCCGACGACGACGGCGACGACGACGGCGACGGCCGCGGCAGGCGGGGCCGCCGGTTCCGCGACCGCCGCCGGGGCCGCGACCGCGACAGCCGCGACCGCACCAGCGGCAGCGGCGGCCAGGGCAACGTCGACACCGAGGTGCGCGACGGCGACGTGCTGCTGCCGGTGGCCGGCATCGTCGACATCCTCGACAACTACGCGTTCGTCCGCACTACGGGCTACCTGTCCGGTCCGACGGACGTGTACGTGTCGCTGTCGATGGTGCGCAAGTACGGCCTGCGGCGCGGCGACGCGATCACCGGCGCGGTCCGCGAGCCCCGCGAGGGCGAGCAGTCGCGGCAGAAGTTCAACCCGCTGGTGCGCGTCGACTCGATCAACGGGCAGGACCCGGAGAACGCGCGCAACCGCCCGGAGTTCACCAAGCTCACGCCGCTGTACCCGAACGAGCGGCTGCGCCTGGAGACCGAGCCGCAGAAGCTCACCACCCGCGTCATCGACCTGGTGATGCCGGTCGGCAAGGGCCAGCGGGCGCTGATCGTGTCCCCGCCGAAGGCGGGCAAGACCACGATCATGCAGAACATCGCCAACGCGATCACCACGAACAACCCCGAGTGCCACCTCATGGTCGTCCTCGTCGACGAGCGGCCGGAGGAGGTCACCGACATGCAGCGGTCGGTGAAGGGCGAGGTCATCGCCTCCACCTTCGACCGCCCGCCGTCGGACCACACCACCGTGGCGGAGCTGTCCATCGAGCGGGCCAAGCGCCTGGTCGAGATGGGGCACGACGTCGTCGTGCTGCTGGACAACATCACGCGGCTGGGCCGGGCCTACAACCTGGCGGCGCCGGCGTCGGGCCGGATCCTGTCCGGTGGTGTCGACTCCACGGCGCTCTACCCGCCGAAGCGGTTCCTCGGCGCGGCGCGCAACATCGAGGACGGCGGTTCGCTCACGATCTTCGCCACGGCGCTGGTCGAGACCGGGTCCACGATGGACACCGTCATCTTCGAGGAGTTCAAGGGCACCGGCAACGCCGAGCTCAAGCTGGACCGCCGCATCGCCGACAAGCGGGTCTTCCCCGCGATCGACGTCGGTGACTCCAGCACCCGCAAGGACGAGCTGCTCATGTCGCCCGACGAGTACGGCGTCATGGTCAAGCTGCGCAGGGTGCTCGCGGCACTGGACGACCAGCAGGCCATCGACCTGCTGCTCACCCAGCTGCGCAAGACGCGCACCAACATCGAGTTCCTGATGCAGGTGGCCAAGAGCACGCCGGGCAGTGAGGACTGACGCGGCTGCGAGGACGCGGACCGTGCGAGGGCCGGCCCCGATGCGACGTCTCGTCGCGGGGCCGGCCCTCGCCGTTGTGCTGGTCCTCGCCGGGTGCGCCGACGCGGTCCCCGGGTCGGCCACGTCCGCAGGCTCGGGTGGGGAGGGCGCGCTGCTCGTCGCCGCGGGCGACATCGCCTGCGCCCCCGGCGGCGAGCCGACGCCGCAGGACTGCCGGCACGAGGACACGGCCGCGCTCGTCGAGGAGCTGGGCCCGGACGTCGTGCTGGCGCTCGGGGACACGCAGTACGAGGAGGCCGACGCGGAGGAGTACGCGGCGTCCTACGACCGGACCTGGGGCCGTTTCCTCGACATCACCTACGCGGTGGCGGGCAACCACGAGTACCTCAGCGGCGACGCCGACGACTACTTCGCCTACTTCGGGGACCGGGCGGGCAAGCCCGACCAGGGCTGGTACTCGTTCGACGTCGAGGGCTGGCACGTCGTCGTGCTGAACTCCGAGTGCGACGAGGTCGGCGGCTGCGAGGCCGACAGTCCGCAGGGGGAATGGCTCGCCGCCGACCTGGCCGAGAACCCGGCGCGGTGCACGCTCGCGGCCTGGCACAACCCGCGGTTCTCCTCCGGCGCGGAGCACGGCTCCGACGAGGACGTCGCCCCGCTGTGGGAGCTGCTCGACGAGGCCGGGGCCGAGCTCGTGCTCAGCGGGCACGAGCACGTCTACGAGCGGTTCGCCCCGCAGGACGCCGACGGGACGGCCGACGACGCGGGCATGGTGCAGTTCGTCGTCGGGACCGGCGGCGAGGAGCTGCGCGAGCTGGGGGAGACCGCCGACCGCAGCCGGGTGCGGTGGAACTCCTCGTTCGGCGTGCTCGCGCTGACCCTGCGCCCCGACGGCTACGGCTGGCGCTTCCACGGCATCGAGGACGCGCCGGAGGTGGACAGCGGCGAGGCCGCCTGCAGCTGACCCGCCGGGAACATCGCCGTCCGCCGGGTGGTTGAATAGACCGTCACGCCCGGCGCCGGTTCACCCCGTTGCGACGAGGACCCGGCGCCACATCGAGAGGAACCCATCGTGCGCTCAGGCATCCACCCGGACTACGTCGAGACCCAGGTCACCTGCGGCTGCGGCAACCAGTTCACCACCCGCAGCACCAACACCAGCGGCAGGATGACGGTCGAGACCTGCTCCGCCTGCCACCCGTTCTACACGGGCAAGCAGCGGATCCTCGACTCCGGCGGTCGCGTCGCCCGCTTCGAGGCCCGCTACGGCAAGCGCGCCGGCAAGAAGTCCTAGGTGTCCCGACGGCGCCCACCAGCTACTCGGTGGGCGCCGTCCGCATGTCCGGACCAGGCCAGGGCGCCTAGGGGAGGAGGAGGAGGCGATGACGGCACCGTCCGTCGACGCGGTGCTCGCCGAGCACGCCGAGCTCGAGCTGCGGCTCGCCGATCCGGCCGTGCACGCCGACGCCGCCACCGCGCGGAAGCTCGGGCGGCGCTACTCCGAGATCGGCCCGATCGTCGCGGCCGCCCGGGAGCTCGCCGCCACCCGTGAAGACCTGGCTGTCGCCCGGGAGCTCGTGGCCGAGGCCGGTGCCGATCTCGATGGGGCGTTCGCGGAGGAGGCCGCCGCGCTCGCCGCGCGCATTCCCGCGCTGGAGACCCGTCTCGCCGAGCTGCTCGTGCGCCGCGACCCGCACGACGGTCACGACGTGCTGCTCGAGGTCAAGTCCGGGGAGGGCGGCGAGGAGTCGGCCCTGTTCGCCGGTGACCTCGTTCGGATGTACCTGCGCTACGCCGAGCGTCGCGGCTGGAAGACCGAGGTACTCGACGCCGTGCCGTCGGATCTCGGGGGGTACAAGGACATCACGCTGTCGGTGCGCTCCCGCGAGCCCGTCGCCGACGGCGTCTGGTCCGCGCTGAAGTTCGAGGGCGGCGTGCACCGGGTGCAGCGGGTGCCGGTCACCGAGTCGCAGGGACGCATCCACACCTCGGCGGCGGGCGTGCTGGTCTACCCCGACACGGGCGAGACCGCCGGCATCGAGATCGACGAGAACGACCTGCGGATCGACGTGTTCCGCTCCTCCGGCCACGGCGGGCAGAGCGTCAACACCACCGACTCGGCCGTGCGGATCACGCACCTGCCCACGGGCGTCGTCGTCTCGTGCCAGAACGAGAAGTCCCAGCTGCAGAACCGCAACCGTGCGATGGAGGTGCTGCGCTCCCGCCTGCAGGCCCTCGCCGACGAGGCGGCGGCGGCGCAGGCGTCGGACCAGCGCCGGTCGCAGGTGCGCACGGTCGACCGCTCCGAGCGGATCCGCACCTACAACTTCCCCGAGAACCGGATCTCCGACCACCGGGTCGGCTACAAGGCGCACAACCTGTCGGCCGTGCTCGACGGCGACCTCGACGACGTGCTCGGGGCACTGGCCGCCGCGGAACGCGCGGAGGCCGTGGGTCGATGAGCGCCCCGCCGACTTGCAGCAAAGCCACTTTGACGCCACCTCGTTGCGTGAAAGTGGCTTTGCTGCAACGGGGGCTGGGCGTTCCGCGGGGTGCGGCGTGAGCTCCCGGCAGCCCTTGCGGCTGGCCATCCTCGAGGCCGAGCGAGCGCTGGCCGCGGCGGGGATCGCGTCGCCGCGGGTGGACGCCGAGATCCTCGCCGCGCACGTCGTCGGCGTGGAGCGCGGCAAGCTGATGCTGCACCCGCTGGTGGACCCGCCCGTCGTCGAGGCGCTGCGCCGGCTCGTCGTGCGCCGCGCCGCGCGCGAACCGCTGCAGCACCTGCTCGGCGCGGCCGTGCTCGGACCGGTGTCGGTCGCCGTCGGACCCGGCGTGTTCACCCCCCGCCCGGAGACCGAGCTCCTGCTCGACTGGGGCCTCAAGGCGATCGCCGACGTGCCGTCGCCGCTGGTCGTCGACCTGTGCACGGGGACGGGGGCGCTCGCCCTCGCGGTGGCCGCGAGCCGTCCGGACGCCACGGTGCACGCCGTCGAGGCCGACCCCGCCGCGCTCACCTGGGCGCAGCGCAACATCGCGGCGCACGCCGCGGCCGGCCACACGCCCGTCACACTGCACGCGGCCGACGTCCGCTGGCACGACCTGCTCATCGACCTCGAGTCGCACGTCGACCTGGTGCTCTGCAACCCGCCGTACGTCCCGGACGGCACCCCGGTGCCGCCGGAGGTCGCGCACTGGGACCCGCCGGACGCGGTGTTCGGCGGCGCGGACGGCCTGGAGGTCATCCGCGCGGTCATCGCGGCCTCGGCCGGCCTGCTCCGGTACGGGGGCCACCTGGGCATCGAGCACGACGACACGCACGGCGATGCGGTGCCGGCCCTGCTCCGTCGTCGCCAGGTGCTCACCGACGTGCAGGAGCACCTCGATCTGGCGGGCCGCCCCCGGTTCGCCACCGCGCGCCGGCGCACCGCCCCGCCCTCGTAGGCCCCGACGCTGTCCGAGGGATCCACCGCCGTCGCGAAGCAGGCGGAGGCCCGTCAGTAGCATCACAGCCCGTGGCTACCACCTACGACTGCGCCGACCCGGACGCCCGCCTCACCGGGCTCGCGGCGGCGGCCCGGGCCGTGCGGGCGGGACGGCTCGTGGTGCTCCCCACCGACACCGTCTACGGCATCGGCTGCGACGCGTTTTCCGGCGCGGCCGTGCGCAAGCTCCTCGCCGCGAAGAACCGCGGCCCGGACATGCCGGTGCCGGTGCTCGTCGGTTCCTGGTCCACGATCGACGGTCTGGTGCTCGGGGTGCCGAACTCCGCTCGCGAGCTGATCGAGGCGTTCTGGCCGGGCGGGCTGTCGATCGTGCTCCCGCACGCGCCGTCGCTGAACTGGGACCTGGGGTCGACCAAGGGCACCGTGATGCTCCGCATGCCGCTGCACCCGGTGGCGCTGGAGCTGCTGCGCGACGTCGGGCCGATGGCCGTGTCGAGCGCCAACATCTCCGGTTCGCCGCCCGCCGCGAACGCGGGCGAGGCGCAGGAGCAGCTCGGCGACAAGGTGTCGGTCTACCTGGACGGCGGCCCGTCCGGCGAGCCGGTGGCGTCCACCGTGGTGGACCTGACCGGCGACGACCCGCGGATCCTGCGCGAGGGCGCGGTGTCGTTGGCGGAGGTGACCGAGGTGCTCGGCCGCGAGGTCCTCACGGCGTAACCCGTCCACGCACCCCGTTTCGGTCGACGCACCGGTCCGCGGCCGGCGCTCCCGGTCGACGGGGCGCGTGCGCCGCGAAGGGGTGCGTGAGCGCTGGGGGCGCGGCTCTCGTCGCAGGTCCGGGCGGGTACCGTTGGCAAGCGTGACCGAGCAGAGCACCCCGTTCTGGGGCCCGGACTTCGACGCGCTGCAGCACCAGGACCCGGAGATCGCCGGAGTGGTGCTCGACGAGCTGGACCGGCTGCGCGGCGGCCTCCAGCTCATCGCCAGCGAGAACCTCACCAGCCCCGCGGTGCTGGCCGCGCTCGGTTCCACGCTCTCCAACAAGTACGCCGAGGGCTACCCCGGCCGGCGCTACTACGGCGGCTGCCAGGTCGTCGACCGCGCCGAGGAGATCGGCAACGCCCGCACCAAGGAGCTGTTCGGCGCCGAGCACGCCAACCTGCAGCCGCACTCCGGCGCGTCGGCGAACCTCGCGGCCTACGCGGCGTTCACGCAGCCCGGCGACACGGTGCTCGCCATGGACCTCAAGCAGGGTGGGCACCTCACGCACGGCAGCCGGGTCAACTTCTCCGGCAAGTGGTTCAACGCCGTGTCCTACACCGTGCGCGAGGACTCCGAGCTCATCGACTACGACCAGGTTCGCGACCTGGCCCGCGAGCACCGACCCAAGATGATCATTGCCGGTGCCACCGCGTACCCGCGACTGATCGACTTCGCCGCGTTCCGGGAGATCGCCGACGAGGTCGGCGCCAAGCTCATGGTCGACGCCGCCCACTTCATCGGGCTCGTCGCGGGCAAGGCGATCCCCTCGCCGGTGCCCTTCGCCGACGTCGTCACCGCTACCACGCACAAGGTGCTGCGCGGCCCGCGCGGCGGCATGATCCTCTGCCGCGAGGAGCACGCGAAGGTCATCGACAAGGCCGTGTTCCCGTTCTCCCAGGGCGGTCCGCTGATGCACGCGGTGGCCGCCAAGGCCGTCGCGATGAAGGAGGCGGCGCAGCCGGCCTACCAGGCCTACGCCGCCCAGGTGGTGGCCAACGCCCAGGCGCTGGCCAAGAGCCTCGAGGCCCAGGGCATGCGCGCCGTCTCGGGCGGCACCGACACCCACCTCGCGCTGATCGACCTGCGGCCGATCGGCGTCACCGGCGACCAGGCGGAGGCCCGCTGCGACGCCGCGCGGATCACGCTGAACAAGAACGCCGTCCCCTACGACCCGGCCCCGCCGATGAAGCCGTCCGGCATCCGGGTGGGCTCGCCGAGCGTCACCACGCAGGGCATGGTCGAGTCGGACATGGCCGAGATCGGTTCGCTGCTGGCCCGCGCCGTCAAGGCCGAGCACGGCACCCCGGCGGGCGACGGCGAGCTGGCTGCCGTCGCCGAGGCGGTGTCGGCGCTCGTCGCTCGCACCCCCGCCTACCCGCGCCCCTGATCGCGGCCTCGCCGTGGGCACGACGCTCGTCCTCCCGATCCGGGAGTTCCTGCTCGCGGGACTGACGTCGGCGGTGATCACGTTCCTGCTGGTCGGGCCGGTGCGCGCGCTTGCGCTGCGCCTCGGCGCCGTGGCCTGGCCCCGCAACCGGGACGTCCACGTCACCCCGACGCCGCGCTGGGGCGGCCTCGCGATGCTCGGCGGGGTGCTGGCCGGCGTCGGGATGGCCTACCAGCTCCCCGCGTTGCGGCTGGCGTTCGACTACTACCCGACCGAGGTGTTCGGCATCGTCGGGGCGGCGGTGCTGCTCTCGGCGGTCGGCGCGCTCGACGACCGCTACGAGCTCGACGCGCTCACCAAGCTCGCCGGGCAGGTCACGGCGGCGGGCATCCTCGTGCTGTGCGGCGTGGTGTGGCTGGTGTTCTGGGTGCCGTGGGGCGGCGGCGGCACCGGGGTCTCCTGGTCGCTGATCATCCTCGGGCAGGAGCAGGGCGTGCTGCTCACCGTGCTCATCACGGTGGCGATGGTGAACGCGATGAACTTCGTCGACGGCCTCGACGGGCTCGCCGCGGGCATCGGCATGATCGCCGCGATGGCCACCGGACTGTTCGCGATCGGGCTGGTGCTGCGCCCCGACGTGGGCAACGACCCGTCCGTGTACTCGCCTGCGCTGATCGCGGCGGTGCTGGCCGGCGCGTGCCTGGGCTTCCTGCCGCACAACTTCAACCCCGCGCGGATCTTCATGGGCGACTCCGGCTCGATGCTCATCGGGCTGCTCCTCGCCGCCATCACGACGTCGGAGTCCGCGAAGATCGTCAACACCGGGGCCGACGGCACGGACGCGCTGGCCCTGCTCGCGCCGCTCATCGTGCTCGCCGCGGTGCTGTTCGTGCCACTGCTGGACCTGCTGATGGCGGTGGTCCGGCGCACCCGCAAGGGGATGAGCCCGTTCGCGCCCGACAAGATGCACCTGCACCACCGGCTGCTGGAGATCGGCCACAGCCAGCGGCGCGCCGTGCTGCTGATCTACCTGTGGGCCGGGGTGCTGGCGTTCGGCGCGGTGGCGCTGGCGCTGATCGACGATCCGATCGTGGTGTTGTGGACGGTGGGGATCGGCCTGGTCGTGGCCGTGCTCGCCACCGCCGTACCGAGAGCAGCGAGGACGAGATGACCGAACCCCGGAACACCGAACCGCAGAAGGACGCGCCGCACGTCGCATCTGTGCTGAAGCTGGCGGCGGCGATGCAGCGCACCGCGCTCGTCCTGTCGGTCGTCGTCGCGGTCGTCGCGGTCGTCGTGGCGTTCGTGCTGCGGGACGTCCCGGGGCTCATCGGCGCGGTGGTCGGTGCGGTCATCGCCGGCGGGCTCGGCTACCTCGGCACCTTCGTGATGGCGAAGACGGCCCGTGCCACCCCGGCCGGTGTCATGATCGGAGCGATGGCGTCCTTCGCCGGGAAGTTCCTGTTCCTGCTGGTGTTCCTGCTCGTGTTCCGGGGCACCACGCTGTTCGACAACCAGGCGTTCGCGTTCACGATGCTCGGCGTGACCGTCGCGTACATCGCCGGCGAAGTGATCGGCTTCGTGCGTACCCGCATCCCGGTGGTCGATCTCTGAGTACGCCCCCGAACGGGTGAAGAATCGCGGAGCGTGACGGCGATCTCGTTGCGATCCCGCTCACGGTCCGCCGGCCTTCTACAGGTGATAGAGCCAGGTGGGCGGCGCTTCCGACCGCCGGACGGCCGCCACGCGCCGCGAGGCGCGTCCGTCGAGGTCGTCCCAGGTAAAGAGCCGCTAACGTGCCTGATATGGTCCTCCTCGATGGAGCCGGACCAGTCGCGCGGGGGCGGCACTGAGCCGCCACCCCCGGCCGAGGCCTGGACCGCTCTGTCCTACCTGCTGTCCGGTTTCCTCCTGTTCGGGGGAATCGGGTGGGGGTTGGACGTACTGCTGGGCACCGGGGTGTTCACGCCGATCGGCTTGCTGTTCGGCGGGGCGGCCTCGTTGTACTTGATCTACATCAGGTACGTTAAGTCCTGATCGTCACGATTCCGTTGGGCTGGTTCACCCGGTCGGCGGAACCGGAAGGAGCATTGGGTGACCACTCCGGCCACCGCCCCCAACCCCGGCTTCAACGCGCCGGGCGTCGAGGACTTCCAGCTGCCGCCGATCTTCGGCGAGGTCACGAAGCCGGTACTGCTGTTCGTGCTCTCCGCGATCATCGTGTACGCCTTCTTCGCCTACACGGTGCGCCGTCCGGCGCTGGTTCCGAGCAAGGGGCAGTTCCTCGGCGAGTCGTTCCACGGGATCGTGCGGAACACCATCGCCCGCGACAACATCGGGCCGGAGTTCCTCAAGTACGTCCCGTTCCTCACCACGCTGTTCGCCTTCATCCTGGTGAACAACCTGTTCGGGATCGTCCCGGTCGTCCAGTTCCCGTCGTTCTCGCATCCCGGCGTGGCGTACGCCCTCGCGGCGATGGTGTGGCTGACCTACAACATCATCGGCATCCGCCGCCACGGGTTCGTCGGCTACCTGCGGGTGGCCACCTGGCCGCCGGGTGTGCCGTGGTGGGTGCGGATCGTGCTCACCCCGATCGAGTTCCTCTCGAACATCCTGCTGCGGCCGGTCACGCTGTCGCTGCGACTCTTCGGCAACATGTTCGCCGGCCACCTGCTGCTGCTGGTGTTCATCCTCGGCGGCGAGTACATGCTGCTGCACTCCGAGTCGATCCTGCTCGGGATCCTCTCCCCGTTCGCCTTCGCGCTCGGGATCGTGTTCACGTTCTTCGAGGCGTTCGTGCAGGTCGTGCAGGCCTACATCTTCACGATCCTCACCGCCTCGTACATCGGCAGCGTGCTCGCCGACGACCACTAGGCGGATCCGCCCCCTCGAACTGACGGGTCCGCGCGACGAACCGCGGACCGGATGAAAGGAAAGTGGAATGACTCTCGCTCAAACCGCCATCGACATCAGCGGCAGCCTGAACGTCATCGGCTACGGCCTGTCGGCCATCGGCCCGGGTATCGGCGTGGGCATCGTCTTCGCCGCGTTCATCAACGGCGTCGCGCGCCAGCCGGAGGCCCGCGGCCAGCTGCAGGGCATCGCGTTCATCGGGTTCGCGCTGTCCGAGGCCCTGGCCATCCTGGGCCTGGTCATGGCGTTCGCGCTCTGATCAGCACCGCTTCCGGAAACGCCGGGTAGGCGGAGGAGACACCCATGACCACCCTTCTCGCGGCCGAGGAGCTCAACCCCCTCGTCCCGCACCCCGTCGAGATGATCGTCGGGACCATCGCCTTCCTTCTGCTGCTCCTTCTGCTGTGGCGCACGGTCTTCCCGCAGTTCGAGAAGGTCTACGCCGAGCGCAAGGACAAGATCGAGGGCGGTCTGCAGCGGGCCGAGCAGGCCCAGGAGCAGGCGAACGCCCTCAAGGCGCAGTACGAGGAGCAGCTCGCCGGCCTGCGCGCCGAGGCTGCCCGCATCCGCGACGACGCGCGCGCCGAGGGTCAGCAGATCAAGGCGGAGCTGCGGGCCCAGGCCGAGGAGGAGGCCGCGCGCATCCGTGCCCGCGGCGAGGAGCAGCTGGCCGCACAGCGCGAGCAGGCCGTGCGCCAGCTCCGCGCCGAGATCGGCGGGTTGTCGGTGCAGCTGGCCGAGCGCATCATCGGTGACTCGCTCGCCGACGACGCGCGCCGGTCGTCCACCGTGGACTCCTTCCTCGCGGAGCTCGACGGGATGGCGCCGCGGGAGACCGCCCCGGCAGGCGGAGCGAGCTGATGGCAGTCGTCCTGCAGGCGGCCAGCCGGGAGTCGCTCGCCGCGGCGAACGCCCGGCTGGACGCCTACGTCGACAGTGCCTCGGCGGCCGATCTCCAGCGGCTCGGCGCGGAGCTGTTCGCCGTGACGCGCCTGCTGGTCGCCCAGCGCGCGCTGCGGCGGCTGCTGGCCGACCCGTCGTCGCCGGAGGCGGCGCGCACCGGACTCGCGCAGCGCCTGCTGGGCCAGCAGGTCGCGCAGCCGACGCTCGACATCGTGAACGTCCTGGTCGCGTCGCGCTGGTCGCAGCCGGCCGACCTGGTGGCCGCGTCCGAGGCGCTCGCCCGCCAGGCCACGCTCGCCGTTGCCGAGAAGGACCAGAGCCTCGACGGCGTCGAGGACGAGCTGTTCCGCTTCGGTCGCATCCTCGACCGCGAGCCCCAGCTGAACGGCCTGCTCGCCGACACCACCGCTCCCGAGGAGCGCCGGGTCGGCCTGCTGGACCAGGTGCTCGGCGGCAAGGTCTCCCCGGTCACCGCGACGCTGCTGCGCCAGTCCGTCCGGCTGGCCCGCAGCCGGCACCTCGACCTCGTGTCCGAGGAGCTGGCCGAGCTGGCCGCCGCCCGGCGCGACCGGTCCGTCGCCCGCATCACCGCACCCGTCGCGCTCACGCCGGAGCAGGAGCAGAAGCTCAGCGACTCGCTGGCGCGGCTCTACGGGCGGCCGATCTCCCTGCAGGTCGAGCTCGACCCGAGCCTGCTGGGCGGGCTGGTCGTCCAGGTCGGCGGCGAGGTCATCGACGGTAGCGTGGCGGGCAAGCTGGCCGCGGCGCGCCGCACCCTGCCGACCTGATCCGGGCCGACCTGATCTCCGGCAACGAGACGTATCCGAGAACAGAAGGAACAAACGACAGCCATGACAGAGCTGACGATCTCCTCCGAGGAGATCCGGAGTGCGATCTCCAGCTACGTCTCGTCGCTGGAGACGGAGACCTCCCGTGAAGAGGTGGGCACCGTCACCGACACCGGCGACGGCATCGCCCACGTCGAGGGCCTGCCCTCGGCGATGACCAACGAGCTCCTCGAGTTCCCCGGTGGCGTGCTGGGTGTCGCCCTGAACCTCGACGCCCACGAGATCGGCACGGTCATCCTCGGCGAGTACTCGCACATCGAGGAGGGCCAGCAGGTCAAGCGCACCGGGAACATCCTCTCGGTGCCGGTGGGCGACAACTTCCTCGGCCGGGTCATCAACCCGCTGGGCTCCCCGATCGACGGCCTGGGCGAGATCGAGGCCGAGACGAACCGCGTGCTCGAGCTGCAGGCCGCCTCCGTGATGGAGCGCCAGAGCGTCAACGAGCCGCTGCAGACCGGCATCAAGGCCATCGACGCGATGACCCCGATCGGCCGCGGCCAGCGTCAGCTGATTATCGGTGACCGCAAGACCGGCAAGACCGCCGTCTGCGTCGACACGATCATCAACCAGAAGCAGAACTGGGAGTCCGGCGACCCGAAGCAGCAGGTGCGCTGCATCTACGTCGCAATCGGTCAGAAGGGCTCCACGATCGCGGGCATCCGGCAGTCGCTGGAGGACGCGGGCGCGCTGGAGTACACCACCATCGTCGCTGCCCCGGCCTCCGACCCGGCAGGCTTCAAGTGGCTCGCCCCCTACACCGGCTCGGCCATCGGCCAGCACTGGATGTACCAGGGCAAGCACGTTCTGATCGTCTTCGACGACCTGTCCAAGCAGGCCGAGGCGTACCGCGCGATCTCCCTGCTGCTGCGCCGCCCGCCGGGCCGCGAGGCCTACCCCGGTGACGTCTTCTACTTGCACTCGCGTCTCCTCGAGCGCTGCGCGAAGCTGTCGGACGAGCTGGGCGCCGGCTCGATGACCGGCTTCCCGATCATCGAGACCAAGGCCAACGACGTGTCGGCCTACATCCCGACCAATGTCATCTCGATCACCGACGGTCAGGTCTTCCTGGAGTCCGACCTGTTCAACCAGGGCGTCCGCCCGGCGATCAACGTCGGTATCTCGGTGTCCCGGGTGGGTGGGTCGGCGCAAGTCAAGGCGATGCGCACGGTGTCGGGGTCGCTGCGCCTGGACCTGTCGCAGTACCGCGAGCTGGAGGCGTTCGCCGCGTTCGGCTCCGACCTGGACGCCGCGTCGGCGGCCGCGCTCGGCCGCGGAGCCCGCCTCGTCGAGCTGCTCAAGCAGGCGCAGTACCAACCGCAGCCGGTGCAGGAGCAGGTCGTCTCGATCTTCCTCGGCACCCGCGGGCACCTCGACTCGGTGCCGGTGCCCGACATCCGCCGGTTCGAGTCGGAGTTCCTCGACCACGTGCGGCGCAACCACGAGGGCATCTTCGGGGAGATCCGCGACACCGGGAAGCTCTCGGACGAGAACGCCGACCGGATCGCCACGGTCGTGAAGGACTTCAAGAAGGACTTCACCGCGTCCGACGGCTCCTCGGTGGTGCCGAAGGAGGCCCAGGCCGACGCCCTGGACGAGGGTGAGGTCGACCGCGAGTCGGTCAAGGTCAACAAGCCGGCTCCGGCCGCAGGCTGATCGGACAGAGGGATGGCGGCACAGATTCGCGTGCTGCGGCGGCGGATCAGGTCGACGCAGTCCATCAAGAAGATCACCCGCGCGATGGAGCTCATCGCGACCTCCCGGATCATGAAGGCCCGGGCCAGGGTGGGCGAGTCCCGGCCCTACGCCGAGCAGATCACGGCGGTGCTCACCGAGCTGGCCAACCACTCGGCGCTGGAGCACCCGCTGCTCGTGGAGCGGGAGAACCCGAAGCGCGCCGCGGTGCTGGTGGTCACCAGCGACCGCGGCCAGTGCGGCGGCTACAACCTCAACGTGCTGAAGGAGGCGGAGCAGCTCCAGCAGCTGCTCCGTGAGCAGGGCAAGGAGCCCGTGCTCTACGTCATCGGGCGCAAGGGCGTGAACTACTACCGGTTCCGCCGGCGCAAGGTGCAGCAGTCCTGGACCGGGTTCTCCGAGCAGCCGAGCTACGCCGACGCCGCCGAGGCGGCGCGCACGCTCGTGGCGTCGTTCATGGCGGGCGCCGACGACACCGTCGACGGTGCCGGTGAGGACGGCGTGCAGGGCGTCGACGAGCTGCACCTCGTCTACACCAAGTTCAAGAACATGGTCACCCAGACGCCGCAGGCGCGGCGGATGGCGCCCATGGAGGTCGAGTACGCCGTCGACACCGTCGCGGCGCCGGACGGCGAGATCGAGGAGCGGGGCCGGGAGGCGGCGGCGTCCGCGTCCGAGGTCCGGGCGCTGTACGAGTTCGAGCCCAATGCGGAAGAGCTGTTCGACGCGTTGCTACCCAAGTACGTCGGGGCGCGGCTGTTCGCCGCGCTGCTCGAAGCGGCTGCATCGGAGTCGGCGGCCCGCCAGCGGGCCATGAAGGCCGCCACCGACAACGCCAACGAGCTGATCCGTAACCTGACACTGGAGGCCAACCAGGCCCGTCAGGCCCAGATCACCCAGGAGATCAGTGAGATCGTCGGTGGCGCCGACGCTCTCGTCAGCGCAGGGAGTGAGAGCTAGATGACTGCCGCTACCGATACCCAGACCACGACCGGGCGGGTCGTGCGCGTGACCGGCCCGGTGGTCGACGTCGAGTTCCCGCGCGGTTCCGTCCCGGAGCTGTACACCGCGCTCACCGTCGAGGTGGCCTTCGGCGACCTGGCCAAGACGCTGACGCTGGAGATCGCGCAGCACCTGGGCGACAACCTGGTCCGCGCGATCTCGATGCAGCCCACCGACGGCCTGGTCCGCGGCCAGGAGGTCATCGACCTCGGCCGGCCGATCTCCGTGCCGGTCGGCGACCAGGTCAAGGGGCACGTGTTCAACGCGCTCGGCGACTGCCTCGACAAGCCCGACCTGGAGATCACCGGCGACCTGTGGGGCATCCACCGCCCGGCGCCGAACTTCGACCAGCTCGAGGGTCGCACCGAGATGCTGGAGACCGGCATCAAGGTCATCGACCTGCTCACCCCGTACGTGCAGGGCGGCAAGATCGGCCTGTTCGGCGGCGCGGGCGTCGGCAAGACGGTGCTGATCCAGGAGATGATCACCCGTGTCGCCAAGAACTTCGGTGGCACCTCGGTGTTCGCCGGCGTCGGCGAGCGCACTCGCGAGGGCAACGACCTCATCACGGAGATGACCGAGTCCGGCGTCATCAACGACACCGCGCTCGTGTTCGGCCAGATGGACGAGCCGCCCGGCACGCGTATGCGCGTCGCCCTGTCGGCGCTGACGATGGCGGAGTACTTCCGCGACGAGCAGAACCAGGACGTGCTGCTCTTCATCGACAACATCTTCCGGTTCACCCAGGCCGGCTCCGAGGTGTCCACGCTGCTGGGCCGCATGCCGTCCGCGGTGGGTTACCAGCCGACGCTGGCCGACGAGATGGGCGAGCTGCAGGAGCGGATCACCTCCACCCGCGGCCGCTCGATCACCTCGATGCAGGCGATCTACGTGCCCGCCGACGACTACACCGACCCGGCGCCCGCCACCACGTTCGCCCACCTCGACGCCACCACGGAGCTCTCCCGCCCGATCTCCCAGAAGGGGATCTACCCGGCGGTGGACCCGCTGACGTCGACGTCCCGGATCCTCGACCCGCAGTACATCGGCGACGAGCACTTCCGGGTGGCCAACGAGGTCAAGCGGATCCTGCAGAAGTACAACGACCTGCAGGACATCATCGCCATCCTCGGTATCGACGAGCTCTCCGAGGAGGACCGCCAGCTGGTGGGCCGCGCGCGGCGCATCGAGCGGTTCCTCTCGCAGAACCTGCTGGTCGCCGAGCAGTTCACCGGCCAGCCGGGCTCCACGGTGCCGCTGAAGGAGACCATCGAGGCGTTCGACAAGATCGCCAAGGGCGAGTTCGACGACGTGCCCGAGCAGGCGTTCTTCCTGTGCGGCGGTCTGGACGACCTCGACAAGAACCGCAAGAAGCTCGAGGGCTGATCGTGGCGGAGATGACGGTCGAGCTGGTCGCGGTCGAGCGGCGGATCTGGTCGGGACAGGCCAGCTTCGTCCTCGCCCGCACCACCGTGGGCGAGATCGGGGTGCTGCCCGGTCACGAGGCCACGCTCGCGCAGCTCGAGGAAGCCGGCGTCGTGCGCGTCGACGGCACCGACGGCACCTCCACCACGCTGGCGGTGCACGGTGGGTTCCTGTCGATCACGCCCGACACCGTCACGGTGCTGGCCGAGTTCGCCGAGCTCGCCGACGAGATCGACGTGTCGCGCGCCCGCTCCGCGCGCGACCGGGCCGACACGTCCGAGCCCGAGGGACGTGCGGCCGCTGCGCGCGCCAACGCGCGCCTGAGAGCAGCCGGCGCGGCGGAGTAACTGGGGCCGCGGTGGAGGCAACGGCGGTCGTCGTCAGCATCCTGCTGCTTGCCGCCTGTCTCTGCCTCGGCTATCTCGCCTTCCGGCGTGTACGACTCATGCGGGGCGGCGGCGTGGACGTGTGTCTGCGCCGCCGCCCCGCTGCCGGTTCCCGGGTTCAGTCCCGGGACGCCGCCGCGGGCTGGCACTTCGGCGTCGCCCGGTACCGGGGCAACGAGCTGGCGTGGTTCCGCCTGACGTCGCTGCGGCCCGGACCCAGCGTCGTGGTGGATCGGATGGATCTGGAGATCGTCGACCGGCGCACCCCGGACGGGGCCGAGGCGTACGTGATCCCGCCCGCGGCGTCGGTGCTGCGGTGCCGGGTGCAGGGCGTGGAGCTGGAGCTGGCGATGGGCCCCGGTGTGCTCACCGGCTTCCAGTCGTGGCTGGAGTCGGCACCTCCCGGCCGCACGGGCTACCGCCAGGCCTCCTGACGCGGCGCGCCCGCGGGAAGTCGCAGCAAGGTGGCTTTGCTGCGGTGTTGTCGCAGTAGAGCCACCTTGCTGCAATCAGCGCCGGGGGCCGCCGGGGCGCCAGAGCACGTCGCCGTCCGGGTTCGCCACCCGGCCGAGGATGAACAGCAGATCCGAGAGGCGGTTGAGGTACTTCGCCGTCAGCGGGTTGGTGCGTTCGGCGTCGGTCTCCAGCAGTGCCCAGACCGACCGCTCGGCCCGCCGGGCGACGGTCCGGGCCACGTGCAGGTAGGCCCCGCCGGGCGTGCCGCCGGGCAGGATGAACGAGTCGAGCTTCGGCAGGCCCTCGTTGAACTCGTCGCACCAGCCCTCGAGCCGCGTCACGTACTCCTCGGTCACCCGCAGCGGCGGGTACTCCGGATTCTCGACGATGGGCGCGCAGAGGTCCGCGCCCACGTCGAACAGGTCGTTCTGCACGTGCCGCAGCGGGACGAGCACCTCCTCGGCCAGGCCGCCCACCGTGACCGCCACGCCGATCGCCGCGTTGCACTCGTCGGTGTCGGCGTAGGCCGCGAGCCGGACGTCGGTCTTGCGGACGCGGCTGAAGTCGCCGAGCGCGGTGGTGCCGTCGTCGCCGGTCTTGGTGTAGATCCTGGTCAGGTGCACGGCCATGGCGTCAGCCTAGGCCGCCGGCCGGTCAGGCGTTCGCGCCCGAGTCGACCAGGAGGGATGCGCCGGTGATGGTGCGCCCACCGTCGCCCGCGAGGTGGGCCACGGTCGCGGCGACGTCGTCGGCGGTCTGGAACCGGCCCAGCGCGGTCAGGGCCCGCTGCTCATCGGCGCCGGCGCCGTCGGCCGGGTTCATGTCGGTGTCGGTGGAGCCGGGCTGCACGACGTTGACGGTGATGCCGCGCGGCCCGAGCTTGCGGGCGAGCGCGCGGGTGAAGCCGGTCAGCGCGGACTTCGTCATCGCGTAGAGCGCGACCCCGGGATGGGCCACCCGTTCGGCCAGGTTGCTGCCGATGCTGATGATCCGGCCGCCCGCCCCGAGGTGCCGCGAGGCCGCCTGGGCCGCGACGAACACCGACCGGACGTGGATGGCAAGCGTGCGGTCCAGCTCAGCGGCGTCGACCTGCTCGAAGGGGCCGAACGGGAAGACCCCGGCATTGTTGACCAGGACGTCGAGCCGCCCCAGCCGGGCTGCGGCGGTGTCGACGGCCCCCGCGACGGCGGTGGGGTCGGCGCTGTCGGCCCGCAGGGCGAGCCCGCGCCCGCCGGCCTCCTCGATGCCCCTGACGACCTTCGCCGCCTCGTCGTCGGCCGTCCGGTAGGTGATGGCGACGTCGGCGCCCTCCCGTGCCAGCCGCAGGGCGGGGGCCGCCCCGATCCCGCGGCTCCCGCCGGTCACCAGCGCCACGCGCCCGGTCAGATCACTCATCGTGCTCCCTTTCTGTAGCGATCGCTACAGAGAATGGTCGGGACGCCGCCCGGCGTCAAGAGGTATGTTTAGGGAGCGCTACAGAAAGGGTCCGGCATGGCCGAACGTGGACGTCCTCGTGGCTTCGACCGCGACGTGGCGCTGCGTCGTGCGATGGAGAGGTTCTGGGAGCACGGCTACGAGGGCACGTCGATCGGTGACCTGACCGCTGCCATGGGCATCCGCCCGCCCAGCCTCTACGCCGCCTTCGGGAGCAAGGAGGCGCTGTTCCGGGAGGCCGTCGCGCTCTACGAGGACATCGAGGGCGCACCGGCCCTGGCGGCGCTGCACGGGGCGCCGACCGCCCGTGCGGGCGTCGAGGCGATGTTCCGCACCCACGTCGTCGCGTACACGGAGCCGGACAAACCGGCCGGCTGCATGATCGTCCTGGCCGCCACCACCTACACCCCGAGCACCGCGGGGATCCGGGACTTCCTCGCCGAGCAGCGGCGGGCCTCGACCGCGGCCGTCCGGGACCGGCTCGCCCGCGGCCAGGCCGAGGGAGACGTGCCCCCCGGCGCCGACATCGCCGCGTTGGCCGCCTACCTCAGCTCCGTGCACTTCGGGCTGTCGCTCCAGGCGCGGGACGGGGCAGGCCGCGCGGAGCTGTCCGCCGTGGTGGACTGCGCGATGGCCGCGTGGGACGGGCTGACGCAGCCGCCGAAGTAGCTGTACGGGCAACCGGATAACGTCGGCGCCCGTGGCAGAGCATTTCGCGGTCCGGGGCGGCGCCCGGCTGATGGGCGCCGTCGACGTGGTCGGTGCGAAGAACAGCGTGCTGAAGCTGATGGCGGCGGCGCTGCTGGCCGAGGGCACGACCACGATCACCAACTGTCCCGAGATCCTCGACGTCCCGCTGATGGCCGACGTGCTGCGCAGCCTCGGCTGCACGGTCGAGGTCGACCACGACACCGTCACCATCGACGTCCCGGCCGAGCCGGGCGCGCAGGCCGACTACCGCTCGGTCTCCCGGTTGCGTGCGTCCGTGTGCGTGCTGGGGCCGCTGGTGGCGCGGTGCCGGCGCGCGGTCGTCCCGCTGCCCGGCGGGGACGCCATCGGCTCGCGTCCGCTCGACATGCACCAGGCGGGTCTGCGCAAGCTGGGGGCCACCACGGAGATCGAGCACGGGCGGGTCGTCGCGCAGGCCGACGAGCTGCGCGGTGCCCAGATCTGGCTCGACTTCCCGAGCGTCGGCGCCACGGAGAACATCCTCATGGCCGCCGTGCTCGCCGACGGCACCACCGTGATCGACAACGCGGCGCGCGAACCGGAGATCGTCGACCTCTGCACGATGTTGCAGCAGATGGGCGCCAAGATCGACGGCGTCGGCAGTTCGACCCTCACGGTGCACGGAGTCAGCGGTCTGCAGCCCACCCGGCACCGCGTGATCGGAGACCGGATCGTCGGCGCCACGTGGGCGTTCGCGGCGGCGATGACCCGCGGCCAGGTCACCGTGCGCGGCGTCGACCCGCACCACCTGGACCTCGTGCTCGACAAGCTGCGCACCGCAGGGGCCGACATCGCCATCGGCACCGACGAGTTCACCGTGACGATGGAGGGCCGACCGTGCGCCGTCGACTTCGTGACGCTGCCCTACCCCGGTTTCGCCACCGACCTGCAGCCGATGGCGATCGCGCTCTCCGCGGTGGCCGAAGGCACGTCGATGATCACCGAGAACGTCTTCGAGGCGCGGTTCCGGTTCGTCGAGGAGATGATGCGGCTGGGTGCGGACGCGCGCACCGACGGGCACCACGCCGTGGTCCGCGGCGTCGAGCAGCTCTCCAGCGCCCCGGTCTGGGCCAGCGACATCCGCGCCGGGGCCGGGCTGGTGCTCGCCGGGTTGTGCGCCGACGGGGAGACCGAGGTCTGGGACGTCGAGCACATCGACCGCGGCTACCCGCGCTTCGTCGAGAACCTGTGCGCCCTCGGCGCGGACATCGAGCGCGTGAGCACGGAGCCGCAGCGTTGAGGTGCCCCGCGGATTGCAGCAAAGCCACTTTGCCGCAGCGACGTTGCAGGAAGGTGGCTTTGCTGCAACGGGGCGGCGGGAGGCACGGGGGATAGCCCCACCACGGCCGGCCGGATGGCCGGATGGGCACGCGCGGTGCCCGCGGCCAGGGTGGAAGCATGATCTCCGACGGGCTGGCCTCGTTCTTCGCGTTCCTCGACGCGGTGCCCGCCGGGCAGCTCTACGCCGCGGTCGGGGTGATGCTCGTCCTGGAGACGACCGTGCTGGTCGGGCTCGTGACGCCGGGCGAGGTGGTGCTGCTGGCGGCGGCCACGACCGTCGGCAGCGCGGGCGAGTACGCGGCGCTCG
This sequence comes from Pseudonocardia nigra, assembly GCF_019396355.1. GTDB lineage: Bacteria > Actinomycetota > Actinomycetes > Mycobacteriales > Pseudonocardiaceae > Pseudonocardia > Pseudonocardia nigra. The sequence continues at coordinate 20,691 of NZ_JAHKRK010000070.1, forward strand.
CCGGCGTCGCCGCTGGGGCGAGCCTGGTGGGGCAGACCGGCGGATACCTGCTCGGGAGGCGGTTCGGCAGCCGGATCCGGCACAGCCGGGCGGGCCGGAAGATCGGTGAGCCGAACTGGGTGCGGGCCGAGGCGCTGTTGAGCGGTGGCACGGGCCGGGCGATCGTCGGCTCTCGGTTCCTCGCGGTGGTGCACTCGCTGGTGCCGGTGCTGGCGGGGACGCTGCGCATGCCGATGGGCCGGTTCGCGCGCTGCACCGCGCTGGGGGCGGTCGTGTGGGGCCTGGTCTACGTGGGGCTGGGCAGCGCCGCGTCGGTGGCGGTACGGCATGCCGCGCACCTCGTCGGGCCGACGGTCACGGGCTTCGTCGTCGTGGCGGTGGCGGGGGTGCTGCTGCTGCGGGCGGTGCGGAAGCGGCGGAGGGCAGCCGCCGAGCCGGAGGTGGTGCGCCCGTCGGAAGTGGCAGAAAAGCCACGTTCCTGCCACCCAGCGACAGGAACGTGGCTTTCCTGACGGTGGGCTTGGGCCGGTCGGAGCAGCAGCGGCTGCGGATCTCGATCCGGCGTGCGACGCTCCCGGCACCCTGAGGGAGGCCCCGATGTCGCGTTCCGCCGAGCAGTCCGCCCGCCAGGCCGCGCGGAGCCGGCCGGTCCAGATCGGTGCCCGCGTCGGGATCCTTGCCTACGGGGTCACGCACCTGCTGATCGCCGGGCTGGCCCTGCAGATCGCGTTCGGCGACCGCGGCGAGCAGGCGGACCAGAGCGGGGCGTTCCAGGCGCTGGCGCAGCAGCCCTTCGGACAGGTGCTGCTGTGGGTGCTGGTGGTGGGCTTCGTCGCCGTCGCGCTGTGGCGGCTGGAGCAGGCGATCTGGGGCTACGCCTACGAGTCGGACGGCGCCAGGAAGGCCCGCAGGCGCGCGGTCAGCGGCGGCAAGGCCGTCATCTTCGTGGTGCTCGCCGTGCTCGCGGCGCGGACGGCCATGGGCGGGGGCGGTGGCGGCGGACAGCAGGGCGCCACCGCCGGGGTGCTCGGCCTGCCCGGCGGGCAGTTCATCGTGGGTGCGGTCGGGGTGGCGATCGTCGTCGCGGGTGTGATCAAGGCGATCGAGGGCGTGCAGCAGAAGTTCCGCCGGGACATGGACCTGCCGTCCGACCGAACCGCCCGCGAGGCGGCTGTGCGCACGGGACAGGTCGGGTTCATCGCGAAGGGGGCGGCGATCGCGCTGATCGGCGTGCTGGTCGTGGTGGCCGCGATCCGGTTCCGGCCCGAGGAGGCGGCCGGCCTCGACGTGGCCCTCAAGACCCTCGCCGGGCAGCCGTTCGGGCCGTACCTGCTGATCGCGGTCGCGCTCGGGCTCGCCGCCTACGGCGTCTTCTGCCTCTTCGACGCCCGGTACCACCGCCTGTAGCGACGCACGCAGACCCCGACTCGCGCGCACTTACTGCCCGACTCGCGGAAAGATCCGGCCTGTCCTCCGCGAGTCGGGGTGTTCGGGTGCGCGAGTCGGGCGGTTCCGGTGCGCGCCGAGGCCCCGACTCGCGCGCTCCCACCCCCCGACACGCGGGTGGCGGGTCAGTCCACACCGTCGGCGTGCAGGACGAGGCGGGCGGTGGCGAGGTCGTGGCGGAACACCAGCACCGGGTGGCCGCCCTCCGCCGCACCGACAGTGGCGCGCACGCCGGCCGCCGCGAGCCGCGCGCGTATGTCCTGCGCAGCGACCCCGGCCGGCGTCCGGCAGACCTCCTCGAGGAGCCCGTCGCCGGTCGGGTCGTCCGGGTCGGGCAGGTGCGGGGCCGGCAGGTTGCGGCCCGTGCCGAACGTCCAGCGCAGCGCGAGCAGCAGCCCGCCCATCGCGAGGAGGGCGCCGAGGAGTGCGAGGAGTCCGGTGACCGGGTCGGCCATGCCCCCATTCTCGCCGCACCGCCCACCGGCGGGGCGACCTGAATCGATCCGAAGTGTGACCTGCGCTCCGTTCGCTCCGAAGGGGGTGGCTACGCGCCAGTAGGATCGATCGACCCACGATGCGGAGGTGTCCGGTGCCGTACCCGACCGACCGTGAGCGAGACCGTCCCTGGGTGATCCGGACCTATGCCGGGCACTCGTCCGCGGAGAAGTCGAACGCTCTGTACCGGCGCAACCTGGCCAAGGGGCAGACCGGGCTCTCCGTCGCGTTCGACCTTCCCACGCAGACCGGCTACGACCCCGACGACGAGCTCGCCAAGGGAGAGGTGGGCAAGGTCGGCGTGCCGGTGAGCCACATCGGGGACATGCGGGCGCTGTTCGACGGCATCCCGATGGCCGAGGCCAACACCTCGATGACGATCAACGCGCCCGCCATGTGGCTGCTGGCGCTCTATGTCGCGGTGGCCGACGAGCACGAGGCGCCGCGCGCCACCCTCGCCGGCACCACGCAGAACGACATCGTCAAGGAGTACCTCTCGCGCGGGACGTACGTCTTCCCGCCCGCGCCGAGCATGCGGCTCATCACCGACATGGTCGCGTGGTCGGTCACGAACGTCCCCAAGTGGAACCCGATCAACATCTGCAGCTATCACCTGCAGGAGGCGGGCGCCACGCCGGAACAGGAGCTGGCCTACGCGCTGTCCACGGCGATCGCGGTGCTCGACTCGGTGCGCGACTCCGGCCAGGTGTCCGCCGAGCGCTTCGGCGACGTCGTCGGCCGGATCTCCTTCTTCGTCAACGCCGGGCTGCGGTTCGTCGAGGAGATGTGCAAGATGCGCGCCCTCGGGCAGCTCTGGGACGAGATCACCCGGGAGCGCTACGGGGTGGCGGACCCCAAGCAGCGGCGCCTGCGCTACGGCGTGCAGGTCAACTCGCTGGGGCTCACCGAGGCGCAGCCGGAGAACAACGTGCAGCGCATCGTCCTGGAGATGCTGGCCGTCACGCTCTCGAAGGACGCCCGCGCCCGGGCCATCCAGCTGCCGGCCTGGAACGAGGCGCTCGGCCTGCCCCGGCCGTGGGACCAGCAGTGGGCGCTGCGGATGCAGCAGGTGCTCGCCTACGAGACCGACCTGCTCGAGTACGAGGACCTGTTCGACGGCAGCCGCGTCGTCGAGGCCAAGGTCGCGGAGCTCGTCGCGGGCGCCCGTGCCGAGATCGACCGCGTGCAGGAGATGGGCGGAGCGGTCGCGGCCGTCGAGTCCGGCTACATGAAGGGGCAGCTGGTGTCGTCGCTGGCCGAGCGGCGGCGGCGGATCGAGTCGGGCGAGGAGGTGGTGGTTGGGGTCAACCGCTTCGAGACCACCGAGCCGAGCCCGCTGCAGGCCGAGGGAGCGGCATCCATCGAGACGGTCGACCTGGCCACCGAGGCCGCCGCGATCGAGGCCGTGCGGGCGTGGCGCGTCGCGCGCGACGCCGGCGCGGTCGAGGCGGCGCTCACCCGCCTGCGCGATGCGGCCAAGACCGACGAGAACCTGATGGAGGCGTCGATCGCCTGCGCGAAGGCGGGCGTCACCACCGGGGAGTGGGCCGGTGCGCTGCGCGAGGTCTTCGGCGAGTTCCGGGCGCCGACGGGCGTCTCGGCGGCCGTCTCCGGCAGCGTGGCGGGTGAGATCGCCGCGCTCCGGGAGCGCGTGCAGGCGGCGGGCGAGAAGCTCGGGTCACGGCTGCGGATGCTGGTGGGCAAGCCCGGGCTCGACGGGCACTCCAACGGCGCCGAGCAGGTGGCGGTGCGCGCCCGCGACGTCGGGTTCGAGGTGATCTACCAGGGCATCCGGCTCACCCCGGCGCAGATCGTGGCGGCCGCGGTGCAGGAGGGCGTCCACGTCGTCGGGCTGTCGGTGCTGTCCGGGTCGCACCTGGAGGTCGTGCCCGCGGTCGTGGACGGGCTGCGCGCGGCGGGCGCCGACGACGTCCCGGTCGTGGTGGGCGGCATCATCCCGCCCGAGGACGCCGCCGTGTTGCGCGAGCGCGGGGTCGCCGCGGTCTTCACCCCGAAGGACTACCAGCTCACGGCGATGATGGACGAGGTCGTCGGCCTGGTGCTGGCCGCGCACGCGGACACCTGAGTCACTGGCCGTTCTCCTCCGCGTCCTCCCGCTCCCCGCGGCGGCGGAAGAAGCCGAACCCCGGGATGCCCTGGATCGCCTGCCGGACCTCCTTGAGCTGCTCCAGCAGCTCGTGGACGTCCGGTCCGACGCGGTCGAGGGTGGCGAGGATCGGCATGATGTCCTTCTGCATGCGGTCGGACAGCACGGGGAGCTGGTCGATGAGGTGGATGGCGGCCTGCACCTCCTCCTCGGACAGCTCGGTGACGAACCGTTCGGCCAGCGGCGCGGCCTGCCGCGCGATGGGCTGGTAGAGGGCGAGCAGCTCGGCGGCGTCCCCTGCGGCGCCCGCGGCCTGCTCCACGACGGTGCCGGCGCGGTCGGCCACGCTGGTGGCCTTCTCGAGCACACCGCCCGCGCTGTCGGCGACGCCGCCCGCCGTGGCGACGATGGTGCGGGCGTCCGCGGCGACGACGCCCGCACCCGTCACCACCACGGACGCCTCGTCGGCGACCTTCCCCGCCTTCGTGACGAGCACCGCCGCGCCCTCGGCCACTCCGTCGGCGCGGGCGACGAGTCCGGCGGCGTCCACGGCCACCGTGTCGGCGCGCGCCACCAGACCGGCCGCGCCGTCGGCGACCACGTCGACGCGGGCCATGATCCCGGCGGCCCCGTCGGCCACGGTGCCCGCCCGGGTGATGAGGGCGGTGGCGCCGTCGGCCACGGTGCGGACCTCGGCCAGCAGCGGATCGATCTTGCGGACCAACGCGTCGGCGTCGAGCAGGACCTCGTCCACCCTCGCCACGGCGGTGCGCACGCCGACGAGCACCTGGTCGATCGAGTCGACGATGACGTCGGCGCGGTCGACGAGCGTCTCGGCCCGCCCGGCGACGGCGGTGATCCGGCCGACGATGGCATCGGCGTCGTCGAGCAGCCCGGCGACGCGCTGGGGGAGCCCGGACACGACCTCGACGGCATCGTCGGTCCAGCCCATCACCGCTCGTGCACCGGCGACGAACTCGGATGGTCCGATCCACACGGGCAGCCCGCCGATCCGCAACATGCCCCAGATCCTGACGCATCCCCGCCCCGACTGCGCGCCCGGACCGTCTGCCGGGCCGGTGGGGCCGACAGGAAAACGACAACGAGTACCCGGTTGCCGAGGTCCTCATGGCGGCCCAACGGGTGAAACTCACGACCGATTCGATTGCGCATTGCGGTCACGTAACGAGTCGCCGGCGGCGTACCCATTTCCTGATCCGTCCGAACGGGTTCACCTACGTTCGATTGCCGGACGACCCGCTCGATCGGAAGGACAGCCATGAGGCAGCAACCTTGGAGTCGGCGCGACTTCCTCCGCAGGACCGCAGCGGCCGGAGCGGTGGCGCTCGGTGGCGCGACGGTGCTGGGGGCCTGCCAGCAGGTGCCGCAGGCGGGGGGTGGTGGCGGCGAGGGTGGAGCAGCGGGAACCCTGGAGCGCGCCCGGCAGGCCGGCACGATCAACATCGGCATCGCCGGCGAACAACCCTACGGCTTCACCACGCCGGACGGCACGGTCACCGGAGAGGCTCCTGAGGTGGCCCGCGCCGTCATGGAGGCACTCGGTATCCCCGAGATCAACGCCCAGCAGGTCGAGTTCAGCGCGCTCATCCCGTCGCTCAACGCCAACCGCTACGACATGGTGTGCGCGGGCATGAACATCACCCCGGAGCGGTGCGGGCAGGCGGCGTTCTCCATCCCCGACTACTCCGCGCTCACCGCGTTCCTCGTGCCGCCGGGCAACCCGGAGCAGGTGGCGACCTTCGAGGACGTGGCGACCAAGAACCTGCAGCTCGCCGTGCTCGGTGCCGCCGTCGAGCAGGACTACGCCGAGGCCGCCGGGGTGCAGACCGGAAACATCCAGGTGTTCGAGACGCAGAACGCGCTGCTGCAGGCCGTCACCGACGGCCGCGTCTACTGCGCCGCGCTCACCGACATCTCGCTCAACTGGCTCGTCAACGAGCTCAACCCGGACGCCGCAGCCGAGGTCACCGACGGCTTCCGGCCCGTGGTCAACGGCGAGGAGATCGTCTCGGCCGGTGGGTTCGTGTTCCGGCAGGCCGACAACGACCTGCGCGAGGCGTTCAACACCGAGTTGGCCGCGCTGCACGAGAGCGGCCGCTGGGTGGAGATCGCGTCGCCGTTCGGCTTCTCCGAGGACAACCTGCCCGCCGAGGGCCTGACCACCGAGCAGCTCTGCTCGGCCTGACCGTGTTCGAGGACATCGGCACCTTCCTGCGGGTGCTGGCCCCGGGGATACCCATCACGGTGTTCGCCACGCTCGGCGGCATCGCGCTGACGATCGTGCTGGCATTCGCCGCCGGGCTAGCGCTGCTCTCGCCGTCGCGCACCGTGCGGGTGATCAGCAGGATCTACGTGGAGGGGCTGCGCGGCACGTCCGAGGTCGTGCAGCTGTTCTGGATCTTCTTCGCGCTGCCGCTGCTCGTCGGCTTCCAGATCGTGCCGATCTGGGCCGGCATCGTCGTGCTCGGGCTCAACCACGGCGCCTACGGCGCGGAGATCGTGCGGGGCGCCGTGCAGTCGGTGCCGAAGGCGCAGTACGAGGGTGCGATCGCACTCAGCCTCACCCCGGCCCAGCGGATGCGGCGCGTGATCCTGCCGCAGGCCGTGGTCGAGATGATCCCGCCGTTCAACACACTGTTCATCCAGCTGCTCAAGAGCACGGCGCTGCTGTCGTTCGTGGCCATCGACGAGATCACGAACCTCGCGAACCAGCGGCTCATCCCGAACTTCGGGCCGCAGTCGTGGCTCGTGTGGATCGTCGTGCTGGTGATCTACTTGCTGCTGGCGCTGGTGATCACCGTGGTGATGCGGCTGTTGGAGGCGGCGGCCGCCGCACGTGTCGGCCGCACCCCGTCGGCACGGGCCCGCAAGCTGGCGGCGACCACGGTGGGTGGTGCGTGATGGGGTGGGACTGGGCCTTCGCGTTCGAGGTCTTCCCGGTGCTCCTGCAGGGTCTGGTGCTCACCCTGCAGCTGACCGTGCTCGGGTCGTTGGTGGCGTTCAGCCTCGGGCTCGTGTTCGCCGTGCTGCTGCGCGGCCCGCGTCCCGTCGCGATCGTGGTGCGGGGGCTCATCGAGTTCGTCCGCAGCACACCGCTGCTGGTGCAGGTGTTCTTCCTGTTCTTCGTGCTGCCGGACATCGGGATCGTGATCCCGCCGATGGTCACCGGCGTGATCGCGCTCGGCCTGCACTACGCCACGTACACCGCCGACGTCTACCGGGCGGGCGTCGACGCCGTGCCACCAGGACAGTGGGAGGCCGCCACCGCGCTGAGCCTGCCGCGGGCGCGGGTCTGGACCGGCGTCGTGCTGCCGCAGGCGATCCCGCGGGTACTCCCGGCGCTGGGCAACTACGTGATCTCGATGTTCAAGGAGACGCCGATCCTCATCGCGATCACGCTCCTGGACATCGTCGGCTGGGCACGCGAGGCCGGCGGGCGGACGTTCAGCTACGACGAGCCCTACACGATCGCCGGGTTGCTGTTCCTGGCGTTGAGCTACCCGGCGTCCCTGCTGGTCCGGAGATTGGAGCGCCGTGTCGGCACCATCTGAGCCCATGATCGTCTTCGACGGCGTGGAGAAGCGGTTCGGCGACAACGTCGTGCTCTCCGACCTCGATTTCACCGTCGCTCCGGGCGAGCACGTCACCCTGATCGGCCCGTCCGGGTCGGGCAAGACCACGATCCTGCGGCTGCTCATGACCCTGGAGAAGGTCAACGCCGGCACGATCAGCGTGGGCGGGCGCTACCTGTCGCACATGGAGAAGGGCGGGAAGCTCCTTCCCGCCGACGAGAAGCACAGCCGCGAGGTGCGCAAGCGCATCGGGATGGTGTTCCAGCAGTTCAACCTGTTCCCGAACATGACCGTGCGCGGCAACCTCATCGAGGCCCCCACCCGGGTGCTCGGCCTGTCCAAGGACGAGGCGAACGCGCGCGCGAAGGAGCTGCTCGACCTCGTCGGGCTCGGGGAGAAGATCGACGAGCACCCGTCGCGGCTGTCCGGTGGGCAGCAGCAGCGGGTGGCGATCGCGCGGGCGCTGGCAATGCAGCCTGACGTGCTGCTGCTCGACGAGGTGACGTCGGCGCTGGACCCGGAGTTGGTGGCGGGCGTGCTCGCGCTGCTGCACGACATCGGTGAGACCACCGACATCACGATCCTGTGCGTCACCCACGAGATGCACTTCGCGCAGGACTTCTCGCACCGAGTGATGATGTTCGACGGCGGCAAGGTCATCGAGGATGCGCCGCCGGACAAGCTCTTCACCTCGCCCGACCACCCGCGTACCCAGGAGTTCCTGAAGGCGGTGCTGAACCGGGGCTGATCTCAGCCGGGGTTGCAGAGCTCGGCGGTCGTGAGCCCGGGCGGCGGCAGGTTGGAGGGCGTGAAACCGAACGGCTCGGTGATCCGCAGCCATTCGCCGGAGCGGTGGAGCGCCGCCAGCTCCTCGTCGAAGGCATTCAGGAGCTCGGTGTCGCCGCTGCGCACCGCGAACGCACCGGCGGGCACCGGGACCCGGCCGCCGAGCGAGGGCTGGAAGGGCTCGGTGACCTCCAGCCCGACGCCCGGGTTCCGGCTCAGCACGTCCCTGAGCGAGATCGCCGTCAACGCACCGGCCGTCGCGTCACCGTCGGCGACGACGCGCAGGAGCAGCCGCTGGTCGTCGACGGTGACCAACTGCTCCTCCGGCACGCCTGCCGCCTGCGCGTACTCCTGCTCGATCGAGCCGTCGAGCACGGCGAGCCGCGAGTCGGACCGGGCCACGTCCTCGAACGTCTCGATCTCGCGGGGGTTCCCCTCGCGCACCAGGAACGCGGGCGGCGCCAGGAAGTCGGGCCGGCTGAACGCGACCTCTGTGCAGCGGCGCGGCGTCACCGTCATGCCCGCGGTGATCATGTCGGACTGGCCGCTCTGCAGGCCCGGGATCAGCCTGTCGAAGGGGACCTGCACGGCGGCCAGCCCGCCCACCCCGAGCCGGGCGAGCACGGCGCGCGCCATCTCGGGCTGCGCGCCCGTCACGCCGCCGTCGAAGTCGACGTAGCCGTAGGGCCGCTCGCCCGACAGCCCGACACGCAGCACCCCGGCATTGCGGGCGCGTTCCAGGGTGGTGTCGCCCTCGGCGCTGCACGCCACCGCGGCCGCCAGCGGGACCGTGCCCGCCATCGTCAGTAGCCGCCTGCGGGAGAGCATCGCCGACCACCCTAGAGCGTGGCGGCCCCGTGGGCGGCCTACGGGCTCTCGTGCAGCGCGTCCCGGTCGGCGTGCCTGCCCCGGCGGGAGCCCGTGTATGCCCAGCGGCGCACCCCGCTCAGCGGCCGGACCGGGCGCAGTCGCGGGTGGGCGTTCAGGACGGGGTCGAACGAGACCCGGACGTCGGTGCGCACCGGCCCGAGGACGAGCCGCCCCGCCGTCCGCGGCGGTCCGGTGACGGGTCGCTCGGTGAGGGCGAACGCGACCGTGCCGCCGTCGACGGCCGTGCGAACGGCGTCCGGATCGGTCCCGCGGACGCGCACGGGCTCCTCGGGATCGAGGGTGAGGAGCATCGCCCGCCCGTCGACCCGGTAGTGCAGGAACGTGCTGTACGGGTGGCTGGTCCAGCCGCGCGACGGCGCGAGCAGCAGGTGCGTGACGCGGCCACGTCCGACGCTCGTGAAGAGCAGGTCGAGCACGCGGTCCCCGTCGAGGGGCACGCGGGCGGCGATCCCGAGCAGATCGGGCAGGTTGCCCGGCGTGCCCGCGCCCTTCGACATCCGCACGACCGCGGGCCGTTCGGCGGGGCCGCCCAGGGCCCGGGCGGTCGCCGACCCCGGGTCGGTCAGCAGCAGGCGACCGTCGACGACGACACCTCGCGGGTGGAACGCGCGGGCGTGGCGCAGCCTCGCGAGCGCCTCGAACGCGGTCGTGATCAGCTGCTGGGGGGCGCGCACGACATCGCGTACCCCGAGCGCCGATCGCGCGAACGGCACTTATCTGTGGCGGGAGCCCCGGTCAAGCACCAGTTCGTGATTGTTTGTTGTTCCTCGTCGTGTGGTGTGCCTGGCGGCGCCCCGGAGCCGGCGTCAAGGTGGAGCGCCCGTGGACGAACGACCT
>NZ_JAHKRK010000071.1 GCF_019396355.1 Pseudonocardia nigra
CCCTCGGGCAACCCGGTCCAGGCGGCGGCCTGCGCGGTGAGCCCGCCCGCGCAGCCGCCGAGCTCGCCGATGGGGTGCTCGAGCTTGTCGGTGACGAACGTGGCGAACCGCGGGTCGAGGGCGGCGAGGTACTCCGGTGACGGGTACCGGCCGTCCTGGTAGATGCCCTTGTAGCCGGCGGTGCAGGCGTTGCGCAGGTAGGTGCCGCAGAGCTGCCAGACGATCCAGTCGGCGGCCTCGACCCAGCGCTCGGTGCGGGCGTAGACCTCGGGGTCCTCCTCGAGCAGTTGCAGCGCCTTGGCGAACTCCCACTCGCTGGAGATCTTGCCGCCGTAGCGGGCGAGCCAGGGCTCGCCGCGTTCCTCGGCGAGGGCGTTGATCCGGTCGGCCTGGCCCTGCGCGGCGTGGTGCTTCCACAGCTTCGCGTACGCGTGCGGGAGGCCGGCGAGCTCGGGCAGCTCACACAGCGGGGTGCCGTCGGCGAGCGTGGGCAGCACGGTGCAGGCGGTGAAGTCGGTGGCGATCCCGACGACGTCGGACGGGTCGACCCCGGCGGCGGCGACGGCCTCGGGCACCGCCGTGCGCAGCACCGTCACCCAGTCCGCCGGCACCTGCAGGGCCCAGTCCGGCGGCAGCGTCGCGCCGGTGGCGGCCAGGGTGCGGTCGACGACCCCGTGGGCGTAAGGGTGCACCGCGGACCCCAGCTCCGTGCCGTCGGCGACCCGGACGACCACCGCCCGGCCGGACAGGGTGCCGAAGTCGATGCCGACGGTGACGGCACGCTGGGGATCGACGGCGGGTGTGGTCACAGGCAGCCTCCGGTGGCGCGGGTGGGCCACAGTTTGTTAGCGCTAACACCGGATGTCAAGGGCGCGCTGCGGACGTGACCCGCGCGCTGCCGCCGACGTCGATGCGCCGCGTGTCGGCCGATGCCCCCCGTCGACGGGGCGCACGGGCGGAGACGGGGCGCACGGCCGGGCCGGTCACTCGCCGAGGGCGAAGGCGCGCTCCAGGCGCCGGGCGACCGGTGCGAAGTCGTCCAGCTCGCTCCAGATCCACCGCACGACGGTGAAGCCGTGGCTGCGGATCGCGTCCTCACGGATTTTCTCCGCGGTGATCACGTCACCTGCCGTCTGTCCGGCCGGGACCAGGCGCCCGTACTTCACCAGGCCGTCGAACTCGCCGACGGTTCGCACAGCGGGCCAGGCGAAGTCGGTGTAGGCGTCGGCGTCGTCGGCCAGCGGTACCCGCCACTGCAGGACCGGCTGAGGCAGGCCCGCCCGCATGATCGCGAGTCGGCTGCGTGTCTCCCCGACGCTCATGGCACCGCCGTCCGCGAACGCCACGACCCGGCGGGCCTGGGGGATCCCCGGCCAGCGCGCCGCGCGGGCGAGCGCCACGGCGAGGTCATGCGGGTCGACGCGCCGGATGGCGAGACCCGAGTCGGCCACGACGAGGGCGTGCTCGAAGGCGGCGGAGCGGGCGATGTCGACGACGGTCCGCGCGGGGGTCGTCACCGCGATTCCGTCCACGGTCGTGATCTCGTCGGCCTCGAGCGGTGCCTTGTGCCGGTGGACGACCCGGCCGATGCGACCACCCGACGCCGCGGCCCGGGTGACGTGCACGCAGTCCAGCGGCAGCCCCCACACCGCGAGTCCGTGGAGCACCGCGGCCGAGCCGTGGCTGGCGACGGCGTCCGGCGCCAGGGTCGGGACCGTCGCGCGCACCAGCATCGCGTGGCGGGCGGCCGGCTTGCTCAGCCGTTCGTCGTCGGCCCGCAGGTACGCGCCGCGGCGGATCGTGACCAGGTCGCCCGCCCGGCGACCCCGCTGCACCTCGTCGCTGGTCAGGCCCAGTGCGAGCAACCGGGATCGCAGGTGCAGGCCGGGGGTCCGCGCGTCCATCGCCCCAGCCTTGCGGGACGGGGCGCGCTGCGGGGCCGATTCGCGCGGCCTGTGGACAGCTCGGACGCGCGCCGTGGTCCGTGCGCCCCGTGTCGGTGGATGCGCCCCGTCGACGGGGGGCATCGCCGCGCAAGGGGGGCATGGGCGGAGACGGGGGGCATGGGCGGAGACGGGCCGCGAATAGGCCCCGCCTATTGCTGCGTTCGCCCGTGCGTCTTTGACCTTGTGATCGGGGTCTCGTCCAATGGGACGACCGCCTGCATCCCCTCGAAGGAGAGACGCGATGACGGCAAGTGAGCTGGCCCCTCCGTCGACCACGGCGCCGCCGCGGCCCGGCGGCGAGTCCCGGGGGAAGGCGTGGGGGTTCACCGGCCTCCTGGTGCTCCTCTACGTGATCAACTGGGGGGACAAGGCGATCTTCGGCCTCGTCGCGCAGCCGCTGGGCGAAGAGCTGGGGCTGTCGGCCTCGCAGATCGGCCTGGTGGGCAGCGCCTTCTTCCTCACGTTCACCGTCGGCGGCTTCTTCGCGGGTCTGCTGGACAAGTGGCTGACGCTGCGCTGGTCGCTCGTCGTGCTGGCGCTGGCCTGGGCGGCCTCGATGCTGCCGCTGGTCGTGGTAGCGAGCTTCGCGATCCTGCTGGTCAGCCGGATGGTGCTGGGCCTGGCCGAGGGGCCGTCGGGCGCGCTGGTCCACGCCGGCGTCTACACCTGGCACCCGCCGGAGAAGCGGGGCCTGCCGTCGGCGTGCATCACGGCGGCCGCGTCCATCGCCAAGATCCTGATCGCGCCGGCGCTCGCCGTGGTGGTCGCCATCTGGGGCTGGCGGGCCGCGTTCCTCACCCTCGCCGTCGCGGGCGTCGCATGGTGTGCGGTGTGGCTGCTCACCTGGCGGGACGGGCCCTACGGCGAGCGGTCCCGCAAGGCGGCGGCGGCGCCGGGTGAGGCGGAGACCCCGCGCGTGCCGTGGTCGGCGATCTTCCGGACGCCCACGTTCCTCGGCGGCACCGTTGCGATCTTCGCGATGTACAGCCTCGTCACCGTCGTCCTGACCTGGCTGCCGTCGTACTTCGAGGTCGGGTTGGGGTACTCGCGGGTACAGGCGGGCGTGATGTTCGGCTTCCCGAGCATCGCCGGCCTGGTGTTCCTGTTCCTGTCGACGTCGATCGGTGACCGGCTGCTGGTCCGCGGGGCGAGCTCGCGGGTCCTGCGCGGCGTCGTCCCGAGCATCGGGCTCCTGCTGTGCGGGCTGACGCTGGTGACCCTGCCCGCCATCGACGTCCCCCTGGTCGCGGTCGTGGTGGTCTCCGTCGGCTACGGCATCGGCACGATCGTCTTCCCGCTGTTCAACGCGGGCCTGTCGGAGATCTGCCCGCCGAAACAGATCGCGGGCGCACTCGGCGTCTTCCTCGGGATCATGTCCGTGGGCGGGGTCATCGCGCCGTACCTGACGGGCGTGATCGTCGACCGGGCGGCCGACCCCGCCGCCGGGTACGCGCTGGCGTTCCAGGTCTTCGGGATCGCCGCCGTCGTCGGGGGCGTCGTCGCCCTCCTCACCGTCAACCCGGTGCGCGACGCGCGCCGGGTCCGCGGGGAGCAGCCGGCGGCGGGCTAGTGTCAGTGCGTGGACCTGCACCAGGTCGAGTACTTCCTGGCGGTCGTCGACCACAAGGGCATCACCGCGGCGGCGACCGCGCTCGACCTGGCGCAGCCCACCGTCTCCCAGGCCGTCCGGGCCCTCGAGCGCGAGCTCGGCGTCCCGCTGTTCCACCGGATCGGGCGCGGGATGGTGCTCACCTCGGCCGGGCACAGCCTGGTCGGCCCGGCCCGGCGGATCCTGCGCGACGTCGTGGCCGCCGAGGGGTCGCTCCTCGACGATGCCGGCCGCCCGCGCGGCAGATTGGACATCGTCGCGATGCCGGCGCTCGCGGCCGACCCAGTGGCCCGGCTGGTCGGTGCGTTCCGGCGGCGGTTCCCGGCGGTCGTCGTGCGGATCGGGGACCTGCGCGACGAGTCGGCCACACCCACGCTGATCCGCGACGGCCACTGCGAGATCGTCGTCCGCCACCTGCCGATGGCCGACGGCGGCGTGGTCGACGGCGGGGGCCTCGCGGTCCGGGAGCTCGGGGAGCACGAGTACTGGCTGGTGCTGCCCCCGGGCTCGCAGCCGCCTGCGGCGGACCCGCTGCCGCTGTCGCAGCTGCCGGAGATACCGCACGTGATAGTCCCGCGGGGCAGCTCGCAGGCGGTCGACGAGATCGAGCAGGCCGTGTCGGCGGCGGGCCGCAGCATCACCCCGTCGGTCGTGCTGGAGCACCGGGAGGCCCGGCTGCCGTTCGTGCTGGCGGGCGTCGGGGCCAGCCTGCTCGAGCGTTCGGTGGCCGAGGCCGCCGTGGCCAGGGGAGCGGTGGTGCGGGCCGTCGAACCGCGGATCAGCCGCGCCTACGGGCTGGTCTACGACCCGGGCGCACTCTCGCCGGCGGGTCGGGAGTTCGTCGCGCTGGCCGGGGCGGGGTAGGCCGCGTCCGCGCAGTCGCGCCGTACCAGTTCGGCCGCCTCCAGGAACGCCGCGGCGGCGGGGGAGAGCGGGCCGGGCCGGTGGACGAGGCCCACCGGGCGCCGGATCGGGGGGACGGTCGAGCGCACGACGACGTCCCGCAGCTCGGTCTCGGCGATTCGCCGCGGCAGGAACGCGGCGCCCGCGCCGTGGCGGACCAGCTCCCAGACCGCGTGCCGGTGGGCGCACTGCACCGCCACGGAGCCGGCGACGGGGAGGGCGTCGGCGTCCGACGTCTCGACGACGAGTGGGATCGCGGCGACCGCCGTCAGCGGGACCGGGTCGGGCAGGGTCGCCGCCAGGTCCGGCGGGAGGACCAGCGCGATCTCCTGGTCCCACAGGACATGGCTCTGCAGCGTGCCGCCCCGGTCCGGAAGCTCGGTCAGGCCCAGCTCGGCCCGCCCGCCGCGCACCTGGCCGAGCACGCCCGCTGCGCTACCCGGGTCGAGCACCGAGAGCCGGATGCCGGGGTGGGCCCGGTGCAGCCTGCTGGTCAGCTCCGGGAGTGGGTCGGCCGAGAGCGTCGACAGGACGGCGATCTCGAGCCGCCCGGACAGCCCGTCCCGCACGGCCTGCACCTTGGCCCCCGCGTGGTCGAGGTCGGCGAGGATCCGGCGCGCCGGTCCGACGAACGCGCGCCCGTCGGCGGTCAGCGTCAGCTTCCGCCCGGTCCGGTCGAACAGCTCGACGCCGAGTTGACGCTCGAGGCTGCGGATCGCCTGGGACAGCGACGGCTGCGCGATGTAGAGCGCCCGGGCGGCCTTGGTGACGCTGTCGTGGTCGACCACGGCGACGAAGTACTCGACCAGGCGCAGGTCCACCGTCGCCACGCTACGCGGCCGCGCGTTGACAGCGGGCGGGTCGTTGGCGATGCTGCTTTTCGAACGATCGTTTACTTGGAGGACCCGTGATCACGACGAAGTTCACCGAGGCCTTCGGGATCCGGCACCCGATCGTGCAGGGTGGCATGCAGTGGGTGGGGCGCGCCCCGCTCGTGGCCGCCGTGGCGAACGCCGGCGCACTGGGCTTCATCACGGCGCTGACCCAGCCGACCCCCGAGGACCTGGTGCGGGAGGTCGCGCGCTGCCGGGAGCTGACCGACCAGCCGTTCGGCGTGAACCTCACGATCCTGCCGGCGATCAACCCCCCTCCGTACGCCGAGTACCGGGAGGCGATCATCTCCTCGGGCGTGCCGATCGTGGAGACCGCGGGGTCGAACCCGGTGGAGCACCTGCAGCACTTCCACGCGCACGGGATCAAGGTGATCCACAAGTGCACGAGCGTGCGGCACGCGGTCAAGGCCGAGTCGCTCGGCGTCGACGCCGTGAGCATCGACGGGTTCGAGTGTGCCGGGCACCCCGGCGAGGACGACATCCCCGGCCTGGTGCTGATCCCCGCCGCCGCCGACCGGCTGACCATCCCGATGATCGCCTCCGGCGGGTTCGCCGATGCCCGCGGCCTCGTCGCGGCGCTCGCCCTCGGCGCGGACGGGATCAACATGGGCACGCGCTTCATGGCGACCGTCGAGTCCGGGATCCACCAGAACGTGAAGGACCGGCTCGTCGAGGCGGGCGAGCGCGACACCCAGCTGATCTTCCGGCAGCTGCGCAACACCGCCCGCGTGGCCGACAACGCGGTGAGCCGCGAGGTCGTGGCGCGGCTGGAGGCCGGCGCGGCGTTCGAGGACATCCGTGACCTCGTGGCCGGCACGCGCGGGGTGAAGGTCTACGAGACCGGCGACATCGACCGCGGGATCTGGTCGGCCGGGATGGTGCAGGGGCTCATCCGCGACATCCCCACGTGCGAGGAGCTGGTGTCGCGAATCGTCGGGGAGGCGAGCGAGATCATCCGGGGCAGGCTCGCGGACGCGGTCGCGGCCGAGCCCGTCGCCGCGCTGTGAGCGCCCGGCCACTGCCCGCGGCGGCCCCGGCGGGTGCCTCCCTGGTGACGCTGCTGGACCTGGAGCCGCTCGACCGCGACCTGTTCCGGGCCACCACCGTCTTCGACGACCCGTACCCGCTCTACGGCGGGCAGGTCGCGGCGCAGGCGCTCGTCGCCGCCGGGCGCACCGTGCGGGCCGGGCGGCTGCCGCACTCGATGCACGGCTACTTCCTGCGCAGCGGCGACGCGGCGCGGCCCACGCTGTTCCGCGTCGACCGCGACCGCGACGGGCGTTCGTTCTCCGCGCGGCGCGTCGTGGCGGTGCAGGACGGCGAGGTCGTCTTCTCGATGTCGGCGTCGTTCCACGACCCGGAGGACGGGCTCGACCGGCAGGTCGACCCGGCGCCGGAGGTCCCCGCGCCGGCGACGCTGCCGCCGCTGGCGATCCCGCGGCTGTTCTCGTTCGAGGCGCGGTTGCCCCCGCAGCCCCACGACGGCCCGGCGTGGCCCACCCGGTTCTGGGCCCGCTGCACCGAGCGCCTCCCTGCCGACGACGTGCTGCACGCCGCCGTCCTGACCTACCTGTCGGACATCATGAGTGGGCTGTCGCCGCTCGCCGCCGACGGCTACCGGCCGAGCACGAGCCTCGACCACGCGGTGTGGTTCCACCGGGCTGCGCGCCTCGACGACTGGGTGCTCGTCGATCTCGTGCCGAAGAGCACGGGCGGGGGTCGCGGGTGGTACACCGGGACCCTGTCCTCGCGGGACGGCGTGCTGCGGGCGAGCATCGCCCAGGAGTCGCTGTTCCGCAGGAAACGGCAGCCGTTCGAGAACGTGAAGGGGAGAAGCAGATGACCGCTGCGACGGAGCGCGTCGTCATCGTCACCGGGGCCGCACGGGGGATCGGTGCGGCCACGGCCCGCCGGCTCGCCGCCGACGGGTTCGCGGTCGGGGTGCTGGACCTGGACGAGGGCGGGGCGAAGGCCACCGCGGAGGCGATCGTGGCCGACGGCGGCCGGGCGATCGGGGTGGCCGTGGACGTCGCCGACCCCGACGCCGTGCAGGCGGCCGTCGACCGGGTGGCCACCGAGCTGGGCGGCCCCACCGTGCTGATCAACAACGCCGGCGTCACCCGGGACAACATGCTGTTCAAGATGACCGAGTCCGACTGGGACACGGTCATGAACGTGCACCTGCGCGGGGCGTTCCTCATGACCCGTGCGGTGCAGAAGCACATGGTGGAGGCGAAGTTCGGACGGGTGGTGAACCTCTCGTCGACCTCGGCGCTGGGCAACCGCGGACAGGTCAACTACTCCGCGGCGAAGGCCGGCCTGCAGGGCTTCACCAAGACCCTCGCCATCGAGCTGGGGAAGTTCGGGGTCACCGCGAACGCGATCGCCCCCGGGTTCATCCAGACCGAGATGACGAAGGCGACGGCCGAGCGGATGGGTGTGCCGTTCGAGGACTTCATCAAGGGTGCGGCGGCCACGATTCCGGTGGCGCGCGTCGGGCAGCCGGAGGACATCGCGCACCTGGTGTCGTTCCTCGTGAGCGAGGGCGCCGGGTTCGTCTCCGGCCAGGTGATCTACGCGGCGGGCGGGCCCAAGGCCTGACCGCCGACGACAGCTCCGCCGGCCGCAGCTTCGACGCCGCGGCCGGCGGACCGGGTGGCACGGACGAGGGGAGCTGCAAGCGTGCAGCAGGACGTGATGGAGCTGGTCGAGGCCTACCGCGCGCACGGCGGGCTCGGGTTCTGGGAGATCGCCGACGCCGACCCGGACCGCGTGGCGGTCGTCGACGTCGACGGGTCGTCGACGTCGTTCGGGCAGCTGCGCGACCTGGTGCACCGCATCTCCCACGGGTTGCGCGCGCAGGGGCTCGTCGCGGGCGACACCGTCGCCGTCGCCCTGCCGAACCACCGCGCGTTCGTCGCCCTGCAGCTGGCCACGAGCCAGCTCGGGCTCTACCTGACCGCGCTCAACTGGCACCTGACCGCCCCCGAGCTCGCCTACATCCTGGCCGACAGCGAGGCGAAGCTGCTGCTCACCGGTCCGCGCCTGGCGGAGGCGGCCACCGCGGCGGCCGACGAGGTGGGCCTCCCACCGGAGCGCCGGTTCGCGGTGCCCGCGTTCCCCGGCTTCCGCCCGCTCGACGAGCTGGTCGAGGGCATGCCGGCCACGGTCCCCGACGGCAGGCGGCAGGGCTCGGTGATGCTCTACACGTCCGGGACGACCGGACGGCCGAAGGGCGTGCGCAAGCCGCTCCCGCAGGCGAGCCCCGAGCAGAGCCTCGCCGCGAAGGTGGGGATGCTGCCGCGGATGCTCGGCCGTCCCGGGGAACAGGGCTGGGCGGGCGCGTCCGGCGTCCACCTCGTGGTGGCGCCGCTCTACCACGCCGCCCCCAACGCCTATGGCCACCTGGCGCTGCACCTCGGCCACACGCTCGTGCTGATGGATAAGTGGACGCCGCCACTGTTCCTCGAGCTCGTGGAGCGGCACCGCGTCACCGCCACGCACATGGTGCCGATCATGTTCCACCGGCTGCTGGCGCTGCCGCCGGAGGTGCACGGGCGCCACGACCTGTCCTCGCTGACCCGGATCGTGCACGCCGGCGCGCCCTGCCCGGTGTCGGTCAAGCACGGCATGATCGACTGGCTCGGTCCGGTGCTGCACGAGTACTACGCGGCCACCGAGGGCGGCGGCACCTACGTGGGACCGCAGGACTGGCTGCGCCGGCCGAGCACGGTCGGCAGTGCCTGGGAGGGCAGCGAGGTGCTGGTCCTCGGGGACGACGGGGCCCCGCTGCCGCCCGGCGAGGTCGGCACGATCTGGTTCCGCAGCCCCGAGGCGTTCGAGTACTTCAAGGCGCCGGAGAAGACGGCCGCCGCCCGGCGCGGCGACCTGTTCACCGTGGGCGACCTCGGCCACCTCGACGACGAGGGCTGGCTCTTCCTCAGCGACCGGCGCTCCGACCTGATCATCTCCGGGGGTGTGAACATCTACCCCGCCGAGATCGAGGCCGTGCTGCTCACCCATCCCGCCGTGGCCGACGCGGCCGTGATCGGCGTGCCCGACGACGAGTGGGGGCAGCGGGTGGCGGCGCTGGTCGAGCCGCGGGCGGAGGTCGACGCGGCCGAGCTGCTCGCCCACTGCCGGGCCCGGCTGGCGGGCTTCAAGTGCCCCACCTCGATCGAGTTCCGCGAGCTGCCCCGCACCGCCACCGGCAAGCTCAGCCGGGCGGCGCTGCGGGCCGAACGGGCGCCCGCCGGGGGAGCGTGACGTGGCGGACACGGTGCGCGCGACGGACGTCGAGCCGGGGATCCGGCTGCTGGAGCTGGACCGCCCCGAGCGGCTCAACGCGATCTCGCCGGGGCTGCTGGAGGACCTGCACGCGGAGCTGACGCGCCTCGCCGACGACCGGACGTGCCGCGTGGTCGTGCTGACCGGACGCGGCCGGGGCTTCTGCGCCGGCCTGGATCTCGTGGAGCGCCACGGCGACGCGGCCACCTCGTCGGTAACCGGAGCGGAGCGCACCGCGCAGGACCGGATGCGGTTGCAGAAGCGGATCGCCGCGCTCGTCCCCGCCCTGCGGGGGCTGCCGCAGCCGGTGATCGCCGCCGTCAACGGGCCGGCCGCGGGCGGCGGGCTCGCCCTGGCGCTGGCGTCGGACGTGCGGATCGCCGGCGCGTCCGCCCGGTTCGGCGACGCGTTCGTGCGGATCGGGCTGTCGGGCTGCGACATCGGCGTGAGCTGGCTGCTGCCGCGGCTGATCGGCGCGTCCCGGGCGTTCGAGCTGCTGCTCACCGGCCGGGTGATCGACGCGGCAGAGGCCGACCGGATCGGGCTGGTCTCCCGGGTGGTGCCCGACGCGCAGCTGCGCGAGGCCGCCCTGGGCGTGGCGCGGGAGATCCTCGCCAACAGCCCGTTCGGCGTGCGGATGACCAAGGACGTCATGTGGAGCCAGCTCGAGGTCGGGAGCCTGGCCGCCGGGATCGCGCTGGAGAACAGCACGCAGATCGCCACCACCTTCACCGCCGACCAGGCCGAGGCGGTCGCCGCGTTCCTCGCCAAGCGGCCCGCCGAGTTCACCGACCGATAGGAGATCGCGTGTCCCCCGACGTGTCAGACGTGCTCGTGACCACGCCCGCCGACGGCGTGCTCGTGGTGACCATCGACCGCCCGCAGGCCCGCAACGCCGTCACCGCGGGCGTGGCGCAGGGGATCGCCGAGGCGATGGACCGCCTCGACGCCGACGACGACCTCCGCGTCGGCGTGCTGACCGGGGCCGGCGGCACCTTTTGCGCCGGGATGGACCTCAAGGCGTTCGTGCGCGGGGAGCGGCCGGTCGTGCCCGGCCGCGGGTTCGCCGGCGTGACGCAGCAGCCGCCCGCCAAGCCGCTGATCGCCGCGGTCGAGGGCTACGCGCTGGCCGGCGGGTTCGAGCTCGTGCTCGCCTGCGACCTCGTGGTCGCGGCGGAAGGCGCCACGTTCGGCATCCCCGAGGTGAAGCGCGGCCTGGTCGCCGCCGCGGGCGGGCTGCTGCGGCTGCCCAAGCGCATCCCGTATCACCAGGCGATGGAGCTGGCGCTGCTCGGCAACCACATCCCCGCCGGCCGGGCGCGCGAGCTGGGGCTGGTCAACCGGCTCGTCGCGGACGGCACGGCGCTCGACGCCGCGCTCGCGCTCGCCCGGGAGATCGCCGCGAACGGGCCGCTCGCGGTCGCGGCGAGCAAGAAGATCGTCGCCTCGGTGGGCGGCTGGCCCGAGGACGAGATGTGGGAGCGGCAGGCGGAGATCGCCGGGCCGGTCTCGGCATCGAAGGACGCGATCGAGGGGGCCACGGCGTTCGCCGAGAAGCGTGCCCCGGTGTGGAGCGGCACGTGAGCGAGGCGGTGCTCGTCGAGCGGGGGAACGACGGCACGGCCGTCGTCACGCTCCACCGGCCCGAGGTCCGCAACGCGATCGACGCGGACCTGCTGCACGGGCTGCGCACCGCGCTGCACGACCTCGACGCCGACGACGACGTCGGTGCGATTGTGCTCACCGGGGCCGACCCGGCCTTCTGCGCGGGTTTGGACCTGCGGCGGCTGGGCTCGCCCACCGGCGGGCTGCTCGAGGGCACCGACGGGCGGGAGGCGTCGCGCGCCCCGTGGGGCGAGCCCCTGCGCACCCCGCTGATCGGCGCGGTCAACGGCGCCGCGGTCACCGGCGGCCTGGAGATCGCGCTGAACTGCGACGTCCTCATCGCCTCGGAGCGCGCCCGGTTCGCCGACACCCACGCCCGCGTCGGCGTGCTGCCCGGGTGGCGGCTCTCGGTGCTGCTGCCCCTGGCGGTGGGCCCGGGGCTCGCCCGCCGGATGAGCCTCACCGGCGACTTCCTGTCCGCGGCCGACGCGCTGCGCGCCGGGCTCGTCACCGAGGTCGTCGCGCACGCCGACCTGCTGCCGGCCGCCCGGCGGCTGGCGGCGACGATCGCGGGCAACGAACGCGACGCCGTGCGGACGCTGCTGGGCTCCTACCGGCGGCTGGAGGCCGAGCTGGTGGGCGACGGGGACCGGGTGGAGGCCGCGACGGCGCGGGAGTGGCTCGCCCGCGCCCCCGGCCCGGCCGACGTCGAGCGCCGCCGCGGGGAGATCCTCGCCCGCGGCCGCGCCCAGAACAGTGGGGCTTGACGCCCGGTCAGTGGGGGTCGGCGAACACCGGCGCGCGCTTCTCGAAGCCCGCCGTGACCGCCTCGACCTGGTTCGGGCTGCCGATCAACGCGCCGATCTCGGTCTGCTCGGCGGCGAAGCCGGTGGCGAGGTCGACCCGGCCCGCCATGTCCAGCAGCCGCTTGGCCGCCCGGACCGCGTGCGGGTTGCGCCCGGCGATCTCCCGCGCCAGCGCGAGCGCGGCACCGCGGGGGTCCGGGTCGGTGCGGGTGGCGAGGCCGAGCGCCCCGGCCTCCTCGCCGCTCACGATCCGTCCGGTGAGCGTGAGCTCCTTCGCGACGTCGCGGCCCACCAGCTCGGGCAGCAGCTGGCTGCCGGTCATGTCCGGGACCAGCCCCCACTTCACCTCCATCACCGACAGCCGCGCGTCGGGGGCCACGATGCGGATGTCGGCGCCCAGCGCGATCTGCAGGCCGCCGCCCAGCGCGTTGCCCTGCACGGCGGCGATCACCGGCACCGGCAGCTCGGCCCACACGTACGCCGCCCGCTGGCCCGTCGCCTGCGCCGGTCCGTCCGACGGCGGCAGCTGGGCCGTGGCCGACAGCCGCTCGCCCGACGCCATCGCCCGGAACGAGCCGAAGTCGAGGCCCGCGCAGAAGTCCGGCCCCTCCCCGGAGAGCACCACCACGCGCACGGAGGCGTCGCCCTTCAGCCGCTCGCCCGCATGCACCAGGCCCGCGAACATGGCCGGGTCGAGCGCGTTGCGCTTCTCCGGCCGCGACAACCGGACGTCGGCGACCCCGTCGGCCACCGTGACGGACACGCGCTGCGTCTCGTCGCTCATGCAGATCCTCCTCAGGTCCCGGTGAAGTGAGCCGGCCGCCGCTCCAGGAACGCCGCGACCCCCTCGGCATGATCGGCGGACGCGAAGCAGTCCGCCAGGGCGGCGCGGGTGGCGCCGACGTGGGTGGGCAGGTCGGCGCCCAGGCCGTCGCGCACGAGCTGCTTCGTGCGCACCAGGGCGAACGGCGACGCGGTCGCGATCGCCGCGGCGAGCCCGGCCGCGGCCTCGGGCAGGGCATCCGGCTCGACGACGGCCGTGGCGAAGCCGAGCGCCAGCGCCTCGTCGGCGCCGAGGTCCGCCCCGGTGTAGAGCAGCCGCATCGCCGGCCCGACGCCGATCTGGCGCGGCAGCAGCCAGGTGCCCGCGCCGGTGTCGGACACCAGCCCGCGGTGCACGAAGTTCCAGCGGAACCGCGCGCGCGTCGAGACCACCCGCAGGTCGGCCTGGGTGGCGAACTCGGCGCCCATCCCGACCGCCATCCCGTCGACGGCGGCGACGACCGGCTTCGGGCAGCCCATGAGCAGCGGAAGCCGGCCGTCGCCGCCGTTGTCGGCGCGCCCGCGGTCGCCCGGGTCACGGCCCGCCAGGTCGGCCAGGTCGATCCCGGCACAGAAGCTGCCCGGCACCCCCGTGACCAGCAGGACCCGGACGTCCGGGTCGGACCCTGCCTGCGTCACGCCCGCGGTGAACTCCTCGAGCATCGCGTAGGTCATCGCCCCGCGCTTCTCCGGCCGGTCGATGGTCAGGGTGGCGACGCCGTCGGCCACCCCGTAGCGGATCTCGCGCATCCGCCGTCTCCCTCTTCCCTCGGCGCCGGGGGTGGTGCCATGCTAGCTGAACGTTCGTTAAGGAGGTCAACGTGGACTTCGCGCTCCCGGTCGAGCTGACCCAGCGGCTCGCCGAGCTCGACGACTTCATCGAGCGGGAGATCCGGCCCCTCCAGGAGCAGGACGACAACCAGCGCTTCTTCGACCACCGCCGCGAGTACTCGCGCACCGACTTCGAGAACGGGGGCGTGCCGCGGCGCGAGTGGGAGGAACTGCTCGCCGAGATGTTCCGGCGCGCCGACGCCGCGGGTTGGCTGCGCCACGGGCTGCCCAAGGAGGTCGGGGGCTCCGACGGCACCAACCTCGACATGGCGGTGATCCGCGAGCACCTGGCCCGCAAGGGCCTCGGGCTGCACAACGACCTGCAGAACGAGTCGTCCGTGGTGGGGAACTTCCCGTTCGTCCACATGATGCTCGAGTACGGCACCCAGGCTCAGAAGGAGGAGTTCCTGGAGCCGATGCTAACCCGCACTACGCGGATCGGGTTCGGGCTCACCGAGCCCGACCACGGCAGCGACGCCACCTGGATGGAGACCACCGCCGTCCGCGACGGCGGCGACTGGGTCCTCAACGGCGCCAAGCGCTTCAACTCCGGCATGCACGCCGCCACGCACGACGTGGTGTTCGCCCGCACGTCTGGCGCGCCGGGCGACGCGCGCGGGATCACGGCGTTCTTCGTCCCCACCGACAGCCCCGGCTTCTCCGTGGACTTCCACTGGTGGACGTTCAACATGCCCACCGACCACGCCGAGGTCACGATCCGCGACGTGCGGGTGCCGCACTCGGCGATCTTCGGCGCGGAGGGTGAGGGCCTCGCCGTCGCCCAGACGTTCGTGCACGAGAACCGGATCCGCCAGGCCGCGTCCGGGGTCGGCGCCGGCCAGTACTGCATCGACCGCAGCGTGGCCTACGCGCGGGAGCGGATCACGTTCGGACAGCCGCTCGCGAGCCGGCAGGCGGTCCAGTGGCCGCTCGTGGAGCTGCAGACCGAGGCCGAGATGCTGCGCGGCCTGGTGCGCAAGACCGCGTGGGAGCTCGACCGGGTGCCGCACATGGAGATCAGCGACAGGGTCTCGATGTGCAACTACCGGGCCAACCGGTTCGTCTGCGACGCCGCCGACCGCGCGATGCAGGTGCACGGCGGGCTCGGCTACACCCGCCACACGCCGTTCGAGCACATCTACCGTCACCACCGCCGCTACCGGATCACCGAGGGATCCGAGGAGATCCAGATGCGCAAGGTGGCGGGCTACCTGTTCGGCTTCGCCGGGCCGCGCAAGACGCGCTGACGGCAGCGGACGTGAAGGGGGCTACGTGCGAGTAACCTGGTCGCTCCGCATCGATCGGACGCCCGAGGGGAGGTGGCCGCGTGCCGAGCTCAGGGGTGCCGACCCGCGCGGCTTCCGTCGCCGTGGGCGAGGCGGGGATCCTCGAGGCGGCGATCTCGGTGATGGCCGAGCACGGCTACCACGGCACGTCGGTGCGGGACATCGCCCTGCGGGCGGGGGTGAGCCCCGCGGCGCTCTACCACCACTTCGACTCCAAGCAGCAGGTCCTCGCGACGATCATGGAGCGGGGGATCAAGGCGCTGCTGCAGCGCACCCACACGGCACTGGCCGAGGCGGGCGACGAGCCGGTGGACCGGCTGCGGGCGCTCGTCGAGGTGCAGGTGCTGTTCCACCTGGAGGACCAGCGCGGCACGCTGCTGGGCACCAGCGAGTTGCGGGCGCTGGAGGAGCCGATCCGCAGCAGGCACCGGGCCAAGCGGCTGCAGCAGCAGCGGCTGTTCGACGGGGTCGTGGCCGACGGAGTGGAGCGGGGCGTGTTCACCACCCCGGAGCCGCAGGAGGCTGCCCGCGCGATCGTCGTGATGTGCACCGGGGTGGCGAGCTGGTTCTCCGCGAAGGGCCGGCTCGACCGCGCCGAGGTGATGCGCCGCTACCAGCGCCTGGCCCTCGACATGGTCGGAGCGGTCGGCGCCTGAGCCCGGGGGCAGGCCGATGACCGCGGCTGCCGCGCGAAACGGGCGCCCGGCCGACGCCGGCGACCCGGACGTGCTCGCCCGCCTGCTCGCGCACCGGCTCACCGCCGTGCTGGGCACCGAGGTGGCGGTGCCGCGACCCACCCGGCTGACCGGCGGGGCCAGCCGGGAGACCTGGTCGTTCACGGCGGACGCGGGCGACGGGCCGCCCCGGCGGCTCGTGCTGCGCCGCGACCCGCCCGGGCCGGGTCGCCCGGACGGGATGGCCCGCGAGGCCGCCGCCATCGCCGCCGCCCACGCCGCGGGCGTCCCGGTGCCGCGGCTGGTCGACGCCGGCACCGACCCCGCCGTGCTCGGCGCGCCGTACCTGATCAGCGAGCACGTCGACGGCGAGACGATCGCGCGCCGGCTGCTGCGCGAGCCGCAGTACGCCACCGCGCGGGAGGGCCTGGCCGCCGAGCTGGGCCGCACCCTCGCCCGGATCCACGCCGTGCCGGTCGACGCGGTACCGGGCCTGGCCGTGATCGACCCGCTGGAGCACCTGCGCGAGACCTGCGACGCGCTCGGCGAGCCGCTGGCGACGATCGAGATCGCGATGAAGTGGCTCGAACGGCACCGGCCGGCCGACGTGCCGGAGACGGTCGTGCACGGCGACTTCCGCACCGGCAACCTCATCGTCGACCCGTCCGGGCTGCGCGCGGTGCTCGACTGGGAGGTGGTGCACCGCGGCGACCCGCGCGAGGACCTCGGGTGGCTGTGCGTGAAGTGCTGGCGCTTCGGCTCGCCGCTGCCCGCGGGCGGGTTCGGCACCGTCGAGCAGTTGCTCGACGGCTACGCGGAGGTGGCCGGGCACCGCCCCGACGTCCACGCGGTGCGCTGGTGGCAGGTCTACGGCACCGCCCGCTGGGCCCTCGGCTGCCGGGCGATGGCCGAGCGGCACCTGTCGGGCGAGACGCCCTCGGTGGAGCTCGCCGCGATCGGGCGGCGGGTGTGCGAGCAGGAGCACGACGTGCTGCTCGCGCTGGGCCTGCCCGCCGACCCCCGCGGGTCCGACTCGGTGTCGCCCGCCCCCGGCTCCGACCTGCACGGGCATCCCACGGCGGCGGAGCTCGTCGCGGCCGTGTCGATGTTCCTGCGTGAGGACGTCATGGCCGCCACCGAGGGCAGGGTGAACTTCCTCGCACGCGTGGCCGCGAACGCCCTCGACGGCGTCGAGCGCGAGCTGCTGGTCGGCCCCGAGCAGGAGCGCAGGCACCGCGAGCGCCTGGCCGCGTTCGCACAGCGCGACCAGGCCGGGCTCGCCGCGGCCATCCGGTCCGGCGAGCTCGCGGCGGACGACCCGGCCCTGCTCGCGGTCGTCCGGGCGGCGGTGACCGACCGGCTCACCGTGGCCAACCCCCGCTACCTGTCCCACCCGGGCTGACCGGATGGTGCGCGGGCCCGTTGACACCCCGGTGACCCCCTCGTAGCGTCCCCGTTTAACGAACGTTCAGCCAAGTATCGTGACGTCGACGAAGGGCTGGAACATGGTCAGTGCCGACCCCACCACCGACCCCACCGCCGAGATCCGGATGCGCCCGGT
Organism: Pseudonocardia nigra; assembly: GCF_019396355.1. Taxonomy (GTDB): domain Bacteria; phylum Actinomycetota; class Actinomycetes; order Mycobacteriales; family Pseudonocardiaceae; genus Pseudonocardia; species Pseudonocardia nigra. Next base: position 17,224 of record NZ_JAHKRK010000071.1, read on the forward strand.
CGCCTCCGGACTGCAGTTCCCGGAAGGGCCGATCGCGTTGCGCGACGGCAGCGTCCTGCTCGTGGAGATCCAGCGCGGCACGCTGTCGCGCGTGGCTCCCGACGGCACCGTCAGCGTCGTGGCCGACCTGGGCGGCGGCCCGAACGGCGCCGCCATCGGCCCCGACGGCGCCGCCTACGTGTGCAACAACGGCGGCTTCGAGTGGCACGACCGGAACGGGATCACCGCGCCCGGTCACCAGCCGGCCGACTATGCCGGCGGGCGCATCCAGCGCGTCGTTCTCGACGGCCCGGACGCCGGGACCGTCACCGACCTCTACACCGAGTGCGACGGCCGGCCACTGCGCGGCCCCAACGACATCGTGTTCGACGCCGAGGGCGGGTTCTGGTTCACCGACCTCGGCAAGAGCCGCCACCGCGACAGCGACACCGGCGCCCTCTACTACGCGCAGCCGGACGGGTCGTCGATCACCGAGGTCGTCCACCCGCTCGTCCAGCCCAACGGGGTGGGCCTGTCCCCGGACGGGTCGCGGGTCTACGTGGCCGAGACCGGCCCGGGGCGCGTCTGGTGCTGGGACGTCGACGGCCCGGGCCGGGTCCGCCGGGCCGAGGGCGGCCCTGGCGGTGCCCGGCTGCTGCACGGGTTCGCCGGCTACCAGATGCTCGACTCGCTCGCCGTCGACGGCGACGGGAACGTGTGCGTGGCGACGCTGCTCACCGGCGCGGTCAGCATGATCGCCCCGGACGGCACGCTGCTGCGGCAGGTCCCGGTGCCCGAACCCGACCCGTTCGTCACGAACATCTGCTTCGCGGGCGCCGGCTCGCGCACCGCGTTCGTCACCTCGTCCGGGCGCGGCGTGCTCTACACGCTGGAGTGGCCCACCGCGGGCCTCGACCTGGCGTTCTCGGCATGACCGGGAGCAACACCGCGGTCAGCGTGCGGGCCGCCCTGACGGCCCGGTTCACCGCGCCGGGCGCGGAGTTCGAGGTCGTCGAGCAGACGGTGCGGGGCATCCCGATGCGGGTCTTCTCTGGCGGGCCGCAGACGCTGCGCGAGGTGCTGCTGGGCAGCGCGGCGTTCGGTGACCGCACCTTTCTCGTGTACGGGACCGAGCGGTGGACGTTCGCCGAGCACCTGCGGCAGGTGGCCGGGATCGCCCGCCTGTTGACCGGGGAGTACGGGCTGCGCACGGGCGACCGCGTGGCGGTGACCATGCGCAACCACCCGGAGTGGGCGCCGATCTTCTACGCGGCCCAGGCCGTGGGGCTGGTCGTGGTGCCGCTGAACGCGTGGTGGTCGGCGGCCGAGCTGCGCTACGCGCTCGCCGACTCCGGGGCGAAGGTCGCGATCGCCGACGCCGAGCGCACGGCGCTGATCGCCCCGCAGCGGGACGAGCTGGGCGGGATCCCGCTGATCGAGGTACGCGGGGAGGGGACGCCCGCGCCCGGGGTGCGGCGCTGGGCCGACCTGCTCGCGTCGCTCGACCTGGACGCGAGCCTGCCCGACGCGGATGTGCGTCCCGACGACGACGCCACCATCCTCTACACCTCCGGCACCACGGGCCGCCCGAAGGGCGCGATCGGCACCCACCGCAACCACTGCACGAACATCCGCAACACCCTGCTCGCGGCGTACGTGGGCGCGGCGATCGCGAACGGGGGCGAGCCGCCCGCACCCGACCCCGCCGCCCCGCAGCCGGGCGCGCTGTGCACGTTTCCGCTGTTCCACATCGCCGGGATCACGAGCCTCTGCTACACGGTGCTCACCGGGGCCAAGCTCGCCACGCAGCACAGGTGGGACCGCGTCGAGGCGCTGGAGCTGGTCCGCCGCGAGGCGCTGACCGGGGTGTCCGGGGTGCCGACGGTGATGCGGCAGCTCGTCGAGGACGCGGCCGCCGACCCGTCCCGGGTGGCGTCGCTCGCCGGGATCAGCATGGGCGGCACCCCGGTGCCGCCGGACCTGATCGGGCGCATCGACTCCGGGTTCGCCTCCCTCGTCGCGCCCGCCAACGGCTACGGGCTCACCGAGACCACCTCGGCCGTCGTCGCCAACAGCGGCGCGGACTACGTGAGCCACCCCGACAGCGTCGGGCGCTGCATGCCGGGCGCCGACGTCCGCGTCGTCGACCCGGCGACCGGAGACGACGTGCCCGACGGCGAGGTCGGGGAGCTGTGGTTCCGCGGGCCGAACATCGTCCGCGGCTACTGGAACAACCCGGAGGCGACGGCGGCGGCGTTCACCGACGGCTGGTTCCACACCGGCGACCTCGGGCGGGTGCACGAGGGGTGGGTGTACGTCGTCGACCGCATGAAGGACGTGGTGATCCGCGGCGGGGAGAACATCTACTGTGCCGAGGTCGAAGCCGCGCTGTTCGAGCACCCGGCCGTCGGCGACGTGGCGATCGTCGGGGTGCCGCACGAGTCGCTGGGGGAGGAGGCGGTCGCGGTGGTGCACCTGCGCCCCGGCGCCGCGCCCGGCCCGGACGTGGCGGATCGGCTGCGCCGGCACGTCGGGGAGCGGCTGGCGTCGTTCAAGGTGCCCACGCACGTGGTGTTCCGCGACGAGCCGCTGCCGCGCACGCCGAGCGGGAAGGTGCTCAAGCGCGATCTGCGGGCGCCGGTCGCGGCCGAGGTGCGGGGGAGGGCATGACCGACCCGGATGTCCGGTACGAGGTCGACGGCCACGTCGGGCTGCTGACGCTGAACCGCCCCGAGGTGCACAACGCGCTGCGCCGCCGCACGTACGACGAGCTCACCGAGCTGGTCCGCACGACGTCCGCCCGGGTGCTGGTGGTCACCGGGGCGGGCCGTTCGTTCTGCTCCGGCGACGACGTCCGCGAGCTGATGAACGGCGGCGAGGCCGCGCCGCCGCGGCCCGCGCCCCGGCTCACCCCGGCCGCGGGCGCGCTGCTGCACACCGATGTGCCGGTGATCGCGGCCGTCAACGGCCCCGCGGTGGGCTGGGGGATGGAGCTCGCGCTGATGGCCGATCTGCGGATCGCAGCGCGGCGGGCGCGGTTCGGCGAGCTGTTCGTCAAGCGCGGCCTGTGCAGCGACGTCGCCGGCATCGCGCGGCTCGCGCAGCTGGTCGGGCGGGAGCGCGCCGCGGAGCTGCTGTTCACCGGAGAGGTGATCGACGCCGAGCGCGCCGTGCGGATCGGGCTGGTGGGCCGCGTGGTCGACGACGAGCAACTGCTGCCCGCCGCGCTCGAGCGGGCCCGGGCGATCGCGGCCAACCCGCCGCTCGCCGTGGCCGCGCTGAAACGCGGGCTGCGCCGGGCGCTCGACCCGGACTGGACCGACCTGGGAGTGTGGGTGGGCAGCACCCTCGGCGAGCTGTTCGCCACCGAGGACCACCGCGAGGGTGTGCGGTCGTTCCTGGAGAAGCGGGAGCCCGAGTATGTCGGCAGGTGAGCAGGTGGATGCTCAGCTGGCGGGGATCGACGCGCAGCGAGTGGGGCGCTGGCTCGGCGAGCACGTCGACGGGCTGGTCGGGCCGGTCGAGTTCGCGCTCGTCTCCGGCGGCCGGTCCAACCTCACCTACCGGGTCACCGACGCCGCGGGCCGGGCGTACGCGCTGCGCCGCCCGCCGACCGGGGGCGTGCTCTCGACCGCCCACGACATGAGCCGGGAGTGGCGGTTCATCTCGGCGCTGGCGCCCACCGCCGTCCCGGTGGCGCCGCCGCTCGCGTACTGCGCCGACCTCGAGGTCACCGGCGCGGAGTTCTACGTCATGGGCTTCATCGACGGGCGGGTGCTCGCCGACCACGAGGCCGGCATGCGGCTGGCGCCCGAGGCGCGGGCGCGCGCGGGGGAGCACCTGGTCGACGTGCTCGTGGAGCTGCAGGCCCTCGACCCCGCGGAGGTCGGGCTGGGCGATCTGGTCCGGGGCACCGGCTACGCGGAACGGCAGCTGCGGCGCTGGCACAAGCAGGTGCACGCCTCGGGTGCGGCCGATCTGGCCCTGCTCGACGAGGTGCACGACCTGCTCGCCGCGCACGTCCCGGCGCAGAGCAGCGGCATCGTCCACGGCGACTACCGGCCGGGGAACATGGCCTTCGGGCCGGACGGCACGGTGTGCGCGGTGTTCGACTGGGAGCTGGCGACGTCCGGCGACCCGATGGCCGACCTGGGCTGGCTGGCGTCGAGCTGGCAGGACCCGGACGACACGACGGAGGCGACCACGGCCGGGCCGAGCACGGTGCCGGGCTTCCCGCGGCGCGCCGAGCTGGTGGAGCGCTACGCGCGGTTGTCCGGGCGGGACGTGTCGAACCTGCCCTACTGGGTGGCGTTCTCCCGGTGGCGGATGGCGTGCATCGGCGCCGGCGTGCAGGCCCGCTACCTGGCGGGGCACATGGCCGACGACGGTTATCTGGAGGAGGCACGGGCGCGCGCCGAGCAGGGCGTGCGGATGGGCGAGGCGGCCCGCGACGCGTTGCGTGAACTGGGGATCTGAGCGGAGCTTGCGGAGCGAACGGACAGCACTGAGGAAGGGACAGCATGGCCTGGGATTTCTCGACCGAACCGGAGTTCGAGGAGAAGCTCGAGTGGATGCGCGGGTTCGTCCGCGAGGAGATCATCCCGCTCGAGACGCTCGATCTGGACGGCGCCGCGCTCGCGCGGGCGACGGCCCCGATGAAGGAGGAGGTCAAGGCCCGCGGGCTGTGGGCCGCGCACCTGCCACCCGAGCTGGGCGGCAAGGGGTTCGGCCAGGTCAAGCTGGGCCTGATGCACGAGATCCTCGGCCAGTGCGTCTACGCGCCCGCCGTGTTCGGCAACAACGCCCCCGACTCGGGCAACGCCGAGCTGCTCGCCGTCGGCGCGAACGAGGAGCAGAAGCGCAAGTGGATGCAGCCGCTGCTCGACGGGCGGCTGCGCAGCGCGTTCTCGATGACCGAGCCGGGCGCGGGGGCCGACCCGACGCTGCTCACCACGCGGGCCGAGCGCGTCGGGGACGAGTACGTGGTGAACGGGCACAAGTGGTTCACCTCGAACGGCTCGGTGGCCGACTTCCTCATCCTCATGGCGGTGACCAACCCGGACGGGCCGCCGCGGCGCCGGGCGTCGATGTTCGTGGTGCCGGCCGACACCCCGGGCGTCGACATCCTGCGCGACGTGCCGACGATGGGCGACCCGCACGAGCACGCCGGACGGCCCGGCGGGCACGCCGAGATCATCTACCGGGACGTGCGGGTGCCGGCCGAGAACCTCATCGGCAACGAGGGCGACGGCTTCCTGCTCGCCCAGAAGCGGCTCGGCCCGGGCCGGATCCACCACTGCATGCGCTGGCTCGGCCAGTCGAAGCGGGCGTTCGACATGCTCTGCGAGCGGGCGGTGTCGCGCTACACGCACGGGTCGGTGCTCGCGGACAAGCAGATGGTGCAGGACTGGATCGCGACCTCCGCCGCGGAGATGACCGCGGCCCGGCTGATGACGCTGCAGGCCGCCTGGAAGATGGACCAGGGCGGCACGGCGGCCGCGCTGAACGACATCGCGATGATCAAATTCTATGGCGCGACGGTGCTGTACAACGTGATCGACCGGGCGATCCAGGCGCACGGGTCGCTCGGCTACACCACCGACCTGCCGCTCGAGTCGATGTACCGGCACGCCCGCGCCGCCCGCATCTACGACGGCCCCGATGAAGTGCACAAGGTGACCGTCGCCCGGCGGATGCTGAAGGACTACGAACCGCACGAGGTGCCGAGCGAGCACGTCCCGACCCGCCGCGAAGCGGCGCGGAAGAAGTTCGCGCACCTGCTGGACGCGGCGACGGTGAGCGCCTGACCCGAGCGCACTGCCGGTCCCCTGGCCGTGAACGCGGGGCCGCCCGGGCGGGTGCGCGGTGGACGGGCGGGAGGCCGCGGCCCGGCGCCGGCTCGGACGGGCGTGATCCGCGGCGGGGATGATGGTCTCCGGGTCGGTTCCGCGGAACGCGCCTGCCGTTCCGCGGAACGCGCTCGCTGCCGGGCGGGCGTCGTTGTCGGTGGTGGTCGTCGTGCCTGCGGCGGTGCGGCACGACCCGGTGGGTGGGCGGTTCCGCGGAACGCGGTGGGATCGTGGGCGTTTCGTCGATCGCGGGCCGGTCACTCGCTGAATGGCGTTCCGCGGAACGCGCCGGGCGGGGCCGCGGGCGCCGTGCCCGTCCACGCCGGGGCGCGGCCGCGTATGGCGTTTCGCGTTCCGCGGAACGCGCTTGCTGCCGGGCCCGGCGTCGTGGTCGGTTCGGCTGCAGTCGCCACCAGCGGGGCGCACGGATCCAACGGTTCCGCGGAAAGCGGTGTGAATCACCGGCGTCGCGGTGCCGGCGATGTCCTCACCAGGCCTGATCCGAGGCCGAATGCGGCGATCACGGGCGGAGGGCGGCGGGCGGACATCACCGGGCGACCTTCTGCCCGTGATCGCGGGGGACCGGCCGACCGGCCCTCCGCGATCACGGGTGGATGGTCGGACGTCAGCGCCGCACGCCCAGGGTCCGGAAGTTGATCTGGCCGGTCACCAGGGTCTCGAAGCCGACGACGTGGTCGGCGGTGGCGATCACCGACTCGTCGGAGACGATCGGCACCTGGAACGCCTCGTCCACCAGCTCGCCGACGGCCTCGTGGATCTTCTCCCGGCGCTGCTCGGGGTCGAGGCTGTCGAGCGCCTGCCGGTGCAGCTCCTCGAGCCGGGGCGTGGTGTGCCGGCCGGGGTTGGAGAACCCCTCCCCGGTGAACTGCAGCTCGATCGTCATCGACGGGTCGGGGCGCCCGCCCCACTGCGAGACCAGCGCGTCGCCCTGCTGCTGGCGGTAGTAGACGTCGGCGGTCTGCGCCGCCTCGACCGAGCGGATGTTGGCGGTCACCCCGATCTCGGAGAGCATGTTCTGCACGGCCTCACCGGCCTGCACGTACGTGCCCAGCGCCGTCACCAGCATCTCGAACTCGAACCCGTCGGGCAGCCCGGCCTCGGCGAGCAGCTGCCGCGCGCGTTCCGGGTCGTAGGCGTAGCGGTCGCCGGGGTAGTCCGGGTTGTGGGCGAAGTAGCCCTCCGGGAACGGTTGCACGATCGGCTGTGCCGCGCCGAAGTAGATGCCCTCGGCAATCGCCTTGCGGTCGATGGCGTGGTTGAGCGCCTGCCGCACCCGCGGGTCGTCGAACTCCGACCGGGCGCGGTTGAGGTAGAGCACCAGGTACGTGAGCGTCGTGCCGCGGTGCACCGTGACGCCCGGGAGCGCCTCGGCCTCCGCGACGAGCCTGCCCGACAGCAGCGCGAGGTCGACCTCGCCGGTGCGCAGCGCGTTCATGCGCGTGACCTCGTCGGGCAGGATCCGCAGCTCGAGGTTGCGCACGCCGACGACGTCCGGGTCCCAGTAGTCCTCGTTGCGCTCGTAGAAGATCGTGTCGTTGGGCCGGTACTCCCGCACCCGGTACATCCCGGTGCCGACGGGGGCGAGATCGAGGTCGGGGTTGTCGAACGCCGTGGGGCTCACCATCGCTCCCGCCCGGTGCGACAGCAGGCCGAGCAGCATGCTGTTGCGCTCCGACAGGCGCAGCCGCACGGTGAAGGGGTCGACGATCTCGACCTCGGTGATCGACGCGAGGTCGGCCGCCACCGACGAGCCCTCCACCGTCTTCGCCCGCTCGATGTTGGCCCGCACCGCCTCGGCGTCGAACGGGGCACCGTCGTGGAACGTCACGCCCTGGCGCAGGGCCATGCGCAGCGTCAGCCCGTCGTCCTCCCAGGCCCACTCCGTGGCGAGCCCGGGGATCGGCTCGCCCTCGGCGGACAGGTGCACGAGCCGGTCGTAGACGGGGGCGAAGAAGCGGATGTCCTGGCCGATCGTGGACCGGTGCGGGTCGAAGCGGCTCGGGCCGACGGCGTCGGCGAACCGGAGCGTGGCCTCGGGGTCGAGGTCCTCCGGGGCGACGGGGGCGGCCGGCGCGGCCGCGCCGCCGCCCTGGTCGCCTGCGGATATCGGGGCACAGCCGGATGCCAGCAGTGCGGCGGCGGCGACGGCGGTGACGAGGGTGCGGAGCTTCATTGTTCCGGTTCACCTTCCGGTTCCGCGGGGGATGCGGTCGGCCGAATGAGCGGGGCGTGCGGGAACGGTTCCGACTCGGTGTCCGAGCGGCATTCCCCGCCCGTGATCGAGGGCGAGGGTGGGTCGCGCCCGCGGCGGTGACCGCGGGGGCGAGTGGCGTTTGTGCTGGTCGCCGGGGCGTTGACCGGCGGCGTGACGGAGGTTACCTTAACAGTCGATCGATTAGTAGCGAAGCTCGCGGCGGGACGCCGCTCCGCTAATTCCGTCGCCGTCCGATCATCGGCCACAGCGAGGTGGGCGCGTTTTCCCCCTCGCCCATTCGACGCATGGGGAGGGCGTGGGGATCGTGCTGCAGTACACGCTGAGACGGATCTTGGTGATCATCCCGTTGCTGTTCCTGGTCTCGCTCGGCGTGTTCGCGCTCGTCCTGATGATCCCCGGCGACCCGGCGATCACGATCGCGGGCGAGAACGCGACCGCCGAGCAGATCGAGGCCACCCGGGAGCGGCTCGGGCTCAACGACCCTGTGCTCGTCCAGTACTTCACCTGGGCCGGCTCGGCCCTGCAGGGCGATCTGGGAACGTCGCTGTTCAGCAACGAGTCGGTCACCGGCGCGATCCTCGCCCGCTTCCCGGTGACGATCGCGCTGACGGTGGCGGCCATGCTGGTGGCGCTGCTCATCGCCGTGCCCGCCGGGATCGTCGCCGCCGTGCACCGCGGGCGCTGGCCGGACCGCGCGGCCACGCTGTTCGCGTCCGATCTCGCTGCCGAACTTCTGGGTCGGGATCCTGCTGATCATCGTGTTCGCCCTGATGTTCCCGATCTTCCCGGCGGTCGGGTACACGCCGATCTCCGAGGGCGTCGGGGCGTGGGCGCACAACCTCGTGCTGCCCGGGCTCACCCTGGGCACCGCGGTCGCCGCCGAGATCACCCGCCAGCTGCGCGGGTCGCTGTACGACGTGATGCAGCAGGACTACATCCGCAGCGCCCGCGCCAACGGGCTGCGCGGCTCCGCCGTGATCGCCAAGCACGGGCTGAAGAACGCCGCGGTGCCGGTGGTCACGGTGATCGGCTTCCAGGTCGGGTTCCTGCTCGGCGGCTCGGTGATCGTCGAGCGGGTCTTCGGGCTTCCCGGGCTCGGCGACCTCGCGATCCGGGCCGTACTGCAGCGCGACATCCCGATGATCCAGGGGATCGTCGTCGTCACCGCGGTGGTCGTGATGCTCGTGAACCTCGCCGTCGACCTCAGCTACGGCTACCTCAACCCGAAGGTGAGGCAGGCATGACCCTCTCGGCCCTCGACGAGCAGGAGGCGATCGCCACCCCGGAGCTGTCGGCCAGGGCGCGGTTCCTGCGCCGGTTCCGCCGCCAGTACCCCGCGTTGATCGCGCTGGCCTACCTGGTGCTCGTCACGCTCGCGGCGATCTGCGCGCCCCTGCTCGCCACCCACGACCCGCTGGAGCAGAACCTCTCCGGGGTGCTGCAGCAGCCCGGCGGCGGGCACGTCCTCGGCACCGACGAGCTCGGGCGCGACGTGTTCAGCCGCGCGCTGTACGCCGGGCGGATCTCGCTGGTCGCGGCGGCGCAGGCCGTCGGTGTCGCGGTCGCGCTCGGGGTGGTCCCCGGCCTGGTCGCCGGATATGCCGGTCGCCGCGTCGACGCGGTGATCATGCGGATCACCGACGGGCTGATGAGCTTCCCGCCGCTGATCCTCGCGATCGCGTTCGTCGGCGTGCTCGGCCCGAGCCTCACCAACGCGATGTTCGTCATCGGCGTGATCTTCGCGCCGCGCTTCGTCCGCCTGGTGCGCGGCACGGTGCTGTCGATCCGGGAGGAGACGTTCATCGAGGCGTCCCGGTCGATCGGCACCCCGACGCGCACGGTGATCGCCCGGCACGTGGTGCCCAACGCGCTCTCCCCGTTGGTGGTCCAGGTGTCGCTGGCCGCCGCGATGGCAATGCTCGCCGAGGCGAGCCTGTCGTTCCTCGGGCTGGGTGTGCAGCCACCCGACGCGAGTTGGGGCTCCATGATCGAACGCGGGTTCCGCTACACCGCGGCCGCACCCTGGCTGACCGTGTTCCCCGGCCTGCTCATCGCGCTCACCGTGCTGGCCTTCAACGTCCTCGGTGACGGGCTGCGCGACTCGCTCGGCCGAGAGGTGAGGAGGGGCGCATGACGGAACCGCTGCTGGTCGTGGAGGACCTCGAGGTGGAGTTCGCCACCGATGACGGCTGGGCCACCGTGCTCGACGGCGTCTCGTTCACCGTGGGCCGCGGCGAGACGGTGGGCCTGGTCGGCGAGTCGGGCTCGGGCAAGACCGTCACCAGCCTCGCCGCGCTCGGCCTGCTGCCCGACCGCTCGGCCCGGATCACCCGGGGCAGCGTGCGCCTCGACGGCGTCGAGCTCGTCGGGATGCCCCGGCGGAAGCTCGAGGCGCTGCGCGGCGACGAGATCTCGATGATCTTTCAGGAGCCGATGACGAGCCTCGACCCGGCGTTCCGGGTGGGCGACCAGATCGCCGAGGTGGTGCGCCGCCACCGCGGGGGCTCCCGCCGCACCGCGGCCGCCCGTGCCGTCGAGGTGCTCACGAAGGTCGGGATCCCGAACGCCGAGCGCCGCGCCCGCAGCTATCCGCACGAGTTCTCCGGCGGGATGCGGCAGCGCGTGATGATCGCGATGGCGATGGCCTGCGAACCCAAGGTGATCATCGCGGACGAGCCGACCACCGCTCTGGACGTCACCATCCAGGCCCAGGTGCTCGACCTCATGCGCGCGATGCGCGACGAGTTCGGCACCGCGGTCGTGTTCGTCACCCACGACCTGGGCGTCGTCGCCGGCATCTGCGACCGGGCCGTCGTCATGTACGCGGGCCAGGTCGTCGAGCAGGCGAGCGTCGACGAGCTCTACCACCGCCCCCGCCACCCCTACACCGAGGCGCTGATGACCGCGATGCCGCAGCTGACCGGCCGGTCCGGCCGGCTGGCGACGATCCCGGGCCGCACGCCCGCGCCCGGCGCGATGCCGGCCGGGTGCCGGTTCCACCCGCGGTGCGGCCACGCCGTGGCGGCCTGCGGGGAGGGCGACTCCGGCGGGCGCGTCGAGATGCGCACGCTGCTTCCCGCCGGGCGGGAGAGCCGTTGCCTACGCGTGCAGGAGCTGGCGCTGCGGGGCACGGAATGAGCAGCGCGGTGTCGGCCGACGCGGCGGGAGCGGCGCCGGACGGGCGCACGGCCGGGGACGTCCCCGTCGCGGAGGTCGAAGACCTGCACGTGGAGTTCCGGCTCCGGCGCGGCCTGCTCGGCGGCACGGTGCCGCTGCGCGCGGTGCGGGCGGTCGACCTGCGCATCGGCGAGCGCGAGACCGTCGGGCTGGTGGGGGAGTCCGGGTCGGGCAAGTCGACCACGGGCCGGGCGATGCTGCGGCTGGTCGAGCCCACCCGCGGCCGGATCCGGCTCGACGGCCTGGACATCACGCGGCTGCGCGGCGCGGAGCTGCGCGGCGTGCGCCGGAAGATGCAGATGGTCTTCCAGGACCCCTACTCCTCGCTGGACCCGGCGATGGTGATCGCCGAGAGCATCGGCGAGCCGCTCGACACCCACGAGAACCTCACCCGCGCGGAGCGCACGCGGCGGATCGAGGAGCTGCTCGAGCACGTCAACCTCTCCCGGCGCCACCTCAACCGGTATCCCTACGAGTTCTCGGGCGGGCAGCGGCAGCGGATCGCGATCGCCCGCGCCATCGCGCTGAATCCGCGGCTGTTGGTGTGCGACGAGGCGGTGAGCGCGCTCGACGTCTCCACGCAGAACCAGATCCTCAACCTGCTCGAGGACATCCAGGCCGAGTTCGGGCTGTCCTACCTGTTCATCGCCCACGACCTCGCCGTGGTGCGGCACATCGCGCACCGCGTGGCGGTCATGTACCTCGGCGAGATCGTCGAGACGGGGCCGACCGAGCGGCTGTTCGCCCGGCCCGCCCACCCCTACACCGAGGCGCTGCTGTCGGCCGTCCCGATCCCGAGCCCGCGCCGCCAGCGCGAGCGCGAGCGGATCGTGCTGACCGGCGAGGTGCCGGACGCGGCCCACCCGCCCGCCGGCTGCGCCTTCCACACCCGGTGCCCGTACGTCATGGACGTCTGCCGGGAGATCGCACCCCCACCCACCCCCGTCGAGGGCGGGGGCACCGTCCGCTGCCACCTGAGGAGCTGATCCATGGAGATCGCCGACACCACCACCCTGCTCACCGGCGGGGCCTCCGGCCTCGGCCAGGCCACCGCCCGCCGGCTGGTCGACGCGGGCGGCCGGGTGGTGATCGCCGACCTGCCCACGTCGTCCGGGCCGGAGGTGGCCAAGGAGCTCGGCGCGGCCGCCACGTTCGTCGCCGCCGACGTCACCGACGCCGACCAGGTCGAGGCCGCGCTGGACGCTGTGGAAGAGGTCGGCGAGTTGCGCGCCGTCGTGCACACGGCGGGCAGCGGCCGGGCCCAGCGCCTCGTCGACCGCGACGGCAACCCGGCGAGCCTCGAGTGGTTCACCCAGGTCGTGAACCTCAACCTGATCGGCTCGTTCAACGTGCTGCGGCTCGCCGCGGCCCGGATGGCCCGGCTGGAGCCGATCGGGGAGGAGCGCGGCGTGGTCGTCATGACCGCGTCGATCGCGGCGTTCGACGGGCAGATCGGACAGGCGTCCTACTCGTCGTCGAAGGCCGGGGTCGTGGGCTTGACGCTGGTCGCCGCGCGCGACCTCGCGAGCCGCCGGATCCGGGTCTGCACGATCGCGCCCGGCCTGTTCGACACGCCACTGCTCGGGCGGATGGAGGAGGCCAAGAAGGCGGCGCTCGGCGCCCAGGTGCCGAACCCGCCCCGGCTCGGGCAGCCCGACGAGTACGCGCGCCTGGCCGTGCAGATCGTCGAGAACCCGATGCTCAACGGCGAGACGATCCGCCTCGACGGGGCGCTGCGGATGGCCCCGCGCTGACGGCACGAACGGCACTGCGCTTTCACTAGAGCGTGTCCCGTGGATCATGCGGGTCGGCTGCGGTAGATCTCTTCTGTGCTTGATCGCCACGACTTGACCGACGCGGAGTGGGCACGGCTGGAGCCGTTGCTGCCCGACCGGACACCGCGAC
>NZ_JAHKRK010000072.1 GCF_019396355.1 Pseudonocardia nigra
CACCTCGCGCGCGACACCGGTGCGCACCTTCAGCCGCCAGGTCCGGTCCGGCGGCAGCTCCCGGCGCACGAACTCGACCAGCGGCCCGTCGACCTCGACGACCTGCTGTGTCGACCGCGGCCGGGTGGCGGCGACGTAGCGGGCCAGCGTGAACCCCGCGCCGCCGAGGTGCATCGCCCGCAGCGGCCGCCGAGGCGGCGCGGCCGCGTCGACGACCCGCCCGAGCCTGCGGACGTACTCGAACTGCAGGTGCGTCGGGTCGTCCAGGTCCACGTGGGACTGCGGCGTCCCGTCGACGAACACCGTCCACGCGCGCGGGCGGTCGACGTCGGCGACGAGCTCGACGAGGCCGGTCGCCACGCGCTCCCGCGGCCCCGTCCGATCGCGCCGGCTGCCCACGTCCCGAGTATCTCCGGCCCTCCCCGCGGTCGCGCCGCGGGCACGTGAGAGGTTGACCGGGGTGGACACCAGCGAGCCGGACGCGCTGATCGGCCGCTTCGAGGCACTGCTGACGCCGCAGGGCCGGGAGCTGCTCGCCGAGCTGCCCGGGCAGGCCGTCACCGACGCCGACGCGCTGCGGCTGGGCACGGCCCTGCGGGCCCGGTACCCGGCCCAGCTCGTCGTCGACGCGCTCGGCCAGCAGCAGCTGCGACACCGGGCGGCGGAGAAGTTCGCGTCGGCGCAGGACATGTTCTTCACGCGGGCGGGCTGGGAGCAGGCGTCGGCCGAGGTGGTGGCGCGCCACCGGGCGCACCGCTACGCCGAGTTCGGCGCGATCGCGGACCTCTGCTGCGGGATCGGCGGCGACCTCGTCGCGCTCGCGGCCGGCAGCGACGTCCTCGCCGTCGACCGGGATCCGCTGCACCTGTGGATGGCGCTGCAGAACGCCGGGGTGCACGGGATGGCCGACCGCGTGACCACGCGCAACGCCGACGTGCGGGACGTCGACCTGAGGGGTGTCGACGCCGTGTTCGTCGATCCCGCTCGGCGGTCGGACCGGCAGCGGATGCGCACGGGCGACAGCGAGCCCCCGCTGGAGTGGTGCACGGGCCTCGCCGCGCAGGTACCCGCGGTCGGGATCAAGGCCGCGCCGGGCCTGCCGCACGACGCCGTGCCGCCGGGCTGGGAGCTCGAGTTCGTCGCGCTCGGGCGCGACCTCAAGGAGGCGGTGGCCTGGTCGCCCGCCCTCGCCACCGCCCCGACCCGGGCCACGCTCCTGCCCGGCGGGCACACCCTGGTCCCCGGCCCCGGCGACCCGGTGCCGGTGCAGGAACCCGGCGAGTTCCTGCTCGACCCCAACCCGGCCGTCACGCGGGCGGGCGCCGTCGAGGAGCTCGCCCGCGCGGTCGGGGCCTGGAAGATCGACGACCAGATCGCGTTCCTGGCCGCCGACCGCCCCGTGACCACACCGTTCGCCAGGACGCTGCGGGTGATCGACTCCGCGTCGTGGAACCAGAAGAAGCTCCCGCAGCGGCTGCGGGAGCTCGACGTCGGCGCCGTCGACATCCGCCGCCGCGGGCTCGCCGGCGACGTCGACGCGCTGCGCCGCAGGCTCCGGCTGTCGGGCTCGCGCCGGGCGACGCTCGTCATGACCCGCGTCCGCGACCGGCCGTGGGGTCTGGTCTGCGTCGACATCTGACCGGACGGGATCCCGGTGGTCGGGCCGGGGCGGTCAGGGAGCCTTCGCCGGCCGCTCCGCCCGCAGCGCGGCGGCGTGCTCCTGCATCAGCGCGGTCACCTGCTCCAGGTAGTCGGCCACGAGGGTGAGCTCCGCGTCCGAGTGCCGGTCGTTGAGCTCGGCGATCCGCCGCTGGAGCGGCGCGAACATCTCCTCGGCCGTCGGGGACGGCAGCGGCACGACGATGACCTTCCGACGGTCACGCGGGTCGGGCTCACGGCGCACGTGGCCGGCCCGCTCCAGGCGGTCGACGACGCCGGTGATCGAGCTCGCGGTCAGGCCGGCGAGCTGCGCGAGCTCGCCGACGCTCGCGGGGCCGGTCCGGTGCAGCAGGCCGATGCACTGCTGGTCGACGGCCTGCAGGCCGAGCCGGGCCGCCGCGGCGTGGGACAGGCTCGTCGTCGCCAGGTTGAGCAGTCTGCCCTGCACGGCGACGCGACGCAGGAGCTCGCGCCTGCGGTCTCCCTCGGCCGCTCCCGTCGACGCCATGGCGCGCCTCCCGTGCAACATGTCACGAAACTCGTGATTTCCGGAGGTCGTGATACTAAGGTGCGTGTCCGGGGGCAGTTCCGCCGCGGGCCGGGACGGGGGGTCCGGGCCCGCGGCGTGGGGGACGTTCATCCCGCGCACCCCCCGATCCGGTTCGTCACGGCGCGCGCGGTCCGCCGCACCTCGGACACGAGCCGGGCGTGCAGCTCCGGCGCCGCCTCTTCCTGGGGGAACGTCGTGGCGACGCTCGCCACCGGGTGCCCGGTGTGGTCGAGCACCGCCGCCGCGATGGAGGCGAAGCCGGGCGTCACCTCCCCGTCCTCCGTGGCGTGGCCCCGCCGCCGCGTCTCCACGAGCAGCCGGCGCAGCGCCGACAGCGAGCGGGGCCCGGAGTCGTGCCGGGTGACGAACGCGCTCGCGTCCGGGAACAGGGCCCTGACCTGCACGGCCGGGAGCGCCGCGAGCATCGCCCGCCCACTGGCCGTGAGCTGGGACGGCAGCCGGACCCCCACGTCGGTCACCAGCGGCGGCCGCCCGCGGGCGCGTTCCTCGATGACGTAGATGACCTCCCGGCCGTGCAGCACCGCCATGTGCGCGCTGTGCCCGGTGCGGTCGACGAGCCGGGCGAGCGGCACCCGCGCCACCCGCTGCAGCGGCTCCTGCCGTGAGTAGCCGGTTCCGAGCTCGTAGGCCGCCACCCCGAGGCTGTAGCGGCGCTCGTCGGCCAGGTGCACCACGAACCCACTGTCGGCCAGCGTCGCGAGAAGTTGGTACGCGGTGGACCGCGGCAGCCCGAGGTCGCGGGCGACCGCGGCCGCGGGCACCGGACCGGCCTGCCGGGCCAGGTACCGCAGGATGGCGAGCACCTGTTGGGCCGCAGGCACCTTCACCCGATCGGGCATTCGGCTGACGCTACCAAACTGTCCGGTATCCCGGACACTGATCTCGTTCCGACGATGGTGGGGGCGGCCCGTGCGGGTGTCCGATGAGCTGATGCGTGCCGTGGACCTGCCTACCGGGTCGAGCTCCGTCACTGTTGGACTCGACCCGCTGACCCCTGACCAGATCGTCGCCGTGGCCCGACACGGGGCGGGCGTCGCCCTGTCCCGTGATGCCGAGAACGCGATGGAGACCACCCGGAAGGTCGTCGAGGCGCTCGCCGACGACGTCGAACCGCACTACGGGGTCTCCACCGGCTTCGGCGCGCTGGCCACCCGCCACATCCCGGTGGCGCTGCGTGCGCAGCTGCAGCGCAGCCTCGTCCGGTCGCACGCGGCGGGCTCGGGGCCGGAGGTCGAGCGCGAGGTCGTGCGGGCGCTGATGCTGCTGCGGCTGTCGACCCTCGCCACCGGCCGCACCGGCGTGCGGGCCGAGGCCGGCCGGACGTACGCGGCGATGCTCACCGCCGGGATCACGCCGATCGTGCGGGAGTACGGCTCGCTCGGCTGCTCCGGGGACCTCGCCCCGCTCGCGCACTGCGCGCTGGCCGCGATGGGCGAGGGCGAGGTCCGGGACGCCGCCGGCACCCTGGTCCCCGCCGCCGACGCGCTGGCGGCCGCCGGCATCTCGCCGCTCGTCCTCGCGGAAAAGGAAGGGCTGGCGCTCATCAACGGCACCGACGGCATGCTCGGCATGCTGGTGCTTGCCTGTGCCGACCTGCGCCTGCTGCTGCGCACCGCCGACGTCGCCGCGGCCATGAGCGTGGAGGCGCTGCTGGGCACCGACGCCGCATTCGCCGCCGACCTGCAGGCGATGCGCCCGCACCCCGGGCAGGCCGACAGCGCGGCGAACCTCTACGCGCTGCTCGCCGACTCCGCGATCATGGCCAGCCACCGCAACCCGTCGTGCACCCGGGTGCAGGACGCCTACTCGCTGCGCTGCGCACCCCAGGTGCACGGCGCCGTGCGCGACACGCTCGCGCACGCCGAGACCGTCGCGGGCCGGGAGCTGGCGGCCGCCGTCGACAACCCGGTCGTCACTCTCGACGGCCGGGTGGAGAGCAACGGCAACTTCCACGGCGCCCCGATCGCCTACGTGCTCGACTTCCTCGCCATCGGCGTCGCCGACCTCGCCTCGATCAGTGAGCGGCGCACCGACCGGTTCCTCGACGTGGCGCGCAACCACGGGCTGCCCGCGTTCCTCGCCGACGACCCCGGCGTCGACTCCGGGCACATGATCGCCCAGTACACCCAGGCCGGCATCGTCTCCGAGCTCAAGCGCCTGGCCGCGCCCGCCTCGGTGGACTCGATCCCGTCCAGCGCGATGCAGGAGGACCACGTGTCGATGGGCTGGTCGGCGGCCCGCAAGCTGCGCCGCGCCGTCGACGGGCTCACCCGCGTGGTCGCGATCGAGCTGCTCACCGCGGCCCGCGCCATCGACCTGCGCGCCCCGCTCACCCCGGCCCCGGCCACCGCCGCGGTCCGCGACGGGCTCCGCGCGCACGTCGCCGGGCCCGGCCCGGACCGCCACCTGGCCCCCGAGATCGAGGCCGCGGTCGGCTACGTCGCCTCCGGCGAGGCACTGGCCGCCGCGGAGTCCGTCACCGGAGCCCTGCGCTGACGCGCCCGTGAGTGGAAAACGTCGCCAGGGCAACGTTTTCCACTCACGAGCCGACGAAGGAGGCACATTATGGAAGGCGCCCGTCCCGTCCGCGCCGCCCGCGGCACCACCCTGACCGCACGGTCGTGGCAGACCGAGGCACCGCTGCGGATGCTGCAGAACAACCTCGACCCCGAGGTCGCCGAACGGCCCAACGATCTCGTGGTCTACGGCGGCACCGGCCGCGCGGCGCGGGACTGGCCGTCCTTCGACGCGATGGTGCGCACCCTCACCACGCTCGCCGACGACGAGACGATGCTCGTGCAGTCCGGGCGGCCGGTCGGGGTGCTGCGCACGCACGAGTGGGCACCCCGGGTGCTGATCGCCAACTCCAACCTGGTCGGGGACTGGGCGACCTGGCCGGAGTTCCGGCGGCTCGAACGCCTCGGCCTCACGATGTACGGCCAGATGACCGCGGGTTCGTGGATCTACATCGGCACCCAGGGCATCCTGCAGGGCACCTACGAGACGTTCGCGGCCATCGCCGCCAAGCGGTTCGGCGGCACCCTCGCCGGCACGTTGACCGTCACCGGCGGGTGCGGCGGGATGGGCGGCGCACAACCGCTGGCGGTCACCCTCAACGGCGGCGTCTGCCTCGTGATCGACGTCGACGCCGCCCGGCTGCGGCGGCGGGTGGAGCACCGCTACCTCGACCGGCTCGCCGAGTCGCTGGACGAGGCGTTGCGCATCTGTGCGGAGAGCAAGGCCGCGGGTGAGGCCCTGTCGGTGGGCGTCGTGGGCAACTGCGCCACGGTGCTGCCGGAGATCCTGCGCCGTGGCGTCGAGGTCGACATCGTCACCGACCAGACCTCGGCGCACGACCCGCTGGCCTACCTCCCCGAGGGCGTCGACCTGGACGACTGGGACGACTACGCCGCGAAGAAGCCGGAGGAGTTCACCGACCGGGCGCGGGAGTCGATGGCCCGCCACGTGGAGGCGATGGTCGGGTTCCTCGACGCGGGTGCCGAGGTGTTCGACTACGGCAACTCGCTGCGCGACGAGGCCCGCCAGGGCGGCTACGACCGGGCGTTCGCCTACCCCGGGTTCGTGCCCGCCTACATCCGGCCGCTGTTCTGCCAGGGCAAGGGCCCGTTCCGGTGGGCGGCGCTGTCCGGCGACCCGGCCGACATCGCCGCCACCGACGACGCCGTGCTCGAGCTGTTCCTCGACGACGACCACCTGCACCGCTGGATCCGCGCCGCACGGGAACGGGTGGCGTTCCAGGGCCTGCCGGCCCGGATCTGCTGGCTCGGGCAGGGCGAACGCGACCGGGCCGGGCTGCGGTTCAACGAGCTGGTCGCCTCGGGAGCGGTGTCGGCGCCGCTCGCGATGGGGCGCGACCACCTCGACACGGGCTCGGTGGCCTCGCCGTACCGGGAGACCGAGGCGATGGCCGACGGGTCGGACGCGATCGCCGACTGGCCGCTGCTCAACGCGCTGGTCAACACCGCCTCCGGCGCGACGTGGGTGTCGATCCACCACGGCGGCGGCGTCGGGATCGGCCGGTCGCTGCACGCCGGCCAGGTGACGGTGGCCGACGGCACCGACCTGGCGGCGCAGAAGATCGAGCGCGTGCTGACCAACGACCCCGGAACGGGCGTGCTGCGCCACGCCGACGCCGGCTACGAGGACGCGAGCGAGGTGGCAGCGCAACACGCCCTCCGAGTCCCGATGACGGAGCCCCGGTGACGCCCCCCGCCCCCGGCGTGAGTTTTGCCGGCTTGTGGGGTGAGGTCGCGCCCCTCGGGCGCGATCCGCGGACCGGGGGGTACCGGCGGTTCGCCTGGACACCCGAGGACGCGGCGCTGCGCGAGTGGTTCGCCTCCGCCGCGGCCGACCGGGGCCTCGACGTCGTCACCGACCGGGCGGGCAACCAGTGGGCCTGGTGGGGCGACCCCGACGCGGATGGGCCGGGCATCGTCGCCGGCTCGCACCTGGACTCGGTGCCCGACGGCGGGGCGTTCGACGGCCCGCTCGGCGTCGTGTCGGCGTTCGCCGCCGTGGACGCGCTCCGTGAGCGCGGGTTCGTCCCGGCCCGGCCGATCGCCGTGGCGCACTTCGGCGACGAGGAGGGCGCGCGGTTCGGCGTCGCGTGCGCCGGGTCGCGGCTGATCACGGGCGCCCTGGACGCGGACCGCGGCCGGGCGTTGCGCGACGCCGACGGGGTGCCAATGGGCGAGGCGATGGCGCGCGCCGGGCACGACCCGGGCCACCTGGGTCGCGACGAGGAGACCCTGCGGCGGATCGGGACGTTCGTCGAGCTGCACGTCGAGCAGGGCCGAGGGCTGGTCGACCTCGACCGCCCGGTGGCCGTCGGCTCCGCGATCTGGCCCCACGGGCGGTGGCGGTTCGACCTGCCGGGCCGGGCCGACCACGCCGGGACGACCCGGCTCGCCGACCGGGACGACCCGATGCTCGCGTTCGCCGCGATCGTGCTGGCCGCGCGCACGGCTGCGGCGCGGCACGAGGCCGTGGCCACCTGCGGGAAGGTGCTCGTCGAGCCGAACGGGGTGAACGCGATCCCGTCCCGCGTCACCGGCTGGCTGGACGCGCGCGGCGCCGACGACGAGCGGGTGCACGCCGTCGTCGCGGAGCTCGCCGCGCTCGTGGACGAGCACGGCGGGACCGTGGCGGAGGAGTCGTGGACCGGCCCCACGGACTTCGACCCCGCCCTGGTCCGCCGCCTCGCCGCGCTGCTCGGCGACGCCCCCGTGCTGCCGACGGGCGCGGGGCACGACGCGGGCATCCTCGCGGCGGCGGGCGTCCCGACGGCCATGCTGTTCGTCCGCAACCCGACCGGGATCTCGCACTCACCCGAGGAGCACGCCGAGGAGGCCGACTGCGTGGCGGGTGTCGACGCGCTGGCCGCGGTGCTGGAGGACCTCGCCCGGTGACCGACTTCTGGGCGGGCTGGGCGCTGCTGCCGGACGGTCCCGCCGCCGACGTGCTGTTCGTCGTGGACGGCGGGCGGTTCCGCGAGGTGCGGCCGGGTTCACGCCCCGGGGGCGCCAGGCGGCTGCCCGGCGTCGTGCTCCCGGGGTTCGCGAACGTGCACAGCCATGCCTTCCACCGTGCGTTGCGGGGGCGTACCCACGACGACGGCGGCACGTTCTGGACCTGGCGCGAGCGGATGTACGCCGTGGCCGCCCGGCTGGATCCGGCCTCCTACCTGGCGCTCGCGCGCGCGGCCTACGCCGAGATGGCGCTCGCCGGGGTCACCGCGGTCGGCGAGTTCCACTACCTGCACCACGATCCCGCGGGGCGGCCCTATGCCGACCCGAACGCGATGGCGCACGCGCTGTGCGCGGCCGCCGCCGACGCCGGCATCCGGCTGACCCTGCTCGACACCTGCTACCTCGCAGGCGGCCTGGACGCCGGCGGCCACCGCCCGCTCGACGACGTGCAGCGGCGGTTCTCCGACGGCGGCGCCGGCGCCTGGGCGGCGAGGGTGGGCGAGCTCCGCGAGACGTCGGGGATGCGGGTCGGTGTCGCCGTGCACTCGGTGCGGGCGGTGCCGCGGGCCGCACTGGGCACGGTGGCGGCGGTGGCGGCGGGGCGCCCGCTGCACGTCCACCTGTCCGAGCAACCGGCCGAGAACGAGGCTTGCCTCGCCCACCACGGCCTCACCCCCACCGCGCTGCTCGCGGCCGAGGGCGTGCTCTCCACCGCCACGACAGCCGTGCACGCCACCCACCTGACCGGCGCGGACGTGGCTGCCCTCGGCGGGGCCGGCACCGGCGTGTGCCTGTGCCCCACCACCGAGCGCGACCTCGCCGACGGCATCGGCCCGGCGCAGGCGCTGCGCGCCGCGGGCGTCCCGCTGTCGCTGGGCAGCGACCAGCACGCCGTCGTCGACCCGTTCGAGGAGGCGCGCGCCGTCGAGATGCACGAGCGACTGCGCACCGGGGAACGCGACGCGTTCACCCCCGGCGAGCTGCTGGCCGCCCTGACCCGCCACGACGCCCTGGGGTGGCCGGACGCCGGGTGGCTCGCCGCCGGGGCGCGCGCGGACCTCGTGGCCGTGCGTACCGATACCGTGCGCACCGCGGGCTGCGACCCGGCGCAGATCCTGTTCGCGGCGACGGCCGCGGACGTCGACACCGTGATCGTGGACGGCGACGTGGTGGTCGCGGGCGGCGAGCACCGCCTCGGCGCGGTAGGCAGGCTGCTGACGGATGCGATCGCGCCGCTCTGGAGGGACCGATGACGGCACACACCCGCTCGAGACGGCACACAGCGCCGGCGCTGTGTGCGGACCACACGGGATGTGTGCCGTCGTGACGGCGACGGTGGTCACCGGGATCTCCGAGCTCGTCACCAACGATCGCGCGCACGGGGACGGGTCACCGCTCGGGGTGCTTGCCGATGCGGCGCTCGTCGTCGACGGCGGGCGGGTCGCATGGGTGGGCTCCGCCGGCCAGGCCCCGCCTGCCGACGCGCGGGTCGACCTCGGCGGGCGCGCGGTCGTCCCCGGGTTCGTGGACGGGCACTCGCACCTGGTGTTCGCCGGCGACCGGGCCGCGGAGTTCGCCGCGCGGATGGCCGGGGAGCGCTACGACGGCGGCGGCATCGGCACCACGGTGGCCGCCACCCGCGCGGCCCGGGACGACGACCTGCGCGCGCTGCTCGCCCGGCGGGTGGCGGAGATGCGCGCGCAGGGCACGACGACCGTGGAGATCAAGAGCGGCTACGGCCTCACGGTGGCCGACGAAGAACGCGCACTGCGGCTCGCCGCGGAGGTGACGCCCGAGACCACCTTCCTCGGCGCGCACGTCGTGCCGTCCGGCGCGGAGCGTGACGAGTACGTCCGGCTCGTGTGCGGCGAGATGCTCACGGCCTGCGCCCCGCACGCCCGCTGGGTCGACGTGTTCTGCGAGCCGGCCAGCCCGCACGCCTTCGACGGCGACGAGGCCCGCGCGGTGCTCGAGGCGGGCCGGGCGGCCGGGCTGGGGCTGCGGGTGCACGGCAACCAGCTCGCGGCCGGACCGGGCGTCCGGCTCGCGGTGGAGCTCGGTGCGGCCAGCGTGGACCACTGCACGCACCTGTCGGACGCCGACGTCGAGGCCCTCGCCGGCAGCGACACCGTGGCCACGCTGCTGCCCGGGGTGGAGTTCTGCACGCGCTCGCCGTACCCCGACGCGCGACGGCTCCTCGACGCGGGCGTCACCGTCGCGCTGGCCACCGACTGCAACCCCGGCACCTGCTACTCGTCCTCGGTCCCGCTGGCCGTCGCACTGGCCGTGCGCGAGATGGGGATGACGCCCGCCGAAGCGCTGTGGGCCGTCACCGCCGGCGGGGCCCGGTCGCTGCGCCGCGACGACGTCGGCGTGCTCGCCGCGGGCGCGCGCGCCGACCTCACCGTGCTCGACGCCCCGACCTACCTGCATCTCGCCTACCGGCCGGGCGTCCCGATCGCCCGGGCGCTGGAGCTCGCGCCCTAACCGCTCCCGGGGCGCGCGGGCTCCGGATCGCCCGGCAGCCCGGCGATCTCCTCCACGTCGAACGCCTTCGACACGGGGACGTCGGTCATGCTGTGCGCCACGATCGACACCGCGATCGTCAGCGCGACCAGCTCGAACACCGTCTGCGCCGCCGGGATCCCGGACTGCACCACCAACAGCCCGTAGACCACCGAGGCGAACCCCTTCGGGCCGAACCACGCCGCGGCGTAGCGCTCCCGCTTGGGCAGCCCGGCCCGCCAGAGCGACACCAGCACCGACAGCGGGCGCACCAGCAGCAGCGACAGCAGCGCGACCGCCCACTCGCCCACGCTGAGGTCCAGGAAGAACGCCGGGGTGAGCAGCGCGCCGAACACCAGTACCGCGGCGAACTTCGTCAGCTCCGAGACCAGGTCACCGAACTCGTGGAAGGCGCGGGACGCCGCCGGCGCGACGGTGGCGAGCGTGATCCCGGCGGCGAACGCGGCGAGGTAGGGGTTGGCGTGGGTCAGGTGACACAGCCCGTAGAGCACGACGGCGAGCGCGAGCGGACCCAGCGGCTGCAGTCGGGGTTCCGCCCCGAGCACCGGGATCCGGTACAGCAGGGCGACCAGTAGCGGCAGCGCGACGCCGAACGCGATCCCGAGCACCAGCTCCAGCCCGATCGAGCCCAGCCTGGCGTCGGCTCCGGTCGTCAGCGAGAGGAACAGCAGCACGAACGGCAGGGCGAGCCCGTCGTTCACGCCGGACTCGATGTTGAGCAGCTTGCGCAGCCTGCGCGGCACCTGGGTGCGGCTCACGATCGTCGAGGCGAAGACGGGGTCGGTGGGCGAGAGGATCGCGCCGAGCAGCAGCGCGGTCGTCCAGTCCAGGCCCACCAGGAAGTGGCCCGCGACGGCGAGGAGCAGCATCGTCAGCGGCATGCCGAGCCCGAGTGCCCGGCCCGAGAGCCGCCACCCGGTGCGCAGCTGGCGCAGCGGCAGGCGGCCGCCGTCGACGAACAGCACGGTGAACAGCGCCAGATCGGCGAGCGTGCTCACCATCGGCCCGTCCGGGGACACCTCGATCAGCCCGAGGAACCCCGGGCCGACCAGCGCGCCCGCCACGAGGAACACCAGCGCCGTGGACAGCACCGAGCGCGCAGCCAGGCCGGACAGCGCGACCGTCACCAGCAGCACGACGCCGAACGTCAGGACCAGGACCACTCCGTCATCCCCTCCCGGTCCTGGTCAGGCGATCGCTCAGAGCCAGATCCCCGGGCCGCCGAACGGCCCCCGGGGCACCGGCCCGTCCTCCTGGCCGTCGCGCGGTTCCGCCGTCGCCTCGGTGTGCAACAGCCACCACACCGCTCCGACCGCGGCCACCAGGACGACGGCGACGGCCGAGCCGGTGAGCGCCACCAGGCCCAGCAGGAGCGCCACCATCACCCAGTGCGGCACGCAGGTCTCCCCCGGCCGCGTGTTCACGTCCTCGCCGGCATGCAGCAGCCGCACCGCCTCGGCGAGCTGACGGTCGTCGTCCGCCGTCCACGCCGCTCGGCCTGCCTCGTTCGCGTCCGCCATTCCGCTCACCTCCGGTCACGAGGTACCCGCCACCACACACCGCCGACACCACCAGCGCAATGGCCGTCAGCAGACCGTTATGTCGACGTTCGCCCGGGACGGTGCGGCAGTTCGGGTGAAGCCGTCTCCAGCGGCACCTCGGGCGAGCGGACGAGCCCCAGCTGCACGGTCTGGCGCGGCAGCAAGGCGTCGAGCGCCCAGTCGGTGGCGGTGCGCAGGCGGTTGCCCGGCATCGAGAGCAGGTGGTAGCCGCGGGTCACGGCCTTCGCCGGGAGCCCTTCCAGCGGCACGTGCAGCGGGTTCGCGGCAGCGTCCCGCCCGCCCAGCTCCACCACGAAACCGAGGTCGTGGTGCCGGTAGCCGGCCCGGGTGCCCCGGCCCAGCGACGCGGCGACGTTGCGCCCGGCCAGCTTCCCCTGGCGCACGGCGTGCTGGGCCGTCATCGCGGTGACCTCGCCGGGGCGGGTCACGTCGGGCACCGCGGCGGCGTCCCCGCACGCGAAGACCGCCGGGTGGCCGGGGACGCCCAGGCACTCGTCGACGACGAGCCTGCCCTTCTGCGTCTCCAGCCCGATGCCCTCGACGAGCGGGTCCGGCCGCACCCCGACGCACCACACGAGCGTGCGCGCGGCCACCTCCTCGCCGGTGGTGAGCCGCACGCCGTCGGCCGTCGCCTCCTCGACGGACTCGCCCGTTCGCACCTCGACCCCGCGCTCGCGCAGCACCCGGTCGGCCGTCCCGGCCAGCCGGTCGTCGAGCCCGGGGAGCACGCGCGGGGCGAGGTCGAGCAGCATCCAGCGCATCTTCTGCCCGCGCAGGCCGCTGTGCCTGCGGGCGAGCGCGTCGGTGAGCAGCGGGCCCTGGGCCGCGACCTCGGTGCCCGTGTAGCCGGCGCCGACGACCACGAACGTGCAACGGGCCTCCCGTTCCGCCGGGTCGTCGGTCGTCGCCGCGAGCTCGACCTGCCGGGTGACGTGGTCGCGCAGGTAGAGCGCCTCCGGGATGCCCCGGAACCCGTGCGCGTGCTCGGCGACCCCGGGGATCGGCAAGAGCTTGTTGACGCTGCCCACCGCGAGCACGAGGCGGTCGTAGCCGCTCTCGTCGCGGCCGCCCTCCGGGCCGACCCAGCTCACCCGCCGCTGCTGCAGGTCGACGGCGTCGACCTCACCGAGGACCAGCCGCACCCCGGGCAGCGTCGCCGCGAGCGAGATCGACACCCGGCGCGGGTCGAGGATCCCGGCGGCCACCTCGGGCAGCAGCGGCAGGTACAGGAAGTAGTCGGTGGGGTTGACGAGGACGATCTCCGCGGTGCCCGCGAGCCGCCGGGACAGCGCCTTCGCGGCGTGGAACCCCGCGAACCCCCCGCCGACCACCACGACCCGCGGAACCGTTCCCGTGCCGTCGTTGCTGCCGTTCGTCGCTGCCTGCCCCGCCGTCATGGCCATCGCCTACCCGAGGGTCGGTCGGCTCAATCGCCGGCGGTGGCTCGCTCCTGCACGCGGCGGCGGTAGAGGGCGACGCCCGGGGACGACGTGATGCCGTGCGCCACGAGGCTCGCCGTGACGACGAGCGAGCCTGCGGCGAGCAGCTCGGGCGTCGCGGCGCCGCGCTCCGCCACGAGCGTGAGGTAGAAGATCGCGGAGACGCCGATCGGACCGAACCACCCGAGGTAGACCGCGTCCGGCCGACGGAGACCCAGGGGACGGGCGAGGAGCAGCAGCCACGGCAGGCGACGCAGCAGCAGCACGCCGACCGCGAGCGCCACCCCCGGCCAGCCCAGGGCAGCCCACTCGGCCCACGGGAGCACCGCCCCGAGGTAGACGAAGAACGGCAACGCCGCCATCCGGTTCACCGACTCGTTGAGCCCGGCATCGCGGGCGCGCTCGTCACCCTTGCCCGCGAGGTTGAACGCGATCCCGGCGGCGAACGCGGCGAGGACCCCGTCGAGGCGGAACAGGCCCGACGCGCCGAGCACGGCGAGGGCGAGGAAGACGGTGAACAGCAGTGTCGGCGTCCGCTCGGCCTCCCGGCGGCTCTCGGCGTACGCCAGTGCCCGCGCCCCGAGCCAGCCGAGGCCGCCGCCGAGCACGACGGCGCCCAGCACGGCGTAGACCGCCTCCCCGGTGGCGGCCCCGGCCCCGAGCGGTGCCGCCACCGCGAGCGCGGCGAGCACCAGGGGGAACGCCAGCCCGTCGTTCGCCCCGGACTCCAGCGACAGCACCTCCCGGTCCCGGCCCGGCAGGGTCTTCTCCGCCGGGCGTCCGGTCACGACGCTCGACGCCAGCACCGGGTCGGTGGGGGCGAGCGCAGCGCCCAGCAGGGCCGCGACCCCGAGGCCGACACCGAGGACGGTCGCGGCGACCGCAGCCGTCGTCACCGCCATCAGCGGCATGACCACGACGAGCAGCAGGGCGACCGGACGCCAGCGACGGAGAACCGCCTCGCGGGGATAGCGCAGCGCCACCGCCACGACCGACAGCGCCAGGAGCAGCCGGGACGCATCGTGCAGGTGCGCCGACTCCACGGTCAGCGGCTCCGCGTCGAGCGCCCCGACGACCTGCGGGCCGAGCAGCACGCCGACGAGCAGGGCGACCAACGGCTCCGAGACAGGCAACTGCCGGATGAGCCCCGACACCGCGACCGTGACGACCGCCAACGCGCCGGCCGCAACGAGCAGTACGTCCAGAAAGCTGATCTCCAGCATGAGGCCGCGGGGCTAGCTCTGCTTCGGGACGATGCTGATCGTGTCCGAGCGTTCGAGCACGGCGTAGTCGATCTCGTCGGCGCTCCTCAGGCCCTGGTTGGTGCGCGCCTCCTGGAGGATTTCGTCCATCCGGATGTGGTGGCGGCGCATCCGGTCCTGCAGCGGCGTGCCGCGGTCGATCAGCACCACCGGCGCGCCGTCGATGATCTGGCCGGCCTTCGGGAAGCGCCAGCTGACGTAGTCGCCGATGCGTTCGAGCCCCACCAGCGTGAGCACGACCAGCACCGCCATCGAGATCGAGTAGTCCTCGCCGAGCAGCGCCTGCTGGGTGGCCTCGGACACGATGAGCAGGACGACGAGGTCGAACGTCGTGACCTGAGCGAGCGCGCGCTTGCCCATGACCCGGAAGATCACCAGCAGCGCCACGTAGACGATCGCAGCGCGCAGGATCGCGTCCACGTCGGGTTCCTTCCTCGAAGAGGGGCAGCGGAAATCAGGGGTAGCCGAACTGCCAGAACTGCGCCGGCTCCCCGCCCGGTACGCCGATCGCGCCACGGAGCATCCCGATGTGGTCGGGCCGGACCTGCATCTCGACGGTGACCGGATCCGTGTCGCTGACCGGGAACGTGAGCACGTCACCGCCGTTCGCGGCCGTCCACGTGTCCGGCTGCGGCCACACCTGCTGGATCTGCACGCCGGACAGGAACTCCGAGGAGATCCACACCTCGGCCGTACCGGGCTTCGCGGGCTGCACCTGCAACTGGAGGCTGGAGTCGCCCTTGAAGCGTGTGAAGCGGTCGTAGTCGATCCGGACGAGCCCCGACGGGTCGGTGACCGTGGCCGAGCTCAGCGGCCCCGGCCCGATCAGGCCGGCGAGCGCGGCGAGCGCGATGAGCGCGAACACGCCCCACGCGACGCGCTGCGCGACCTCCGTGCGGCGTCCAGCCCTCTCGGGCTCCTCCAGCTGCAGATCGGACGTGGTCGCCACGCAGCACCCGTACCCGCGGTGACGATCATCGAAACGACGCTCGGGTCATCGCGCCGCGACCGGCGAGGTCGCCGGCGAGCGCCGCGGCGGCCCGCTGCAACAGCGGGACGATCCGCTCGACGGCCGCCCACGTCACCCGGGTCTCCGGGCCGGAGACCGACAGGGCGGTGGTGGACGGGCCGCCGGGCACCGCGACGGCGACGCACCGCACGCCCAGCTCCTGCTCGGCGTCGTCGACGGCGTAGCCCTGGTGCCGGATCCGCTCCAGCTCGCGGGCCAGCCGGTCCGGGTCGATGATCGTGTGCGGGGTCTGCGCCACCATGCCGGTGCGGGCGAGCAGCCCGCGGACGTCCGGCGGCGGCAGCTGCGCCAGCAGCACCTTGCCCACGCCGGTGCAGTGCACCGGCACCCGCCTGCCCACCTCGGTGAACATCCGCATCGAGTGCCGCGACGGCACCTGCGCCACGTAGACCACGGCATCGCCGTCGAGCATGGCCAGGTTCGCGGTCTCCCCCGCCTGGTCCACCAACTCGGCGAGCTGCGGGCGGGCCCACTCGCCCAGCATCCGTGAAGCCGCGTCGCCGAGCCCGATCAGCCGGGGCCCGAGCGCGTAGCGGCGCGACGGCAGCTGCCGCACGTACCCGGACGCGACGAGCGTGCGGATGATCCGGTGGATCGTGGGCAGCGGCAGGCCGGACCGGGCGGCGAGCTCGGACAGCGCGAGGTCGCCGCCCGCCGCTGCCATGTGCTCGAGCAGCGCGAACGCCCGGTCGAGGGACTGCACACCCCCGCTGCGGTCCGGCTGCGTCACACCACCCATGGTTCTCCCTGCGCCAGTTGCGGACTCCCGAGCCTAGTGCGCGCCGGTCAGACCCCCTTCCACGTCGGTCGCTGCTTGGCCCCGAAGGAGCGCACGGCGGCCTGGAAGTCGGCGCTGGCGTAGACGCGCTCCACGATGTCGTCGCCGTCGGGCAGCCCGGCGCGCCGCAGCCGGCGGATCGCCGCCTTGGTGGCCCACATGCTCAGCGGGGCGTGCGACGCGAGGGACGCGATGGTGTCGGCGAGCGCCGCGTCGAGCCCGGCCGCGTCGTCGGCGAGCTGGGTGACGAAGCCTGCGGCGTGCACCTCGGCGGCGTCCAGCAGCCGGGCCCGCAACAGCATGTCGAGCGCGCGGGCCTGCCCGAGGTGCGCAACCAGCAGAGCGGCGGTGTCCATCGACAGGCAGTTGCCCAGCGTCCGCGCGATCGGGATGCCGAACCGGGACCCGGCGGTGGCGATCCGCAGGTCGCAGGCCGCCGCGAGGGCCAGACCGCCGCCGATGCAGTAGCCGTCGACGGCGGCCACGGTGGGCACGCCCGTGTCCTCCAGCCTGCGGACGACGCGCGTGATCCGCTCCTCGTAGGCCACCCCGTCGGCGCCGTCGAAGCCGGCGAACTGCGCGATGTCGGTGCCGGAGACGAAGGCCTTGCCACCCGCGCCGCGCAGCACGAGCACCCGTATGTCCGGGTCGGCGTCCGCTGTCTCGCACGCCTCGTACAGGCCCTCGTACATCGCGAACGTGAGCGCGTTGTGCGCCTGCGGCCGGTTGAACGTGACGCGCAGCGCCACCCCGCCGCGCTCCACCAGTAGCTCGTCGGTCATTCCGCCACCTCCCCCTCGATCATGGCCCCGATCTCCGCATCGCTGTACCCGACCTCCGCGAGCACCGCGCGGGTGTCGGCCCCGAGCACCGGTCCGGCCCCGCCACGCCGGGCGGGAGTGCGCGACAGCCGCATCGGCGACCCGAGCTGGCGGACCGGCCCGAGATCGGGGTGCTCGGCGTCCCAGAAGTAGTCGCGCTGGGCGAGGTGCGCGTCGGTGAACACCTGGCCGTAGTCGTTGATCGGCGCACACGGCACGCCCGCGGCCTCCAGGGCTGCGACGACGTCGGCGCTCGGCCGGGCCGTCGTGGCCTCCTCGATCGCGCCGATCAGCTCGTCCCGGCGGTCGTGCCGGGCGGCCGAGTCGGCGTAGCGCGGGTCGTCGTGCAGGTGCGGCAGGTCGAGCGCGGTGCAGAGCCCGTCCCAGGTCTTGGGCGTGATCGCCCCGAGGGTCACCCAGCCGTCCGCGCACCGCACCGCCTGGTAGGGCGCCTGCGTCTGGTGCGCGGACCCGAGCGGCCGACCGACCTCGCCGGTGGCGAAGTACTTCCCGGCCTCCCACACGGCGAGGGAGACGGCCGACTCGAGCAGCGACACGTCCACCCGCTGCCCGCGCCCGTCCCGGTCCCGCTGGCGCAAGGCGGCGGTGACCGCGAGCGCCGTGTACAGACCGCTGACCAGGTCGCAGATCGGCACGCCGACCTTGACCGGGTCGCCGTCCGGGGTACCGGTGATGCTCATCAGCCCGGAGCGGGCCTGGGCCATGATGTCGAGGCCGGGCAGCGCGGCCAGCGGCCCGTCCTGCCCGAACCCCGACGCCGAGGCGTACACCAGCCGGGGGTTGTGCGCCGTGAGCTCGTCCGGGCCGAGCCCGAGCCGGCGCAGCGCGCCCGGCCGGAGGTTCTCGACGAGCGCATCGGCGCCCGCGACGAGCCGGAGGAAGGCGGCGCGGCCCGCGTCGGACTTGAGGTCGAGCACCACCGACTCCTTGTTCCGGTTGAGGCGGGCGTACGGCGAGCTGTGGCGCGTCCCGTCGCCGCCCTCGAGGAACGGCGCGGTCGCTCGCGTGGGATCGGGCGCCGCCGGATTCTCGATCTTGATGACCCGGGCGCCGAGATCGGCGAGCTGCATGGTGGCGAACGGGGCCGCCATGAACACGCCGATCTCGAGCACCGTGAGCCCGGCGAGCGGGCCGTCGTCAGGTTGCGGCATGCCTACAGCCAACCCGGCACCACCAGCAGCAGCCAGGTGACCACCGGGCCGATCGCCACCATCGAGAATCCCCACCGCATCAGCCGGCGGTAGACGTAGTCGCGCTGCTCGTCGGGGGTGTTGGCCGTGACCAGGGCACCCGAGGTGGAGAACGGGCTGGAGTCGACGATCGACGAGGAGATCGCGAGCGCCGTGATGAGCCCGATCGCGCCGACCTCGCCCGCGAGCAGGAACGGCACCGCGAGCGGGATCAGGGCGCCGAGGATGCCGGTGGTGGAGGCGAACGCGGAGACCGCGGCCCCGATGTAGCAGATGATCAGCGCGGCGAGCAGCGGGACGCCGATCGACGCGACCTGGTTGCCCAGGAAGTCGATCGTGCCGATCTCCTGCATGAGGTTGACGTAGGTGACGATGCCGCAGATCAGCAGCACGGTCGGCCACGCGACCTGGGCCACGGCACCCTTGTAGGCCTTCGGGGCCAGAAACGAGAGCAGCACGGCGGCGGTGATGGCGAGCAGGCCGACGTCGAGGCCGAACCCGAGTGCCCCGACCGCCACGCCGACGAGCGCGACGAGGGTCAGCGACCGGTTCAGGTCGAGCGTGGTGACCGGTTCGTGGTCGCCTTCCTTGAAAGACGCGCCGGTGGCTCCGCTGGTGGTGGCCTTCGCCGCGCCGGGGCCGCCCTTGGCGAGCTGCGTCGCGCCCGGCTCCGCCGCGCCCACCGGCCCCTCCTCGGCCCGGCGACCCAGCAGCTTCCGTCCGCCGAAGAGGAAGAACATCACGACGTTCAGCAGCACGTTGAAGATCAGGCTGCCGAGGAACAGGATCAGCGGGCTGCCGGGGAGGTCGTTCTCGGCCACCACCGTGTTGGTGATGACGCCGAAGATGCTGATCGGGGAGAAGCCGCCCGCGCTGGCCCCGTTGATGATCGACAGACCCATCAGCACCGGGTTGATCTTGTGGCGCACGGCGAAGCTGAGCCCGATCGGCGCGATGATCGCGACCGCTGCGGGCACCACGGAGCCGAACGCCGTGAGCACCCCGGTGACCGCGAACATGATCCACGGGATCAGGGCGATCCGGCCGCCCACACCCTTGACCGCGACGTGCACGAGCCAGTCGACGGTGCCGTTGGCCCGGGCGATCGCGAAGAGGAACGTGACGCCGACCAGGATCACGAACAGGCTGCCGGGGAACTGCGCGAAGATCCCGTCGGCGACGTCGTCCGGGCTCCCCTCGAGCACCAGCGAGCCGATGACGAACGCGGCGACGAGCGAGAGCGCCCCGAGGTTGATCGGGAACACGGTGGCGATGACGAACGCGGCCACCAGCGCGAGGATCGAGATGACTTCGAAGGACATGGGCAGTTCCTCACGGCAGGCGATGGCGGGAGGTACGCGTTCCGTAATGCGGAAGTCCAATTCCGGGCGGAAGTATGGGCGTGCTTACATCTCAGCGTCAACCCCGGCGAAATCGTTGCTGCCGTGCTTCCGGCACCAAGAGTGGACGACTCGGCCGCTATGCGGTAGACCACTTCCACGATGCGAGAGCGTCTCGACCAGCAGCGAGGGAGAGCGATGACCGCCACCGGAGGCCGGCACTTCCTGCAGATCCCCGGTCCGACGAACGTGCCGGACCGCGTGCTGCGGGCCATGTCCGCGCCCACGATCGATCATCGCGGACCCGAGTTCGCCGAGCTCACGCGCGCCCTGCTGCCCGCACTGGGCCCGGTGTTCGGCACGGCGGGACCGGTCGTGGTCTACCCGTCGTCCGGCACCGGGGCGTGGGAGGCCGCGCTGGTCAACACCCTCAGCCCCGGCGACCGGGTGCTGATGAGCGAGACCGGCCACTTCTCGACGCTCTGGTCCGAGCTCGCCGGGCGGCTGGGGCTGCAGGTGGAGGTGCTGCCCGGCGACTGGCGGCGCGGCGCCGACCCCGCGGCCATCGGCGAGCGGCTCGCCGCCGACGGGGGCCACGAGATCAAGGCCGTGTGCGTGGTGCACAACGAGACCTCCACCGGCGTGACCAGCCGGGTACCCGACGTCCGCGCCGCGATCGACGCCGCCGGCCACCCCGCGCTGCTGCTCGTCGACACGATCTCCTCGCTCGCCTCGATCGACTACCGCCACGACGAGTGGGGCGTGGACGTCACCGTCTCCGGGTCGCAGAAGGGCCTGATGCTGCCACCGGGACTGGGTTTCAACGCGATCAGCGCGAAGGCGCTGAAGACGTCCCGGTCGGCCGGGCTCCCCCGGTCGTACTGGGACTGGGCGCCGATCCTGGAGGCCAATGCCCGCGGCTTCTTCCCCTACACCCCCGCCACGAACCTGCTCTACGGGCTGCGCGAGGCGTGCGCGATGCTCGCCGGGGAAGGGCTGCCGAACGTCTTCGCCCGCCACCAGCGGCACGCCGCCGCCACCCGCGCCGCCGTCCGCGCGTGGGGGCTGGAGATCCTCTGCGCCGACGAGCGCGAGCACTCCGGCTCGCTCACCGCGGTGCTGCTGCCCGAGGGCCACGACGCCGACGCCGTGCGCGCGGTGATCCTGGAGCGGTTCGACATGTCGCTCGGTGCCGGGCTCGGCAAGCTCGCCGGGAAGGTCTTCCGGATCGGGCACCTCGGCCACTTCAACGACCTCACGCTGGCCGGCACCCTCTCCGGCGTGCAGATGGGCCTGCAGCTGGCCGGGGTACCGATCAAGCCCGGAGGCGTGGAGGCGGCCCTCGACGTGCTGCGCGACGCCGGATGACCGACCTCATGACCGACCTCACCGCCGCCCTGTCGCGCGAGATCGAGGGCGAGGTCGGGTTCGACGACTACACCCGCCACCTCTACTCCCGCGACGCGAGCATGTACGCGATCACGCCGCGGGGGGTGGTCTCGCCCCGGCATGCCGGCGACGTCGTCGCCGCCGTTCGGATCACCGCCGAGCACGGCGTGCCCGTCCTGCCTCGCGGGGCCGCCACCAGCCTGGCCGGGCAGACGGTCGGGGACGCGCTGGTGCTCGACCTGTCCCGGCACATGAGCGAGATCCTCGAGCTGGACCCGGAGGCCCGCACCGCGCGCGTGCAACCCGGCGTGGTGCAGGACCAGCTCACAGGGCCGCGGGCGCGCACGGGTTGATGTTCGGCCCCGACACGTCCACGTCCAACCGCGCGACGCTCGGCGGGATGATCGGCAACAACTCCGCGGGCAGCGGGTCGGTGCGCTACGGGATGACGATCGACCACGTCCAGGCGCTGGACGTGGTGCTGTCCGACGCCTCGACGGCACACTTCGCCCCGGTGGACGAGGCCGAGCGCGCCCGTCGCGCCGCGGCGTCGACGCTCGAAGGCGGGCTGTACCGGGAGCTGCCCGCACTGGTGGACGCCCACCGCGGCGCCATCGGCACCGGCATGCCCGGGTTCTGGCGCCGGGCGGGCGGCTACCGGCTGGACCGTCTCGTCGACGGACCGTTCGACCTCGCCAAGTTCGTGGTGGGCTCGGAGGGCACACTCGTCGTCGTCACGGAGGCGACCGTCGGGCTCGTCCCGAAGCCGCCTCGCACCGTGATCGCGGTGGGGCACTTCCGTTCCACGCAGGCCGCCATCGCCGCCACCGAGGACGCGCTGTCGCTCGACCCGGCGGCCGTCGAGCTGATGGACCGCACGATCCTCGACCTCTCCCGGCAGAAGATCGAGTACGCGGCGCTCGGCACGATCCTGCACGACGATCCGGACGCGCTGCTGTTCGTCTCCTTCACCGGCGACGACCCGGCAGAGCTCGGTGCATCACTGGACCGGCTCACCGCGCTGTGGGAGCGCCACGGCCACGGCTACCACACGCTGCGCGCCGAGACGCCCGCGCAGCAGGGGGCACTGCTCAAGGTGCGCAAGTCGGGTCTCGGGCTGCTCATGGCCGCGAGCCAGGGCTCGAACCGGCCCCTGGCGTTCGTGGAGGACACCGCGGTCGACCCGAGCCGGCTCGCCGAGTACACCGAGCGGTTCGCGAAGGTGCTCGACCGGCACGGGATGCAGGCGGGCTTCTACGGGCACTGCTCGGTGGGCTGCCTGCACATCCGGCCGTTCGTCGACCTCAGCCGGCCCGACGAGGTCGTGAAGATGCGCGCGGTGGCGGAGGAGATCCGCGACCTCGTCGCCGAGTTCGGCGGCGTGAACTCCTCCGAGCACGGCGACGGGCTCGCCCGCAGCGAGTTCAACCGGCAGCTGTTCGGCGACGAGCTCTACGAGGCGATGCGCCGGGTCAAGGCGATCTTCGACCCGGACGCGCGGATGAACCCCGGCAAGATCGTCGACTCGCCGTCGATGACCGACCACCTGCGCGACCCCGCACTCCCGCCCGCTCCCCCGCTGCGCACCGCGCTGGACTTCACGGTGGTGAGCGGCGGCGAGCACGGGATGCGCGGCGCGGCCGACCGCTGCATGAACATCGGCCTGTGCCGCAAGACCGACGCCGGCGCGATGTGCCCGTCCTACATGGCCACCCGCCGCGAGCACGACTCCACCCGCGGCCGCGCGAACGCGCTCGTCAAGGCGCTGAGCGAGCCCGACCCGCACGTCGCGCTCGGCGACGACGGCCTGCACGAGGCGCTCGACCTGTGCCTGATGTGCAAGGCCTGCAAGAGCGAGTGCCCGCTGTCGGTGGACATGGCGACGCTGAAGAGCGAGGCGCTGCACCACGCCCACCAGCTGCACGGCACACCGGCGCGGTCGCGGGTGTTCGCCGGGATCCGGGCGCTGAACCGGCTCGGCGCCGCCACGGCCCCGCTGTCGAACCTGCCGGGCCGCGTCCCGGCCCTGCGCCGGATGTTGGGCGCGCGTCTGGGCATCGCCCCGCAACGTCCGCTGCCCACGTTCACCCGCCGTACGCTGCCGCGCTGGTTCCGCGGCCGGCCGCGCCCCGTGGTCCCCGGCTCGCGCGGCCCGCTGACCCTGCTCGCCGACTCGTTCACGAGCTTCACCGAGCCCGCCGTCGGCATCGCCGCCGTGGAGCTGCTGGAGCGGGCCGGGTGGGACGTGCGGCTCGAGGACGGCGGCTGCTGCGGCCGTGCCGCGTTCTCGAAGGGCATGCTCGACCAGGCGAAACGGCAGGCGTCCGGCCTGCTCGACGCGCTGACCGGCACCTCCGGCCCGATCGCGGGCGTGGAACCGTCCTGCCTGCTGACCCTGCGCGACGAGCATCGCGCCCTGCTCGGCGACGACCCGCGCGTCACCGACGTGGGAGGCCGGGCCCGGCTGGTGGACGACCTGCTCGTCGAGGCCATCGACGACGGCGCGCTGACCCTTCGCGATGGCTCGTGGCCCGCGGGGAAGCGGATTCTGTTCCACGGCCACTGCCACCAGAAGGCCGAGGTCGGCACCGCCGCGACGGTGGCCTTGCTGAAGCGCATCCCGGGCGCGGAGGTGGTGGAGCTGGACGCCGGCTGCTGCGGGATGGCGGGCTCGTTCGGGTTCGAGGCGGAGCACTACGACGTCTCGATGTCGGTGGGTGAGGACCGGCTGTTCCCGGCCGTACGCGCCGAACCGCAGGACACCATCGTGGCGGCCACCGGAGTGTCGTGCCGGCAGCAGATCGCGCACGGCACCACCCGGCGCGCGCACCATCCCGTGGAGCCGATCCGCGCGGCCATCGCCTGAAGTCACCGGGGGTTCCGGCGCGGTTTCTGCGCCGGGTCCACCCATTTCGGCGGGATGAACTCCGGCCACTCGTCCGCGATCCGGACGATCCATCCGGAATGGTGGATCAACCGGTGGTGCGCCCGACAAAGCATGACCAAGTTGTCGAGCTTGGTGTGGCCGTCGTGCTCCCATTCGAGGACGTGGTGAATTTCGCACCAGGACGGGGCTCGGTCACATCCCGGGTGCGCGCATCTCCGGTCCCGTGCGGTCACTGCGCGCCGGAGTCCGTCGGGAATAACTCGCGTCGAGCGCCCGACGTCGAGCGGCTGTCCTTTTCCGTTCAGCACGATGGGGATCACGCCGGCGTCGCAGGCGAGCATCCGCAGCGATTCCGGGGTGAGGGTGCCGCCGAAGTCGAGCATCGCCGCCCGGGCGCGGTCTTCGAGGTCCTCGAGGCGGATGAGCACGGTGAGGTGCGGCCGCCGGCCACCGGTGTCGGGGACGTCGCCGTGGTCGAGGACGTACCCGCAGATGTCCGCGAGTGCGTCGGCCTGCCGCCGCTCCGCCCCCCGGCGGTCGTCGGAGTCGAGGGGCTTCGATTTGGCGTCGATCAGGGTGGCGATGGTGTCGAACATGGCCGCGTCCTCGAACTGGCCTTTGAGTTCGCCGCCGGGGCGGTCGCGGAACCGCCGCACCTGCAGGGTGTTGACCGGGACGTGCGGGCGGTCGTCGGGGGCGGGGCCGTCCTGGTCGAGCCGGTCGATCAGATCCGTGCCGTAGGCGCGCAGTTGGGCGGGGGTGTAGTCGGCGGCGCGGGCGGCGAGTTCTTCCTCGACCCCGGCCCGCTGGTCCTCGCTGAGTCGGCCGGCGGTGGGGGTGGCGAGCAGGGTGATGATCACGTCGACGTGCCGCAGGCTCGCCTGCCCGGCCGCGAACGCCTTGCCGGTGGCGGGGAGCTTCGCCTCCAGCACGGTGTCGTCCAGCTCCACCCGCTCACACGTGTGCTCCGCGGCCGTCACGCGGCGGCGGGCCTCGAACCACTCCCAGCCCAGCAGGTCGACCAACGCACCTTCGGGCTTCTTGTAGCCGCGCTCGGCGAACGTCCCCCGCCGCTGCAACGTCGCCACGGTCGAGACGGTCAGATAATCCAGTCGCCGGGTCATTCCCTCGGCGAGCGTGAGCACCGACAGCAACTCGTCGTCGGTGGCCATCGACGATTCCGCGGCCGCGCACAGTTCGTCGACCGCCGCCTGCAGGTGGCGGTACGCGGTGGCGACCGAGTCGTCGGACATGCCCCCGAGTTTAGTCGAACATGTTTTCGAGCGGTGGAGCTATTCGAGTGAATGCAGGATTTGCAATAGCGAATGGATCATGGAGGCTTTGCTTGTGTGCGCGAGCAACCCTTCGGTCGGCTTGGGCAAACTACTGATTACGTGGCCGCCTTGCGAGATACTCATCTTGCCTCCCGGGCCCAGGCACATGATCCTCCTGTCTGGTCTCATAAGGGACTATCCTGTGGTTGCCTGAAACAGGACCACAGCCAGTTGAGCGGCTACCCGGCAGCGACTCTCGTCGTGACCGCGGTGCGCCCAAGTCGGGTACGGCTGCCAGACCAGCCACACCATTCGCTGTTCACCCGAGCCAGCCCCGAGACCAACCGCAGCGGCCGCTAAGCCGGAGCCGACCCCCCGTGCGGCGCCGATCCCGCCATCAGCTCCGCGATGGCCCGCCGGTCCTCCTCCGAGGGGAAGCCCCAGTCGCGCTCGTACTCGTACACCTCGTGCAGCGGCGTGCCGACGGTCTGCCCGGTGAGGATC
The DNA here is from genome assembly GCF_019396355.1 of Pseudonocardia nigra. Classification (GTDB taxonomy): domain Bacteria; phylum Actinomycetota; class Actinomycetes; order Mycobacteriales; family Pseudonocardiaceae; genus Pseudonocardia; species Pseudonocardia nigra. The sequence continues at coordinate 25,743 of NZ_JAHKRK010000072.1, forward strand.
TCCACGGCGTCCGACCCGATCAGCCCGGGGTGCTCCACACCGGCGGCGTCGGCGATCTTCAGCAGGTCGCGCCGGAGCGTGCGGATGTAGTTGGCGGCGCGCACCGACTTGAGCGCCGGGTCCAGCCCGTGGGCGAGCCAGGGGTTCTGGGTGGCGACGCCGGTGGGGCAGGTGTCGGTGTGGCACTTCTGCGCCTGGATGCAGCCGACGGCAAGCATCGCCTCCCGCCCGACGTTGATCATGTCGACGCCGAGGGCCAGCGCCACGACGGCGTTGTCGGGCAGGCCCAGCTTCCCGGCGCCGACGAACACCACCTGCTCGTGGAGGCCGCGCTCGGCGAACATCCGGTAGACGCGGCTGAAGCCGAGCCGGAACGGCAGCGCGACCGAGTCGGTGAACACCAGTGGTGAGGCACCGGTGCCGCCCTCCCCGCCGTCGATGGTCACGAAGTCGACACCGCGGTCGGTCTCGGTCATGAGCCGGGTGAGCTCGTCCCAGAAGTCGAGGTCCCCGACCGCCGACTTGATCCCGACCGGCAGCCCGGTCTCCGCCGCCAGCAACTCCACCCAGTCCAGCAGCTCGTCGGTGCTGGCGAACTCGGCGTGCCGCGACGGGCTCACGCAGTCCTCGCCGACGGGAACCCCGCGGGTCTCGGCGATCTCCGCTGACACCTTCGCCGCCGGCAGCAGCCCGCCGAGCCCGGGCTTGGCACCCTGGCTGAGCTTGACCTCCAGTGCCCGCACGGGCGTACTGGCCACCACGTCCTTGAGCCGGTGCAGCTGGAAGCGGCCGCGGGAGTCGCGGCACCCGAAGTAGCCGGTGCCGATCTGCCACACCAGCTCCCCGCCGCGGCGGTGGTACGGCGAGACGCTGCCTTCACCCGTGTTGTGCAGGCAACCGGCGAGCTTCGCCCCGGCGTTGAGCGCCTCCACTGCCCGGCCGGACAGCGAGCCGAAGCTCATCCCCGAGATGTTCACGATCGAGTCCGGCCGGAACGCGTGCCGTCGCCCACGGGCCGCGCCCAGCACCTTGGCGCACGGCACCCACGCCTCCTCGCCCGCCCGGGGGTGCGACGGCGGCACCGGACCGCCGAACGTCCGATGCTTGATGATCACGTAGCCGGGCGTGTGCTCGACGTCGTTGTCGGTGCCGAACCCGAAGTAGTTGTTCTCGAGCTTCGCCGAGGCGTAGACCCAGCGCCGCTGGTCGCGGCTGAACGGGCGCTCCTCGTCGTTGCCCGCCACGACGTACTGCCGCAGCTCCGGCCCGATCGCCTCGATCAGGTACCGGGCGTGCCCGACTACCGGGAAGTTGCGCAACAGCGCATGGCGGCGCTGCAGCAGGTCGTGCGCGGCGACCCCGGCCGCGGCGGCGATCGGAAGGACACGGCTCCACCTCACCCGGCCCAGTCTGGTCACCCGGCCGGGGACGCGCAGGATCTACCGGCGGTTCAGGCGGCCAGGACCGCCCCCACCGGCTCGCCGTGGCCCAGCACGTCGACCCGGCCGACCTCGTCGAGCGCAGCCGACTCGACGCCCAACGCCCGCAACGCCGCCGCGACCACCACCGGCACCGGGCGCGCCGCGCCGTCGGCGACCTTCACCGCCAGCGCACGCCCGTCCGGCAACGCAGCGGCGAAGACGCCCTCCGCGCCGTCCTTCGCAACGAGCCCCGGGACGGCGCCGAGGATCCGGGTCACCGGGCGGCCGGTCCCGCCGACCATGTGCGGGTGAGCCCCGACGGCCGCCGCCACCCGGTGCTCGGGCGTACCCGCGGCGGCGGTGGCGATCCGGGAGAACGCACGGGCGAGCCCGGCGACGGTGCAGGAGAACAGGGGTGCGCCGCAGCCGTCGACGGTGACGTGCGCCGGGTCGCCGTCTCCGGTCAGTTCCGCCACCGTGGCCCGGATGGCCTGCTGCAGCGGGTGCGCCGGGTCGCGGTAGCCGGCGGGGTCCCATCCGGCGGCGACGCAGGTGGCCAGCATCGCCGCGTGCTTCCCCGAGCAGTTCTGGGCGATCGACGCCAGGCCGTTCCCCGCCGCGCGCCAGGCGAAGGCGGCGCCGTCGTCGAGCGGGAGGGTCGGCGTGTTCTGCAGGTCGGACTCGGTGAGGCCGGCCCCGGCGAGCACGGCACGCGCACCGTCGAGGTGGAACGACTCTCCGGAGTGGCTCGCGCAGGCCAGGGCGAGCAGCTCGCCGTCCAGGTCGAGCCCCGCCCGGAGCATGGCGACGGCCTGCACCGGCTTGAGCGAGGACCGCGGGAAGAAGACGGTGTCCGGCCGGCCCCTGCGGAGCGCGACGCCCCCGTCCGACCCGAACCCGATCAGGTGCCCGCGGTGCACCGATTCCACCACTTCGCCGCGCACCACGTGCGCGATCACGTCCGTCCCGTCGTCGATCACGCCCCGACGCTACGCGGGCGCCGCGAGACCTGGCGCGTGCCGCGGTAGCGGCCGCTCACAGCCGCACCGGCCGGGCCGGGGACTCGACGATCACCGCGAGCATCCCCGCCTCCGACCCCGACTCGTGCTCCTCGCCCGGCCGCCACAGCACCGCCTCGCCACCGTCCGCCGTCAGCGGGCGGCGGTGCCCGTCCTCACCCGCCACCCAGCCCTCGCCGTGGACCACGGCGAAGAGCTGCCACCCCGTTGCGGGGTGGCGCCCGATGCCCCCGCCCGGACCGATCCGGGCCAGGTGGACGAAGACTTTGTCCGGCGCCTCGCGGAAGCCTGCCACTGGGCCGATCTCGACCCCGGTGCTGCCGAACCGGGTGAGCGCCTCCGACGGCAGCGTCACGATCTCCACGACTCCAGCCTCCTGCTCCGTCACACGACCGGGTCCTGCAGCAGCGCCCCGGTTTCCGCGCGACCGGTCCCGACAACCCCTCCAGTGTCCGACGAGCACAGCGAAGGGAGCAGGAACATGGCCATCACCATCGACGACCCGACCCGGCTCGAGGGCGCTGAGGTGCGCGGCGGGGACGGAAGCAAGCTGGGCAGCGTCGACGCGGTCTACTTCGACAACGACACCTACCGGCCCGAATGGGTGTCGGTCCGCACCGGGATGCTGGGCACCCACTCGTCCCTGGTGCCGCTCGCGCGGGCCGACTACGACGGCAACGCGCTGCACGTGCCGTTCGACAAGGACGTGGTGAAGGCCGCGCCGCACCACGATCCCGGCGAGGAGCTGAGCCCGCGGGACGAGGAGGGCCTGTTCCGGCACTACGGGATGCGCGGCGACGGGGCGGGACCGACCCACGACACGTCCGGGCGTTCCACCGACAACGCGATGACGCGGTCGGAGGAGCGGATGCGCGTCGGCACCGAGACCCACGAGACCGGCCGGGCGCGGCTGCGCAAGTACGTCGTCACCGAGCACCAGCAGGTCGACGTGCCGGTGTCGCACGAGGAGGTCCGGGTCGAGCGCGAGCCGATCACCGACGCCAACCGGGGCGAGGCCTACGACGGACCCGCGATCTCCGAGGCCGAGCACGAGGTCACGCTGCACGCCGAGCGGCCCGTGGACACGGAGGTCAACCCGGTCGAGCGCGTTCGGCTGGGCACCGAGACGGTGCGCGACACCGAGCAGGTCGACGCCGACGTCCGGCACGAGGAGATCGAGGTCGACGACGGGCGCCGCGACCGGCGGTGATGCGCCCGCCCGCGCGCCGGGTGCGGGGACGGCGGTCCCGCACCCGGCCGGGCGTCGCCCGGCCCGTTGTCACGGGGCGATCGTGGGCCGGCCGAGGAAGGTGCTGCCCTCCCGGCCCGGCACGACGATCTCCCGGAACCCCATCCGGTCGTAGAAGGCCCTGGCGCGGGTGTTCGCGCTCGCCATCTCGAGGTGGACGGCCGGGACGCCGGCGGCGCCCAGCGCGCGCAGGAAGGTAGTCATCAACGCACGCCCCAGACCGGCACCCTGGTGGCCCGGCAGCAGGTCGATGTGCAGGTGCGCCGGGTGGTCCGCGACCTGCGGCACGAGCATCCGCTCGGGGTCGTGCATCAGGTTGACCATGCCTTCGGTGGGAGTGGTGGGTTCGCCGGTCAGCGGCGGATACCGCTCGGCCAGCCGCGGCAGCCACTCCTGACGGAACCGTCGCACGAACCGGGGCGTGTCGGCCGTGCCCACGATGTAGCCCACGGCCTGCCCGTCGTCGTTGGCGACGAACGCGAACTCCGGCTCGAGCTCCACGTAGGGCAGGGCGAAGATGTTCGGCAGCAGGTCCCGGTCCGGGTACAGCGCGCTCGCGTCCTCGCCCACGTCACCGGTGCGGACGCAGATGTCGGCCACCGCGGCGCGGTCGGCGGGGGCGTACGGGCGGATGATCGGCATGGCCCCCATCATTCGGTGCCGTCGTCGCCGGGCGCTCCCCGGGCCAGGCCGGAGAGGACGTCCAGCGCGGCCTCCAGGGCCGGGACGGGCGGGGCGGCCAACGCGAGCCGCACGGCGTTGGGCGCGTGTGCCGCGCCCACCGCGTACGCCGCGGCGGGCGTCACGGCGATGCCGCGGCGGGCCGCCGCCGCCACGAACATGTCGGCCCGCCACGGTGGCGGCAGCTCCCACCAGC